>JAHEQA010000001.1 GCA_019561615.1 Methanothermococcus sp. SCGC AD-155-E23
ACAGACCACTATTGTGGGTATCTCCACGTACCTTAGGAGCAACCTGGCTTTATACACGATATGGCTCTTAACGTTTCCAAAGTGTACTATGCAAAGTTTATGTCTGTTTATCTGCTCTGCCTCCTCTGGCTTTATACCAAAGGTAGACCCTAGACTTCCATGGGGGGCGTCATGGGGGATGCCACTACCTGCATTCAAGACAAGGACACTGGTCTGAATACCTGCCTCCCTTATCCCATAGGTTATTTCACAGACAGGTTTTGTAATGTGTCGCCTCCCAGGGGACATGGCTACAACAACTACGTCGTTCCTCAGGGCCTCTGCAAAGGTCCCCCTCTGGGCTAGACCACCTCCCTCTCCCAACCCCATCACTGCCCTACAGTCTATTATCTGTTCCCTTCTTCCCACAGGCATAGGATCACATCCTACTCCTCTTTGGAAGAGGTTTCCTCCTCTTTCTTCTTAGGTATTATCTTCACTGCACTGTCAAACTTACTCCTTGGATCTATCAGTCCAATGAGAGACCTGTCCATCATGTTCACTGCCCTCTCCCCGTACTTTATATAGTCTGTCACTGTCGGTCTAGTCCTGGTAAATTTGCCCACCTTTAAATCGTAACAAAAGGGGAAGAGGGATTTGCAGATCTCTTCGATCTTCTCTATTTCACTGTCGTCTTTCAAGGTGATCCAGAACCTCCCTGCCATCACTGTAAGTTCCACTGGAACCCCATGTACATTGATCACCTTTCTCTCAGAGTGATTCACTGGAGTACCCCTTGCAGGACCGAAGTATACAGTCTTTGGTAGAGGCTGGCCATGTATAATGACCCTCTCTACAGTGTCCAGGGAGTATATCTCGTTGAGGAATTTTTCAGTGGTCTTTGCCTTCAGATACCTGTGGGGAAACACCTCAACTTCAATCATGTCTATTCCCCTTTTACTGGAATATGTCCTTTATCTCAAGTGCCCCCTCAATTACATACTTCATAGGCTCTCTGAACTCGTCTATAGCGCCGTATACTGTCCCAACAAGTGCAGAAGTCCTCTCTGGGGAGAACATCTGAGTACCTGCATCTACACACATTGCAGCACATACCGGTGGAATTGCAAACCCCTTACTGTGTCTTGTAACTATGTGGTTCCCTGAGAATACCCCTGGACCTCCTCCACCGTAGATG
>JAHEQA010000002.1 GCA_019561615.1 Methanothermococcus sp. SCGC AD-155-E23
CCTTGATGTTATCTCTTAAAGTCCTTCTTATATAGGCCTGATTCTCGTAGTACTCCTTCTCACCATCGTAGAGGTTGAAGAGTTCCTCCAGGGTAATCCTCTTTACCTCTCCATCTATGTTAACAAGTATCTTGGTATCTCCTGGGAAGCAATTCCTCCTTTTTGAGGCGTGGAAGTAGGGATGCGCATAACCTACATTTGCATCACAGTATCCTATAATCCTCCCTACCATACCTGCAGAGGTGTGAGGTGCCATCCCAACTACCAAGTGACCTATTAGATCCTCCTTACTCTTTACGTTGTAAAACCTCTCCACCTTATAGAACCTCTCAAGTAGGTCGTCTATGAATTTTGCTGCATTTACAAAGTACTCTGCACAGGCCTTAGGTATGATAATATCCTGTACCTTCAACTCTACAATCTGGTCCTCCCTCTCCAGAGGGCTACCGTAGATATCCTTCTCGTAACCTAACTCCCTTAACTTCTCTACAGAGACGTTTATCTCACAGGGCTTAAAGTGGGTCAGTGGCACATCTGTACAGTCAAACCTAAGGGTACCGTCCTTGAATACGTACACGTTGTTTATAGCTCTCAGTATCCCCTTCTCAAGGGGTTCAACTATCTTCCTCTTAGAGGTCATACCCTTAATACACTTTACATTTCCAACCTTGTTTAACCCTAGGTACCTCAAAGCTCTTCTCCAGTACTCCTCCAGGGGGATCTCTATTTTCCTAGGACCTGAGAGCTCTACAGGGGTGTCACAGAAGGGACATTTTCTATAGAGGCTTATCCTTCCACAGTTTGGACACTCCCCATAGGATACCTCTACAACATCTCTTTTACCCTCTTCAACGGCCTTGTTGATCAGCCTAACGTTACCCCCTGCATTACCTATGGGGAAGAGGCTGTTTACTGGAGGTTTCATCTTCCTAGGTGCAGCCTTCTCAGGTCTTCCCATACGGGCCCCTATGTAGACGTAGGCCTTTCTCCTGATCTCAAAGGGTGCAAGGAGATTTACAAGGTGCATACTGTTCTTGGCCCTCTCCACTAGATCCTGGATATCCTCTACTAGAT
>JAHEQA010000003.1 GCA_019561615.1 Methanothermococcus sp. SCGC AD-155-E23
GACCTATCTCCTTATAGGCGATATCTGTAAAGGGGATCTTGTACACCTTTATATCTCCGTTGTAGAAATCCTCAGGTACTGTAACCAAGTCCCTATCCACTATAACTGTACCACCCTCCTTTATATCAGTGGCCGGGGTGGGGTAGTGGACATCCTGGGGGACTGTGGATCCCCTGAGCCGGGTTCAATTCCCGGTCCCGGCCCCATTTTTTATCAGGTTCAAATCCTTTGAAACACTATTTTTTACACCTATCGTTGTCAAAATCAGAACAAAATAGTTATTTCTCATTAACACCCTCAAGAAACCTCTCCCCCAGTTGGATATACCTTTTATCCCCAACCTTCTCAATAATCTCAAAATACTCCCTCATCTTTCTAATCATCTCCTCTCTCTTTTTCCCCCTGGCAACACCTAGCCGGGAGTAGAGTACAGCCATCTCTACTATAAGTCCATCTGCCCTTGAGTAGGGCCTTAGAGGGGGGTTACTTATATCCCTCTCTAAGAGGATTCTCCCCTGGATTCCCATCAACTTAGTATCGCCATACCCATCCCTGAGATCTACAAATTTTCTTTTGGAAACCTTAACAACGTATATCCTGTAGGCCTCAGAGAGGTAGGGGAGGGTAATACCCCTGTACTCTATGGTGGAGTAGTTCCCACTGTCGTCGTATACAGACTGGGCTATAAGATAGGGGGAGACAACATTCACTACAAAGTAATCCTCCCTCTCCAGTATCTCATATGTATGGGATCCCTGGTAGAGGTGAAGGTTCACATCCCTGCCTCTAAAGTGCACCCCTATAGGTGCCCTGTTGTACCTCCCATCTAAGGCACAGGTGATCACTACCTCGTATCTCATACTATCCCTGATAATATACTCCCTGCCTAGTACCCCTCCTTTTGAACTCCTTGATAAGGTCGTTAAGTATGGATAACCTACTTAACTGCCACTCTGGAGATACCTTTATCTCCTCAGGGACCTTGTCCTTTGAGACCCTCTGGATAAGTACATAGGTAGAGGTATGCTCCAGGAAGTCACAGAGGATCTTTATATACTGCTTTCTATCCAGGGTTCTATACTCCCCCCTCCAGTACATCTCCTCCAACTTTGTATCCTTAACTACAACTAGGGGGTATATCTTAAGGGCGTCAATCCCCAACATGGAGAGGGACTCTGCAGTATCCATCATCTCCTCCCAGGTCTCACCAGGTAGCCCAAGGATAACATGCCCACATACAAGGATATCCCTTCTCTTACACTCCAGTATTGCCCTTACAACATGGGATACCCTATGTCCTCTATTTAGGAGTTTCAAGGTCTTGTGATGGAAACTCTGGATACCTAGATCTATCCAGATCTCGTAACCCCTTTTTACATAACCCTCTAGGATATCTAGGACCTCCTTACTTAGACAGTCTGGCCTGGTACCTATGGAGAGTCCTATTACCTCGGGGTAGGAGAGTGCAAGGTCCCATAACTCCTTTAACCTCTCAGGATCTCCGTAGGTATTTGTTCCAGGGTAGAAGTAGATGTAGAACTTCTCTATCCCCTTCTTTTTCTGGCGCTCCATCTGTATCTCTATCTGATACTTCAGGGAGTACTTACTGTCAC
>JAHEQA010000004.1 GCA_019561615.1 Methanothermococcus sp. SCGC AD-155-E23
AGAAGGGACATCCTATCTGCCAACGAGGGGGTACCTCCAAGGGTGCTGGACCCCTTTGCAGGTGGGGGCGCAATACCCCTGGNGGCTCTTAGGGTGGGATGTGAGGTACATGCCCTGGACTACAATCCAGTTGCCACCTTGATATTGAAGTGTACTCTCGAATACCCCCAGAAGTATAGAGGGGAGGAGGACGAGTACGGCTTCATAAAGGGAGGGGAGAGCCCCCTAGTTAGGGATGTAAAGAGATGGGGAGACTGGGTTCTAGAGGAGGCTAGGAAGGAGATAGGTAGGTTCTACCCACCAGATGAAGATGGATCTATCCCTGTGGGGTATATCTGGGCTAGGACTCTCCCCTGTCAGAATCCCCTATGTGGAGCTGAGATTCCCCTGATGAGGCAGTTCTGGTTAGCTAAGAAGAAGAATAAGAGGGTGGCGTTATACCCATACGTGGAGGACGGGGAGGTAAAATTCAAGATAGTGGGAGATGGGTACGAGAAGTGGTCTGAGGGTTTTGATCCCTCGAAGGGTACAGTGTCCAGGGCTATTGTAACCTGCCCTGTCTGTGGGTTTACCATAGATGGAAACACCACTAGGAAGTTATTTCAGGAGGGTAAGGCTGGGGAGAGACTAGTTGCCGTGGTACTACATAAACCTGGGAAAAGTGGGAAGAGATACAGGATAGGGGAGGAAAGGGATATCAGGGTGTTCAAGGAGGCAGAGAGATACTTAGAGGAGAAGAGAAAGAGGCTGATGGAGGAGTGGTGGATAGATCCTGTGCCTGATGAGGAGATTCCTATAGTTCATACAATTACACAGCGACCTTTTGCTCCACGGGAAAATTATGGCTTTAAAAAATGGGGTGATCTCTTTAACGCAAGACAGAAGTTGGCTCTAATAACATTCACTGAGAAGGTGAGACTGGCTTATAAGAAGATGCTTGAAGAGGGATACGAGGAAGAGTATGCTAAAGCGGTGGCGAGTTACTTGGCTTTGGGAGTAAGTAAGTTAGCTACTTATTTGGCAAATTTAATAAGGTGGCGAAGTGATGTACTATCTTTTGAAAGAATTTTTGATAGACAAGCTCTTCCAATGGTTTGGGATTATGGGGAAGTAAATCCATTTAGTACTTCAAGAGGTAGTTGGGATCTAGAATCTATTTTAGAAACCCTTTCTCACCTCACCCAAATCCCCCCAGTAAAACACAAAGGTAAACAACTTATCCCTCAAGTCTCCCAGGCCTCTGCAACAGAGATACCCTATCCCGATAACTACTTCGATGCAGTATTTACAGACCCTCCCTACTACGACAACGTTCCCTACTCTTACCTTTCAGACTTCTTCTACGTATGGCTAAAGAGGAGCATAGGAGATCTCTACCCAGAGTTATTCGTGACGCCACTAACCCCGAAAACTAAGGAAATAGTAGCCTACACCCACGACAAGGGAGGCTTCGAGGAAGGAAAGAAATTCTTCGAGGAGATGCTCAGCAAGTCCTTCAAAGAGATCTCCAGAGTTTTGAAACCCCATGGCATAGCAGTGATAGTGTATGCCCATAAATCCACGGAGGGTTGGGAGACTGTAATTCAGTCTTTATTAGATTCTGACCTCCTAGTTACCATGTGTTGGCCCATTGACACTGAGATGAGATCCCGACTAAGAGCAAAGGATTCAGCTGCACTAAGATCCTCCCTCTACATCGTCTGCAGAAAAATCCAGCGAAAGGACATAGGCTGGTTACCGGAGATAATTAAGGAACTACGAGAACATATATCCAAAAAACTAGAGCAACTATGGGATGAGGGTATAAGAGGTGCAGACTACTTCATCTCAGCAATAGGCGCTGGGATAGAAATATTCGGGAAATACAAGGAAATTCAAGACTATCAAGGTAACAAGATAGAGATATCCCAGATGCTGGAGATCCTCCGGGATATAGTAACTGATTACGCTGTCAGAAGAATACTCCAGGATGGAATATCCCAGGAGCTAACACCCCTCACCAGGTTCTACATCCTCTGGAGATGGAGCTATGGAGAGGCCAAGGTGCACTACGACGATGCCAGAATACTGGCCCAGTCAGTGGGCCTCTCCCTTGAAAGAGAGTGGAATAAGGGATTCATAAAGAGGGAGAAGGAGTACATCAGGGTTCTAGGACCCCAGGATAGAAAGTTAGAGGAGATAAGGGTAAGAGACCTCATAGATGAGATACATAAGGCTCTCCTCCTATGGAAAAATAATAGAAAAGAGGAGCTCCTGGAACTCCTGGAGAACAGTAGATACGTAAACAGGGGAGTATTCTACCAGGTAGCCCAGGCCATCTCAGAGACACTACCTATAGAGAGTACGGAGAAGAAACTCCTTGACGGCTTCCTAAGCAGCATAGATAAACTAATAAGTGAGGTGGAGGATATGAGGAGACAGCAGAAAAAGCTTACTGATTATAATTTATAACAAGATTATAAACCCTAGTTATTTCCTCGAAAATTTTTGGTGATATTTTAAACTGACTAATGTCTCATTTTTGATGACAGGACATATGACTGTGTTGGTATATCTCCTATTCCATACTGGAGGAGGGTTTTCCTCCCGAAATCAATATCTTACAACTCCTTAGTTAATAATTTGTATGTCATTTTTGAGTCAGATTAATGCATTTCCCTCCTGGACCTCGGGAGAAGACCTAGCTTTTCTTTGTTTTGATATCTCATCACATATTCGATATACTTTGAGAGCTTTCCTCCCAAGATCGGTTATCTCACAGATTTTGAGAGGAAATGGTTTATCACAGGTTTTTATCAGTCCTATCTTTTCAAGTTCCTCCAGCCTCCTTGTTAATGTTGTATATGGACAGCCACTTATTTCTGAGACTGCACTAGCGTGTAAAGGTCCATATTTATTCAGTGTTGTTAAGATCTCCTCGACATATTTTTTTCCAAGGACGTGGATAAGTTTCATGAAGACACCTAAGTCATTTTTGCACTAATTCCATATTGTGGACATTATGGTTTATATATCTCACCACAAAACCATAATAATAAATATTAACCATTCCCGATGTTAGATTTAATGACTTTTTGTATTTGACAGGTTTCAATCACCTTCCAGATTGGAATTCTTTTTTTTTGTAAAGAGTTACACACAACTATTACACTACCTGTACTCCCATATTCTCAAAATATGAAAATAAACAAATTCCTCCGGGATTTTCGAAAATTAAGCGATTATAGAGCTTAAAATCTAGAAAATAAGAGTGAAAACAAGTGAAAACGGATTGCTCAAACTCGTGTATTCTGGTTTATTTTTCGAAATAAAACACAAATAGAACTTAAAACTATGAAAATGTGGGCCCTTATGTCTTATTTTCATACTTATCTCTTTTTAGATCCTTTATTTTGATTGGAGATCATTTCCATCTCGAAGGAGAGGACTTAAAACCATGAAAATAACACTTGACAAAACTGATTTTCAAGTTTTTTTGTTAGGATAGTTAATTATTCAAAAAATAACGACTAATAACGGGTATTTTATTTTTTGTTTTCACTTGTTTTCACTCTTATTTTCAGGGTAAACGTCCTTGTCTGATCTTTTTTTCCTTTCATTTTTGATGAAATTCTTTATTTTCATTTTCGAGAATTTCGGGGTACACTTGTTCTGATGGTTGTGAGATGTTGTGCACAGGTTAGTAAACTATATTTGGGGATCTATTACCAATTATAGATAGGATTCTCCAAAAATGGTGATAAGTAGTAAAAAAGAGAGGTAAGGTGGTTATGTCCATAGCCAAGAAGATAATAGAACTCTTGAAAGAATCATCCAATCGTACTATGAAGTGGTCCGATATTTATAATTTACTCCAGGGAATGGGATATTCCAAACCTGGAATATCAGTAACAAAAGACCGTCTTATCAAGAAGGGTATAATTACCCAGGAGGTTATCAACGGTGAAAAAATAATCAGACTGGTAAAATGCCCAGAGGGTGAGGAAAAGAAACTGGACCTCGTGGTAAGGAAATTGGAAACTATAGGAGTAGAAGAGGACAAGATCTATGATATGAAAGAAGGGTTAAAACAAATCTTTATAAAATACTGTGCAGACGGAATTACCTCACCCTGGCTAGAATTGGATTGGGAGGAATTTGGTAAAGACTGTGTAAGTTATGGAGTACCTGAGTTCCTCGACATATTGATGGACTGCCCCAAGGCAGCACTTGACTTGATGAATAGGGCTTTCAAAGATGCCTATCGTCTATGCTACGGCGAGCAACCCAGGGGTATCATAGTCACCCTCAAGAGTTTGCCAGAATCTTGTAAAACCACCATCGAGGACATCAGAAGTAAAGATCTAGGGAAGTTGGTGGAATTTGAAGGTATCGTAGCCATGGCGAGTAAGGTGTACAGTGCACTGGTAAAGGGTGTCTACGTATGTCCTAACTGTGGTGAAACCATTACTGTATTTATCGACCCATTGGATCCCCCAGCCTCTGTGGAAGAAATCCCTTGTAACCTATGTGGAAAGAGTGCCAAACTAGATGAAGATCTATCAGAATTTATTGATTATCAGGAGTTGAAACTCCAGCAACCCATAGAGTCCATGAAAAATCCACTGGATCCACCTAAGTATATCACAGTAATCCATGAAAATGCCAAGGGAATTTTCAGCGGTAGGGTCAAGGTTATAGGCATCCCTACTAGGATCAAGAAAAGAGGTCTAAAAGGGAAATACGAGATAATAGTTAGAGCCATTAACATAGTTCCCGTGGACCATCAAATTAGACAGATCAACCTCTCCGAGGAGGAACTTAAGACCATTAAGAAGATAGCGAAGATACCTAATGTTATCGAAGTCCTTTCTGATTTCCTCTTCTATAAAATAAAAGGACACAAAGAGATCAAGAAAGCCCTATTCCTACAACAGGTTAGGGGTATTCCCAAGGATATCGACTCCTCAGGTGTCCTTCATATCCTCCTTATTACCGATCCAGGGATTGGAAAGAGTACTATGTTAAAAACAGTAGCACAGATACCTGGAAATACCTACGCAGCGATCACCACTGCTACGGGGGTAGGGTTGACTGCAACAGTGGAGAAGATGAGGACGGAGGTAGGAGACGAGACCTGGGTTGTAAAGCCTGGAGTAATCCCTAGGGCCCACGGAGGTACAGCCTGTCTAGATGAGTTTGCCAGAAAGTCTATTGAACCGTACCTCCTGGAGTGTATGTCCATGGAGANTGTCACTATCAACAAGGCATCCATATCTGCTACACTCCCTGCCGCAACCTCTATCTTAGGGGCTTGCAATCCAAAACATGGTAGATTCAATCCCGATCTTACAGTATGGGAGCAGATTCATATATCCGAGCCTATTCTGGACAGATTTGACCTGATATTTGCTATAAGTGACTCTGTTGATGAGAAATATGACAGAAATATGTATAGGCATGTCTCAAGGTTGTACAAGGACTACAAGAAAAGATTACTAGAAAATAGGCCAGTTGAGAAAGTGGTTGAAGTTGACGGGGAAAAGATAACCATAACTCTTGATCTTCTTTACAAGTATATTCTCTATGCAAGAACCTTTCTACCAGATTTAACAGAGGAGGCAGATGAGGTACTGGAGGAGTTCTACGTCAAACTGAGAAAGGATACGAAGGACGCAGATATTGGAGTCTCGGTGAGGCAGCTAGAAAGCATTATCAAGTTAGCCGGTGCAGTGGCCAAGGCAAAGCTCAAAGACACTATAGATGCCGAGGATGCAAAGGAGGCTATAGATCTCGTGATGTACTGCTATGAAAATATTGCCAAAGATGGAGACACGATAGATTTTGGAAAAGTAGTTGGCCCACCTAGATCAAAAGAGGGTAAGATGTACAAAATCTATGAAGTAATCTGTGATTTGTGCGCTATAAAGGGTAGCGCCGTCCCAAAGGAGGAACTTGTGGAGGAGTGCAAGAAAAGGGGACTGGATATCTCTGAAGAGGAGCTCGACGAATTATTGGAAAAGATGAAGAAGCGAGGAGAGATATACGAACCTAAGTTTGAGTACTATGCACCTACATAAAATCTATTTTGTTATAGCGGTCCGTTCTGGTTATCCACAAGTAGTGTATAACCTTCCCTCTTATCTGAGAGCTTTCGGGGGAAGAGGAACTCCCCACATCTTCAGGAGAATAGCTGTGCCCATTCGGGCTTAAGTCCCCCACATATCGGGCACAGGGAGGGGGTAAAAGCGGGATTTACAAAAACAGTTTTTATCCCCTTTAATTTAGCCTTGTATTCGATGATAGATTGGAGCTTACGAAAACTCCAGTTGTGTAATCAGTTTAATACTCTCTCTAGGGGCATTCTTTACCGTCTTAACTAGGTGTTTTTCCTGTGAGAACATATATCATAAAACTTGCCAGCATATAAGGTTACAATGGCTAATAAATCCTCAACAAGTTCTTTCTCTAGTGTTTTTTCCTTGTCATCGAAGACTGGATCCATCCCCTGTAGGGATTATGAGGGCATGAGAAAAACTACTAACCAAAATACAACTATACCTTCCGTACTCGTTGAAACCCGTCCATTTTTTTATTAATCAGCTATGAGTAGGGGAGACATAAAAAGGGAAGGTGGTACGGATTAAACTACTAAGAAAGGTGGATAAACACAAAGTTTGTTAAATACATGGATGTGATTGACAACAATATTGTACCTTCCATCACTAGGTTTTGTTAAACTAACAATATCCCTTTTCGAAAATACGTCTGATTTCCTTTGATATTCTAATAAATAGTTTTACAATAACCTATATATACCTCTTTTTTAAGATTTTTCCCCACTGTAATTACTAACAAAAACCATTTCTCTAGGCAATCAAATACTAGTTTACCCACAACTTATATATACTCTTTTTATATATCTTAGTGTATATATACTAATTGTTTAGGTGATAATTTGCTAGACATTTTAAAACCTTTAAAGAGACTATTTTCTAAAAAAGGAGAACTAAAAGAAAATCTAGTTGGGATAGTCATCATGGTCATAATTTTGTATATTATTGTGAAAGGGCTAGGTAATATAGTAATTCCTCAAGATTTTCCATTACTAAAACCAAAAAAATACAATCTTAACCCTTGGAGTCATTGTTGGGATTATAGCTATAGCAATACTCAGTATAAACCTTCGGTCTTAGCGGAGCTCTTTTAATTAATTCTAATGGTCTTATGTGGAGATATACACCCTAGCTTTCTCTCAGGATGGGAGGTATTTGGCGGTGGCCAGTGAGAACTCTGATGTGATTAGATTGATGGAAATTAAGAGATAATTTTCCCTTTTTTGATTTTATTAATAACTCTACTCATTACTTATATACCCCTTGACAGCACTTTTCGCTGCAATTGCTGGGGAGGAGAGATATATCTCTGCATTCACACTACCCATTCTACCCTTGAAATTCCTGTTAGAGGTGGAGAGGCATACCTCACCATCTCCCAGTACACCTTGATGGGCACCTAGACATGGACCACACCCTGGGGGACATATAAGGGCACCTGCCTTAAGGAATATCTCTATCAATCCTTCCCTTAAAGCCTCCTCAAATATCCTCTTTGAGGCAGGAATAACAATTAGCCTTACATCTCTATGTACCCTCTTACCCTTGAGGTACCTTGCAGCTATTCTTAGATCCCCTAACCTCCCGTTGGTACAGGAGCCTATGAACACCTGGTCTATAGGGGTGCCTGCCACCTCAGATACAGGCTTAACGTTATCTGGGTAGTGGGGACATGCAATTTGCTCCTCCATATCTGTAATATCAATATCTATGGTCTTGTAGTAACTCTCCTCCCTCTCATCCACAGATATCCTGTTCCTCATAAGGTGGATCAACTCCTTTTCACTGACCTTATCCCTTAGATACTCATAGGTCTTCTCGTCGGCCTCAATTAAACCAACCTTGGCCCCCATCTCCACAGCCATGTTAGAGAGCACCACCCTGTCCTCCATACCCATCCTCTTAACAACCTCCCCTCCATACTCTATAGCCATGTATATAGCTCCCCTTCTTCCCACCTCCTTACAGACCCTTAGTACTATATCCTTGGAGGTGATCCTCTCGTTATACCCCTCAATATTAACCCTTATAGTTTTCGGCACCTTTATCCAGGTCTTACCGGTGGCAAAGATATAACCCATATCTGTAGCTCCAAAACCTGTTGCAAATGCTCCAAAGGCCCCATGGGTACAGGTGTGGCTGTCCCCTCCGGCGACCATCATGTTAGGTTTCACATGCCCCCCTTCCATCAACACCTGGTGACATATCCCCTCCCCCTCCCTATAAACATGCCTTATCCCCTGCTCCCTTATAAACGCCCTTGTAATCTTATGCATATTTGCAGCCTTTACAGTATTTGCAGGGATGTTGTGGTCAAAGGCGATAACAATCTTCTCCCTATCCCAGACCCTATCAGCTATCTCCTTAAAGGCCTTTACAGCAAGGGGTGTGGAGCCGTCGTGAGTCATCGCCAGATCTACATCTATCTCTACCGTATCTCCCTCGCAGATGTCCTCTCCCAACTTCCTGGACACTATCTTCTCTGCCAACGTCATACTATCCCCTTACTTTCCTATAACCTCTCGGAGCACCTTGGGTATCTCGGAGATCCTCCTTACCACGTAGGCACCTGCCTCCCTCAAGGCCTTTATCTTACTCTCTGCAGTACCTACACCCCTCTCAATTATGGCACCTGCATGACCCATCCTCTTCCCCTCAGGTGCACTGATCCCAGCAATGTAAGCCACTACAGGTTTACTCATCTTTTTTATATACTCACAGGCCACCTCCTCACTACTCCCTCCAATCTCCCCTATCATTACCACCGCATCTGTATCTTCATCCCTCTCAAAGAGGGGGAGGACCTCTATAAAGTCTGTGCCTACTACAGGATCCCCACCTATTCCAACACAGGTGGATTGCCCGTAACCGTTAACTACCAACTCGTTGGCTATCTCGTAGGTTAAGGTACCACTCCTGGACACCATTCCAATGTGCCCCTCCTTTAAAACCCTAGAGGGAATTATCCCCAACTTACCTACCTTGGGAGAGGCTATACCAGGGGTGTTTGGTCCTATAATTCTTACACCCCTCTTTCTCCCGTAGTTCACCATGTCCAGTGTATCATGTACAGGTATATGTTCCGTAATAACAACTATAAGCTCTATGCCTCCATCTATAGCCTCATAAACAGCATCCTTCGCTGCAGGTGCTGGAACAAAGAGTACAGAGGCATTTGCATCATGCTCCTCCACAGCCTCCCTTACAGTGTCGTAAACAGGTACCCCATGTACCTCCCATCCACCCTTTCCAGGTGTAACTCCAGCTACAATCTTGGTCCCAAAGTCCAACATCTCCTTGGTATGGAAACGTCCCTGTCTCCCAGTTATTCCCTGTACAATAGCCCTGGTATTCTCATCCATCAGTATCACATTTTCACCTAAAAAAGTATTTTAATCCTAATCCAGGGGGAGAATATTATATAAAGACAGTGATAGTTATTGTATAAATTATTTTTTAAAAGCAGGGGGAGAAGGATTATGGTGAAGATACTCATTACAGATGAGATACACGAGGAGGCTGTAGAGATACTGAGGAAAGTTGGTGATGTGGAGATAGCAACGAACCTAAGTAAGGAGGAGTTGAAGAGGAAGATAGAGGATGTGGATGTTATCGTTGTTAGAAGTGGGACAAAATTAACAAGGGATATACTGGAGTATGCAAAGAAATTGAAGATCATTGCAAGGGCAGGTGTTGGTGTAGACAACATCGACGTTGAGTACGCCACCGAGAGAGGTATTATCGTGGTTAACTCCCCAGATGCCTCCTCCATCTCTGTTGCCGAGTTAACCATGGGTTTAATGTTAGCTGCAGCGAGAAATATACCCCAGGCTACAGCCTCCTTAAAGAGGGGAGAGTGGGACAGGAAGTCCTTCAAGGGTATTGAACTCTACGGTAAAACCCTTGGAGTTATTGGACTAGGTAGGATAGGACAGCAGGTTGTAAAGAGGGCAAAGGCCTTTGGAATGAATATTGTAGGCTACGATCCCTATATACCTGAGGAGGTTGCAAGGGACTTAGGGGTAAAGTTGTTAGATGATCTCAACGAACTCTGTAAGGTAAGCGACATTATCACCCTCCATGTACCCCTAACTCCAAAGACTAGACATATCATAGGGAAAGAGCAGATATCCCTGATGAAGAGGAATGCCATAATTGTAAACTGTGCTAGAGGTGGTTTAATAGATGAGAGGGCCCTCTACGAGGCTCTCAAGGAGGGGAGGATAAGGGCTGCTGCACTGGATGTCTTCGAGGAGGAGCCCCCAAGGAACAACCCCCTACTTACACTGGACAACGTTATTGGAACACCTCATCAGGGAGCCTCCACTGAGGAGGCCCAGAAGAGTGCAGGTATCATAGTTGCAGAGCAAATTGTAAAGATACTTAGGGGGGAGCCTGCCGAGAATGTGGTAAACCTCCCTGCAATACCCTCGGAGAAGATTGGGAAATTAAAACCCTACATGGAACTTGCAGAGAAGTTAGGTCTCATGGCCATACAACTACTTGACAGATCTATAGAGAAGGTGGAGTTGATATACAGTGGTGAGATAGCAGGGGAGGATACAGAGATAGTAAAGAGGTCCTTCCTCAAGGGTATGCTATCCCCTATACTCCTTGCAGGGGTTAACCTTGTGAATGCACCTAGTGTGGCTAAAAGTAGGAACATAAAGGTTATTGAGGGTACAATATCTGAGAGTGAGTACGGTAACGCCATAAAGGTGTTGGCAGAGGGCAACTCAGATAAGGTATCCCTAGTTGGCTCTGTGGTAGAGGGTAAACCTGTTCTTAGAGAGATCGACGGATACAAGGTGGATATAAAGCCTGAGGGTATCATCTGTATTATCAGGCATATCGATAGACCTGGGATGATAGGTAAGGTGGGGTTGCTCCTGGGAGACCACGGTATAAATATTGCGGGAATGCAGGTAGGTAGGAAGGAACCTGGAGGGGAGAGTATAATGATCCTCAAGGTAGATCATGTTATACCAGAGGAGGTGTTGGAGAAGTTGAAGAAGTTGGAGAATATAAAGGATGCCAAGGTAATCCATCTCTAAAATAGGGAGTGGTGATTCCTATAAATGAAGTTATAGCGGGGATACTTATAGCCATCCTCTACGGTGTAGGTACCTTTTTTGCAAAGATAGTCTCTGAGAAGGACCCCTTTATCCAGTGGATTGTTGTGAATATCGTAGGTATCCTACTTACCCTCCTTATAGTGATAAAGGATCCCCATAGACTGGGGCAGATACAGGGGAAGATACTGGTCTATGCTGTAATATCTGCTGTAATGGTGGTACTTGGAAGCCTACTACTCTACTACGCCCTTAACAGGGGTAGGGCCTCTATCGTTGTACCCCTCTCCTCCATAGGACCTGCAATTACTACGGTGTTGGCAGTTCTATTCCTTGGAGAGCACCTATCTATAAACCAGATAGTAGGTATTGTACTTGTGATCCTGGGGGTTATCCTTATATCCCTGAATACTTAGAGACTCTTAAGTAACTTCCTGGCACCCTGAGCTCCAATCTGGAGTTTTAAGGCGTTAAGTATTTCATAGGCATCCTCTATACTCTCGGCGTTGTTAATAGCCTCCCGAAAACTCTCCCTCTTACTGGGCTCCACCAAATTTATAAGGTAGTATATTGTAAAAACCAGTTCAACATACTTTGCCTCCTTTTGAACCTGATTTTTTACCTCCTCAACAAATTTTTTTATATTTTCAGATGTCATCTTATCACCGTGCTCCCAAACTCTTAACTCTTAATCTTATTGTTGAAAATAATATTTATATTTATAAAGGGATGGCTATGGAGGGCTTTACTCTGGAGTACGACGAGGAGGAATTTATTGAGAAGTACGGAGACAAGGTAAAGTTATACATGAAACATAAGTTAGCAGAGGAGGATATAAAGAACAACATCTTTGAATTCGATATAAGGGATTTCCTAAGGTATTTTCCAGAGGCTGCCGAGATAAACGACATTATTATAGAGTATCCCCTGAAGGTTGAAGACACCCTCTTCTATCTATTTAAACAGACCTACAAGGAGGTATTTGGTGAGGAGAGTAAGACAGAGAAGGAGCTGGAGAAGATCCAGATATCTATAAAGAATCCCCTAGGTTGTGAGAAGAAGATAGAGGACATAAGTTCTTTCGATATTAACAAACTTATAACCTTTGAGGGGGACATCATATCTGCCACTAAGGTAAGAGCCCTACTTAAGAAGGCCTACTTCATATGTAAACGTTGTGGGAATACAAAGAAATACACCATATCCGATTACTTTAAAAAAATCCCTAGGATTTTATGTGAGGAGTGTAAGGAGGAGATGGTACTAGATCTGGACAGTTCCACCTATGTAAATATTCAGGAGTTGGAGATTCAACAACCTATAGATCTCATGAAGAATCCAGAGGAGCCTCCAAAGAGTATAAAGGTGTTCCTGGAAAACTCCCGAGGTATATACTCTGGAAGGGTGAAGGTAGTAGGAACTGTAATAAGAAAGAGTACCCGTTCTAACATCCATCTACCAATTTTTGAGATATGTGTTAGAAGTAACAGCCTCTCTCCCATTGAAAGTTATCAGAGGATTGAGGTTAGGGACATCCTCAAGGAACCTGAGTTAATAGAGACCTTAAATGAACTGGGGAAAAAGAAGAACATAGTGGACCTACTGTCCAACTACCTTCTATCCCAGATTAAAGGCTATGAGATGGTAAAGAAGGCCATATTCCTTCAACAGATAAAGGGGTGTATGAAGTTCCTACCAGATGGTGCTCCTCTAAGGAGGGACAGTCATATACTCCTTATTACAGACCCTGGAATTGGGAAGTCCACCATGTTAAGGAGAATAGCTAGGCTTCTCCCTCAGAACTCCTACGCCTCAGTTACCACGGCCACAGGTGGAGGGCTTACAGCTACCGTTGTAAGGGAGAGTACAGATATAGGGGATGGATGGGTGGTGAAGCCTGGGGTCTTTGTAAAGTCCAACGAGGGTACAGCCTGTATAGATGAACTTACAGTGGATAGGGATGTTATGAAGTACATCCTGGAGGCCATGGAATCCCAGACCATACATGTGAATAAGGGGGGTTTAAATGTAAAACTCCCTGCGAGATGTGCAGTCCTTGCAGCCTGTAACCCAAAGAGGGGGAGGTTCGATCCTAACTTAGGGGTTGTTGAGCAGATAGATATACCGCCACCTCTTCTCAGTAGATTTGACCTTATATTCCCACTTAGGGATATACCAGATAGGAAGAGGGATGAGGAGATAGCAGAGCACATCCTAGATGTCCATGTAGAGACTGCAACTAAGAAGTACTCCATATTGAAGCCCCTTGAGATAGATGGGATAGTGGTAGATGAGGATCTACTGAAGAGTTATATCATCTATGCCAGGACCTGTGCATACTTCGAGGAGAACCTGGCACTCTTTATGGAAGAGGAGGAGATAGATGAGAGGGAGATAAAAAATCCCCATCTAACAAACTCTGCAAAGAAGATCATCAAAGACTTCTACCTGGAGATGAGGAAGTTAGGGGAGGAGGACAACCCAATACCAGTTACGGCGAGACAGTTGGAGGCTATTATAAGGATATCTGAGATGCATGCAAAGGCCAGGTTGTCAAGGAAGGTTGAGGAGAGGGATGCAAAGGCTGCCATCGAGATTATAAGGGAGTGCTTAAACCAGGTTGCCTACGATCCAGAGACTGGAAAGTACGACATAGACAAGGTCATGGGGCAACTGCCAAAGTCCAAGTATGAAAAGATGGACAAGATACTGGAGATTATAGCGGAACTCTCTGCACTCTCCAAGGACGGTTTAGCTGCAGAGGATGACATAATAGAGAGGGCTGCTGAGTTTGGTATCTCTGAGAAGGAGGTAGAGGAACTACTGGAGAAGTTAAAGAGGAATGCAGAGATATACTCACCTAGGTTTGGATACTACAGGATCACCTAGGGATAAGTATATAAAGATGGGGAAATATCTATCTAGATGGTGGATGATGATCGGTGGTAGCTTCTGACCTGTGATGAATGATGGGCGAACTGACACCTTAACTATTTTTTCTTCCTCATAACTGCAGAAAATGCTATGGTTCCAACAGGTCCAGCCACTATTATAAAAAGTGCCACTGTTTCTCCAAAGGGTATATGGAACTTCTGGGAGAGTACCACTAGAAAGGTGGCCACTACTATGGCCATTAGGCCCTCCCCAATGAGTACATTGGAGGTATTCCTGTGGAAGCAGAGTTTCAGGGAGGAGAGTGCTCCAACTATCAGGGAGAACATGGTAAAGTAGAGTATGTACTCCTTCATTGCCAACCCCTCTTATTTTATTATACCAAGATACCTTATTGCCCAAAGTATAAAGATCACAGCTCCAAGTACCAATGCAAACCACACCCAGAGGGTTACAAGGTAGTAGAGTTTATAGAGTCTCTCCATATTTTTTGGATTGTTCAGCAACCTCTTAAATGGATCTAAGCCCCTGTACCTTCTTTTTTTCATTCTATCACAGGTCCTATTTTAAAGAGATATATGGTGGTAGTGGGAAGGTGCCTCCTCACTATCCTCAACTCAGGTTTATAGATGTAAAGGGTGTCCTCCTCAGTGAAGGGGTTTAACTCCCTTCCAAGTATTTTGGATATTACCTTTACCTCCTCACGACCGCTGATCCTCACAGTTCCAGATTCCAGGGAGGCGTCCACCTCTAGCACTATAGGTATCTTCAGATCTAGGCTATCAGATAACTCCTTCAATAGATTTAACTCCCTCTTTTTTATCCTATGTCTCCTTCCATTTATAATAACGTGGGGTTTTTCCTCCTCTAACAACTCCCTCAGTGTTTTTCTCCTGAAGTTTACATTTAAGGTACGTAGGAACCTGTATATCTCCCTGTCCATATCCATCCACCTCCCTTTGATAAAAAATTATAAAAAGAGTTCTAAAAATAATTTAAATAAAAGAGCAGGGTGGTGGAAATGCTCAGTGTAAATTTAAAGGCTCTGCCTATAGTGAAGGAGATGATGGAGAAGAAGGAGGAGTTGAGGATAGAGGTAAAAACTCTTGAGAATGGGGCAAAGGTTATAGACTGTGGGGTAAATGTACCTGGTAGTTTCGAGGCAGGTAAGGCCTTTACAAAGGTATGTCTAGGTGGGTTGGCAGAGGTAGGTATTGCCCTAGAGGAGGGATTAAGTAACGAAATATCCCTACCCTCTGTAAAGGTAGTTACCTCTCATCCCGCAGTATCCACCTTAGGTTCCCAGAAGGCAGGATGGGTTGTAAAGGTTGGTAAGTACTTTGCCATGGGTTCGGGGCCTGCCAGAGCCCTTGCAAAGATGCCTAAGAGTACCTACGAGGAGATAGATTACGAAGATAACGCCGACGTAGCCATACTCTGTCTAGAGTCCTCGAAACTTCCAGATGAGGATGTGGCCCAGTATATAGCTGACAAATGTGGTGTAGAGGTAGAGAATGTCTACCTCCTAGTTGCCCCCACAGCCTCCCTTGTAGGTTCTATCCAGATAAGTGGTAGGGTTGTTGAGAATGGAACCTACAAGATGTTGGAGGTTCTAAACTTCGATGTGAAGAAGGTTAAGTATGCTGCAGGTATTGCACCTATAGCTCCAATCGTTGGAGACGACCTGGTTATGATGGGTGCCACCAACGATATGGTACTCTACGGGGGGAAAACCTACTACTATATAGAGGGTGAGGAGGGGGATGACATAGAGGAGCTATGTAAGAAGTTACCCTCCTCTGCATCACCTGACTATGGAAAACCCTTCTTAGAGGTATTCAAGGCTGCAAACTACGACTTCTACAAGATAGATAAGGGTATATTTGCCCCTGCAGTGGTGACCTTAAACGATATAAGGACTGGAAAGGTAGTAAGCTCTGGAAAGATAGATGTTGAGATAATCAAGAGGTCCCTGAATTACAAGAGGATCTAATACTTTTTTTATTTTTTAAATACTATTTTCACAAGGTGAAGTTATGATCCTTCTAGATCTAGAGTTAAAGGATTCTCCTGGGGAGCTTCTAAAGGCTCTAACACCTATATCTGAGATGGGTATAAACATCCACAGTGTTATACACCTTAGGGAGAAGAAAAGTGACGGCAAGGTACCTGTTAGGATAGTACTTGAGGATCTTGATGAGGAGACCCTTGAGAAGATAGTGGAGAGACTTGAAGAAAGTGGTATAGTAGTTACAAAGGTGAACAACAAGGTTAGGAAGATGGACATAGATGTGGTGGTCATAGGTCACGTTGTGGACACTGACATAAGGGATACCATAGATAGACTGAATAAATACGGACTAGTTGTGGATCTAGATTTAACCATGCCCCATCCCTTTAAGGAGTCCTCTGCAAGGATGAGGATAATAGTGGACAGTAAGAATTTAGAGGACCTATGTAGGGAGATGGAAAAACTCTCAAAGGAGAAGGATCTTCTATTTATAAAATCCTTTTAAATCTGCGGGGGGAACATGAAGGTGATTCTGGTAGGTTTTGGTGTAATTGGAAGAGGAGTTATTAAGGTGATAAAGAAAAAGAGAGAATATCTCAAAAAGAAGTATGGCATGGACATCAAGGTGGTGGCTATCTGTGACAGCAGTGGTGCAGCCATCGATGAGAGGGGTTTAGATCTAGATTTAGCACTGGAGGTTAAGAGGAAGAAGGGAAGGATATGTGAATATCCAGGTAAAGGGGTCACTCTGCCAGTGACAGAGGTTATAAGATCTGTTGAGGGTGACGTCCTTATAGAGGTGACACCTACAAATCTAGAGGACGGTGAACCTGCTAGAACCTATATCATCGAGGGGTTTAAAAGTGGAAAACATGTGATAACTGCAAATAAGGGACCCCTTGCCCTCTATTTTCAGGAGTTAATGTCCTACGCCAAGAAATACAAAAGGATATTTAGATACGAGGCCTCTGTTGGAGGAGCCATGCCTATTATCAACCTGGCCAGGGAGACCCTCGCTGGAAACGAGATTATAGAGATAAAGGGGATACTCAATGGAACTACCAACTATATCTTAACGAAGATGGAGAGGGAGAAGTTAGACTTTGACACTGTACTTAAGGAGGCCCAGGAGTTAGGTATTGCAGAGACAAATCCCTATCAGGATATAAGTGGTCTTGACACCGCTGCAAAAATAGTGATCCTGGCAAACTCCATTATGAATATGAATGTCACTATAAGGGATGTGAAGATAGAGGGGATTAGCAGGATAACTCCAGAGGCACTTACCATGGCAAATAAAGGAGGGTATACCATAAAACTTATTGGAGAGGTGAAGAGGAATAAGTTAGAGGTAGGTCCCAAGTTAATACCCTTAGACGACCCCCTTAATGTAAAGGGCTCCCTAAATGTTGCCAAGTTATACACAGATCTTGCCAAGGAGGTAATTGTTGTTGGAAGGGGTGCTGGAAGTATAGAGACCTCCTCTGCAATCTTAAGTGACATTATAAACATCTACCTACAGACTAGTAGGGGATAGATGTCCTATGGATCTCATCCAACTGATCTTTAAATCCCTACTCTATATCCTCCCAGCCTATGTAGCAAATGCTGCAGCCTGTATATTCGGTGGAGGTACCCCAGTGGATCTAGGAAGGAAATTCTTGGATGGAAGGAGGATACTAGGTAACGGGGTTACCTATAGAGGGTTCTTTTTTGGTCTACTCTTTGGATGTATTACCGCCACCCTTGAAGGTATCCTTCTAAATCTAGATCTAGTGGGAACTTCCCACTTCTACTACAAGGTTTTTAAATGGTTGTGCCTTGGTTTTCTACTATCCCTAGGTGCCCTCTTTGGAGATATGGTTGGTAGTTTTATCAAGAGGAGGCTGGGAATAGAACGGGGAAAACCTGCACCTCTACTAGATCAACTTGACTTTGTCCTCTTTGCCATACTATTTGCCTATCCCTTTGCACCTATAACCCTGGAGATGGTAGTTATTATACTTGTTATCACACCTTTAATCCATCTCTCAGGTAACATTGTAGCCTATCTACTGGGGATAAAGAGTATGTGGTGGTAACACTCTTTTAATCCAATGTAATTAACTTTTATTTTGGAGTTAATCGATTATAGTATATTTAATAAAACTTATTAAATAGGTTAAACAGTATATTTTTATAACAATTTTTATATAATATTTTTTTGTAATCCATCGGTCTTGGAGGTGAATACATGGAAAACCCCAGAGTAGGGGTCTTTATCTGCTACTGCGGTACCAACATCAACGGTGTCGTAGATTGTGAGGCGGTGAAGGAGTTTGCCTCAAAACTTGACGGGGTAGTGTATGCAGAGACCTACCCCTTCTATTGTTCCGATCCTGGACAGAAGTCCATTAAGAATGCAATAAAGGAGTACAACTTAAACAGGATTGTTGTTGCTGCATGTACCCCCAAGATCCATGAACCTACCTTTAGAATCTGTATTGCAGAGGCTGGATTGTCTCCATACTACCTGGAGTTTGTAAATATCAGGGAGCATGTCTCCTTCGTTCACCTGGAGGACAGGGAGGCTGCAACAAAGAAGGCTATGGAGTTAGTTGCAGGGGGTGTTGAGAGGGCTAAGAGGTTGGAGGATGTACCTAAGAAGGTTGTAGAGGTAGACAAGTCCTGTCTTATCATTGGAGGAGGTATTGCCGGTATCCAGGCTGCCCTGGACTTAGGGGATCAGGGCTATAAGGTATATCTGGTAGAGAAGGAGGAGTCCATTGGAGGTAGGATGGCCCAGCTGGCCAAGACATTCCCAACAGATGACTGTGCCCTTTGAATCCTGGCTCCTAAGATGGTTACAGTAGCAAACCACCCTAACGTTGAGATCATCACCTACGCCGAGATAAAGGATGTCTCTGGATACATAGGTAACTTTGAGGTAACTATAGAGAAGAAGCCAAGATACGTGGATGAGTCCAAGTGTACAGGATGTGGTGCCTGTGCCAACGTATGTCCCATCGAGGTACCTAACGAATTTGACTTGGGGTTAGGTACCAGGAAGGCTATATACGTACCCTTTGCCCAGGCTGTCCCCCTGGTATACACCATAGACAGGGAGCACTGTATCGACTGTAAGTTATGTGAAAGTGTCTGTGGGCCTGGAGCCATAGACTTCAACCAGAAACCAGAGGAGATCAAGTTAAAGGTAGGTACAATAATTGTGGCTACTGGCTTCGACGAGTTCGATGCCTCCCTCAAGGAGGAGTACGGCTATGGAGTCTACGACAACGTAATAACTACCTTAGAACTGGAGAGGATGATAAACCCTGCAGGGCCCACAGGAGGACATGTAATAAGACCCAGTGATGGAAAACATCCCCACAGGGTAGTATTCATACAGTGTGTAGGTTCCAGGGATCTAAAGGTTGGCAACCCCTACTGTTCAAGGATCTGCTGTATGTTCGCCCTAAAGAATGCCCAACTGATAAAGATGCACGATCCAGATGCAGAGGTTTACATCTGCTACATGGATATAAGGGCCTTTGGAAAGGGGTATGAGGAGTACTATCAGAGAGCCCAGGAACAGTTTGGAGTTAAATTCATAAGGGGAAGACCTGCATGTGTCATGGAGGATCCAGAAACCAAGAACCTCCTAGTTCGAGTGGAGGATACATTGATGGGAGAGATAGTGGAGATAGAGTGTGACTTGGTGGTACTCTCTGCAGGGCTTGTACCAAGACCAGAGGCCAAAGATGTAGCAAAGATGCTGGGGTTGGACATCAGCCCAGATGGATTCTTCAAGGAGCTCCATCCAAAGTTGGCACCAGTTAACACCAAGGTGGACGGTATAGCCATTGCAGGTGTGGCACAGGGTCCTAAGGACATCCCTGATACAGTGGCCCAGGCAAAGGGTGCAGCAAGTGCAGTGGCAATACCTATGGCCAGGGGTAAATTTGAGATAGAGATGATAAGGGCAGTGGTAGATGAGGAGGTCTGTGGAGGATGTGAAATCTGTGCCTCTGTCTGCCCATACAACGCCATATCCTACAGGGAAGTTGAGGGGCACCTAGTGGCAGAGGTAAATGATATAGCATGTAAAGGTTGCGGTTCCTGCTGTGCAGCCTGTCCAAGTGGGGCCCTGCAGTTGAGATACTACAGAGATCATCAGGTAATAGCTGTAATAGATGGAATCCTAGATGTCCACAAGATGATAAACCAGTAAAGGGGGCAGCCTATTAGCTATCAACGTTAGGGTGGTTTGCTGGAGAGAAAAAAAGTTTAAGGTCCCATCCGAAGGCACTGCCAGGATGGGACCAGATGAAATAAGATGTGGGGAGTTCCGTTCCCCCTGAAAGCCCACCAAGATTAAGGTGGGAAGATCCTCCTTGGGAGGATCAGAACGGCTATTCTCACTTTTATTATTGTTATCCTCATTATTTTTTTAAAGGTGAAAGGTATGGAGACCCCAGTAATAATTGCATTTGCATGTTATCAGTGAGGGTATGGAGCTGCAGATCTAGCTGGAACCAGTAAGATGCAGTACCCTCCATCTGTTAGAATTATAAGGATACCCTGCACTGGCAGATTTGATATATCTTATGCCCTCAGGGCCTTCCAGAAGGGTGCAGATGGGGTTATGGTTGTAGGGTGAAAACCCCACGAGTGTGTCTATGAAAGTGGGAACTTCAGGGCCGAGGAGAGGGTAAAACTTACAAAAGAGATACTGGAGGAGCTGGGGATAGGGGGAGAGAGGATAGAGATATTCCTCATGAGTGCGGCAGATGCTGCCAAGTTTGTTGAGGCTGTAAATATCATGACTGAGAGGGTTAACAGGTTAGGCCCTAACCCCTTGAAGAGCCAGTGAGGGTAGAAGGGTTAAAGGGATGAATTCCGTAGGGAACCGTAAGGGACCTACGGAAGGACCGCCTCCTAAGCAGGAGGTTGTTCCCTCTAAATATCTTATCAGGGTGATGGAATGGGAGAGAAGGTTAAGTTAGGAATGATTCAACTATGTGGATGTTCCGGCTGTCATATATCCCTCCTAGACCTTCACGACCAACTTCTCAAGGTACTTCCACAGGTGGAGATCCTCTTCGCTCCCATAGTGGCAGATATGAAGGAGATTCCAGAGGGTATAGATGTATTCCTGGTGGAGGGAGGTATTAGAAATGAACATGAGAAACATCTCTTAGAGGAGATAAGGGAGAAGTCAAAGGTTGTAGTGGCATGGGGGACCTGTGCAGCCTACGGAGGAATACCAGGCTTAGGTAACCTCTACCCCACTGAAGAACTCCTTAAAGAGGCATTCTCCACAGGTACTGTAGATAACCCTAGAGAGATACCTGAGGAGGATATCCCAAAACTACTGGATAGGGTGTATCCAGTATCCCACTTTATCGATGTAGACCTTCTACTACCAGGATGCCCTCCAAAACCTGAACACAACCTAGAGTTGATAGGTGCACTGTTGGAGGGGAGGGAACCTAAGATATCCAAGAAGATAGTATGTGACCAGTGTTCAAGGAAGAGGGAGGGGACCTATCCTGAGGAGTTTAAGAGGACCTTTGAAGGTACTCCAGATAGGGAGAGGTGTCTCTTTGAACAGGGTTATACCTGTGTAGGTATGGCTACAAGGGCTGGATGTGGAGCTGTCTGTCCCTCTGCAAATGTACCCTGTAGGGGATGCTATGGGAAGACAGATGCAGTTCTTGATCAGGGGGCTGCAGTGGCAAATGCATATGCCCTTACAGGGGATGCAGCACTGAAACTCCCTGACAAGTTAGGACTGTTTTACAGGTTCTCCATGGCTGCAGGACTAATACCTAAGAAGATCCACAAGTAAAAGATGGTGACATACCATGGGTAAGATTACTATAGAGCCTCTAAGTCGTCTTGAAGGTCATGGTAAGGTTACTATTGTAGTAGATGATTTTGGAAAACCCCTGGAAGTTAAACTCCATATAACTGCAATAAGGGGGTTTGAGAAGTTTGTAGTGGGGAGGCCTGCTGAAGAGGTGCCAAGGATAGTTACAAGGATCTGTGGGATATGTCAGACACCTCACCACCTGGCAAGTGTCAAGGCAGTTGATGCCGCCTGGGATGTTGAGATCCCAGAGGCCGCAAAGAAACTTAGAGAGTTAATGTTACTAGGTAATATGATCCACAGCCACGCCCTACACTTCTACTACCTGGCAGTGCCAGACTTTGTAATGGGTCTAGATGCAGATCCTAAGGTTAGAAATGTTGTAGGTTTAATGGAAAAATCCCCTGAAATGGTTAAAAAGGCCATAGTACTGAGAAAGTTCGGCCAGAGTATAGTGGAAAAAGTTGGAGGTAGGCCTATACATCCAGTTACTGGTATTCCAGGGGGTATTGCCAAGACACTAAGTGAAGAGGAGAGGGACGCCTTCTTAAAGGAAATTGACACCATGATAGAGTATGCCAGGGAGAGTGTGGAGTTGATCAAATCCATAAACGAGAGTTATATGGACATTGTAAAGTCAGTAGGGGTTATAGATACCTGGTACCTAGGTATTGTGAAGGATGGTAAACACTCCTTCTACGATGGTGTCTTAAGGTTCCTCTCCCCAGATGGTAGTGAGAAGGTAGAGTTCTCTTTCTCTGAGTACCAGGACTACATAGGGGAGCACAACGTACCACATAGCTATGTAAAGTACCCCTACTACAAGAAGGTAGGATACCCTGAAGGGATCTACAGGGTTGGTCCCCTGGCGATGATGAACGTATGTGACAGTATCCCTACACCCCTGGCTGAGGAGGCTAGAAGGGAGTTCTTAGATATGTTTGGAAGTCCAGCAAATCAGTCCCTGGCCTATCACCACGCCAGACTTATAGAGTTACTTGCAGCATGTGAGAGGACCAAGGAGTTACTGGAAGACAGTGAGATTACATCCACAGATGTTAAGGTGGATGTGGAGCCAAAGGCAGGTGATGGTGTGGGAGTTGTAGAGGCTCCAAGGGGGGTTCTAATACATCACTACCAGACAGATGATAGGGGAATTGTCACAAAGGCTAACATGATAGTAGCCTCTACACATAACGTACCTGCAATGGAGGAGGCCCTTAAACAGGCTGTAGAGGAGATATTTAAAAAGTAATCTAGGTGAGGACTATGGAGAAAGATGAGAAAAAGTTAAACCTATTGGAGGTTGTCCTGAGAGCCTACGACCCTTGATACTCCTGTGCAGCCCATGTGATAATTAAGAACAGGAGGGGAGATGTGATATTTGAGATAAAGAGGGAGTAGTTTCCTACATACCGAACCCCTTAAGGGGAGGTTGTAGGAAACTGTTTTTAAAATCATTATAAAAATCAAAAAGGAGATATCATGGGAGGTATAAAAATCCAGGAGGATCTCTGCCTAGTATGTAACGCCTGTACTGCCGTCTGTCCCACAGAGGCCATAGAAATAGATCCCTTTAAAACCTGTATGTTATGTATGAGTTGTGTTGAAGCCTGTCCCACTGGAGCACTTTATCAGTCCAACGACGTTATAGCCTACAACCCCTCTAAGTGTCTAAAGTGTGGAGAGTGTGCAGAGGCATGTCCCACTAAGATAAAGAAGGTTGATGACAGATATCCCTATTCCAAGGGACACTGTATCCTATGTAAGAGATGTGTAGAGATATGTCCAATAGAGATCATCTCCATACCTGGGGTGATTGAGAAGCCCAAGAAAAAGATCCAGATACCTAAGGAGCCAATAGTAGTTACAGAGGACTGTGTAGGTTGTGAGATCTGTGTCCCTGTATGCCCTATAGGGGCTATAAAGATGGAGGGTGGTAGGGCTGTTGTTGACAAGGATAAATGTGTATACTGTTCCATATGTGCCCAAACCTGTCCCTGGAATGCCATCTACGTAGCTGGTAGGATACCTAAGAAGAGGAAGAAGGAGATATTAAAATTTGAAGTGGATGAGAGTAAATGTATAGGATGTGCACTATGTGTTGAGGTCTGTCCAGGGGATATGATAAAGTTCAACAGGGAGAGGAATATAGTGGAGGTTCCAAAGGCCTGTCCAGCATGTAAGTTATGTGTAAGGGCCTGTCCCGTAGATGCCCTAACTCTAGAGGTGAAGTTTGAATCCCCACACCCAATTACAGAGGAGGGCCTGGTAATTATCGAGGAGGATTACAATATACTGGAGAAGTGTGCCAGGGTATGTCCCACAGATGCTATTGTAGTAGATAAGAAGAGTAAAAGTGTAAGGATGTGTATAGTCTGTGGTGCATGTACTGTGGCATGTCCAACTGGGGCTTTAAAACTGGGAAAGATAAACCACAGGGGGAAGGAGTACAACAGAATAGAGTACAGTCCCTACCTATGTAGGAAATGTGGTGAATGTGTAAAGGTATGTCCAATGAAGACCTTAAGGTTGTCAAGGGGTAAGATACCTTTGAAGGGGTACTGTGTAATGTGTCTACTATGTCTCTCCTGTGCAGAGGCTGAAAAGAAGAAGGTACTGGAGTTAAGGTAATACTTTTTTAAATCCCTCTTTTGATAGGAGTTATAAAAATTTAAAATATCCTTACCCCATGGGCACATCTCCTGGCCCTCTCCCTTGCAACCTCTACACTATCACCGTAGGCCAGTGCAACACCCATCCTCCTTCCAACCCTTGCTAGAGGTTTACCAAATAACCTTAACTTAGTATTTGGAACCTTAAGGGCATCCCCTATATCGTACTGGGGAGCCCACTTATCTATTTTAGACTTAATAACATGACTGGCTCCAGCAGGTACAACCATCTCCACCTCTACAGGTAATCCCAGGAGAGATCTAAGGTGTATCTCAAATTGACTCATACTCTGGGTTATCATGGTCACCATACCTGTATCGTGGGGTCTTGGAGAAACCTCGCTGAATATTACCTCATCCCCCCTGACAAAGAGTTCCACCCCGTATATCCCTCTACCTCCTAGCATGGTAACTATCTCGTAGGCTATCCTCTGGGCCTCCCTTAGGGTTTTCTCCTCCATGGGATGGGGTTGCCAACTCTCATGGTAGTCCCCCTCTATCTGTATATGGCCTATTGGGGGGCAGAACTTTATACCCTCCTCGTTTTTTGCCGTTAGTAGTGTTATCTCGTAGTCGAAGTCTATAAACTCCTCAACTATTACCTTGGAACCACTACCCCTTGCAGAAACCCTGGCACGCCTCCAGGCCTCCTCTATATCTTTTTTATCCCTTATGACACTTTGTCCCTTTCCCGAGGAGGACATAATAGGCTTAACTACACAGGGGGTTCCCAGCTGATCTACAGCCTCTTTTAACTCCTCTAAGGATTCTGCAAATCTGTAACCTGCAGTTTTTAATCCAAGTTTTTCCGATGCCAACCTACGTATATACTCTCTATTCATGGTTATCCTTGTTGCATTGGCGTTGGGAACTACCCTGTATCCAAACTCCTCCATCTCTACAAGGACCTCTGTATCTATGGCCTCTATCTCTGGGATGATGTAGTCTGGAGTCTCCCTCTCTATAATGGCCCTTAAACCCTCCCCATCCCTCATATCCAGTATATAACTTCTATGGGCAACTTGCATTGCAGGTGCATGCTGATACCTATCTACAACAACACACTCTAGGCCTAACCTCTGGCCCTCTATAACTATCTCCTTTCCCAATTCCCCTCCACCTAGAAGTAGTATCTTGGTGGCATTTGAGAATAGGGGGGTTCCCACTCTCACATTTTCACCGTTAGTGTATTTAAGACTTAATAGACTTATAATCATATATAAAACAATCCTGTGATAGAAAATGTTAAGGCTTATCTACCAGGGTAAATTGCTAAGGGAGGGAAATAGAATATTGGAGGCCTCCTCCTCTGTAACCCTCATTGAAACTGAGAGACATAGGATAGTAGTGGACACCTCCTCCCAGGATAAGGGGGATGTTGTATTGAAAGGTTTAGAGAGGTTAGGTCTCTCTCCCAGGGATATAGATGTAGTGATAAATACCCACAGCCACTGGGATCATGTGGGAAATAACTACCTCTTTAAAAATGCAGAGTTTATCAACTATGAGAACTACAGGTCCTTTAAGGACAGGGAGATAGAAATCCTGGAGACACCTGGGCACACCTGGGACAGTATCTCTGTTCTATACGGAGACTATATAGTGGTAGGGGATGCAGCCCCCCTGAAGGATAACATAGTAAAGGAAGTTGCACCGGGAATATGTGTTGACAGGGATTTAGCCCTTAAAACCTTAAAGAGGATTAAATCCCTTGGAAAACATATAGTTACCGGCCATGACGGCATATACTTCCAGGGATCTAAAAAATAGAGGGTGATGGTATTGGAGGACTACTACCTAGATAGAATAATGGAGATAGGGGAGAGGAGGGGCTTTCAGGTTGACATCTTTGTATCGAGATCTGAGGATCTAAGCTGTGAGTTAGACGGAGATACTTTAGACTCCTTTCAGGAGGATAGAAGTTTTGGTATTGGTGTAAGGGTGTTGAAGGATGGTAAGGTGGGATTTGCCTACTCCACAGAGGAGGAGGTGGATGTGATCTACAGGGCTATGGAGAACCTCATCCCTGATAGATACACCTCCATCCCAGAACCTAGTAAGGATATGCCAGATCCAAAGGGTATTTTTCACAGGGAGGTTTTAGATATAGGGGAGGAGGATCTCCTGGAGGACCTTAACACCATGAGGGATATACTTAAAGAGGGAGGTATTACAGTTACTGGAGGTACTGTGGAGAGATCCTACCTGTACAACAGGGTGTTAAACTCCAAGGGCTTAGATGTTGAGGAGGAATTTACCTACTACTCCGCCTCAATCTCTGGGATAAAGGAGGGTGAAACAGCCTACGACTATCTAACTAGGACCTATAGATTCAAGGTGGAGGAGTTGGGGGAGTACGTTAAGGATCTCCTCTCCCTACCTCGGGGAGTCAAGGTTCCATACAGTGGTAAGATCCTCCTAACACCTAGGGTGTTAAACTCCCTCCTAGCCTATACCTTACTACCCTCCTTCAGTGCCGAGAACGTCCAGAGGAATAGATCTGTCTTAAGGGGGAAGGTTGGGGAGCAGGTAATGGGAGAGTATATAACTATAGTAGACGATGGTACCTTGGATGGAGGGTTGTACTCCAGTAAGGTAGATGGAGAGGGTGTTCCCCGTAGGAGAACAGTTCTAGTGGAGAAGGGTGTCTTGAAGGGGTACCTCTACGATATAAAGAGGGCTAATAAAGAGGGGAAGGAATCCACAGGTAATGGAGCTAGGGACTACGACACCTTACCAACTATCTCCCCCTCCAATGTAATTATAGACCCTGTTGATAAGTTGGAAAATTACAGTGAATACCTCCAGATAAATGGTCTTATTGGATGCCACACCTCCAACCCAATAACTGGAGATTTCTCAGTTGAGATCTCAAACAGCTATATAGTTAAGGATGGTGAGAGGATACCTGTGAGGAAGGGGATGTTCTCAGGTAACATATTCCAGATACTTAGAGATGCCATACCTATGGACGATGTATCCCAGAGGGGAAGGTTGATATCACCCTCTCTCATAATAGAGGGGAGGATAGTGGTATAACAATAAAGGGGTGATTTTAGTGAGATGTGCTGAAAAACATGAAAGCTGTGCATCGAGGGATAGCTGTAGTAGAAGGTTGATAGATATCCAGGATGCAAAGATAAGAGAGAACATGAGTAGGATAAAACATAAGATAGGGATACTAAGTGGTAAGGGGGGTGTTGGTAAAACCACTGTAACGGTAAATCTAGCTACTGCCTTAAACTCCATGGGGAAGAAGGTAGGTATCTTAGATGGGGACATACATGGACCAAATGTCCCTAAGATGCTAGGGGTGGAGGATGCCCGACCCTATGTAGATGAGAGGGGTATCCACCCCATCACCACACCTGAGGGAATAAAGGTTGTTTCCATAAGTTACTTCCTACCAGATAGAGATACACCTGTGATCTGGAGGGGACCTAAGATAAGTGGTGCAATTAGACAGTTCCTAAGTGACGTGGTATGGGGGGAGTTGGACTACCTACTTATAGATACACCTCCAGGAACAGGGGATGTTCAACTTACTATAATGCAGTCCATCCCTGATATAGATGGAGTAGTTATAGTTACAACACCTGAGGAGGTTGCACTCCAGGATGCAAGGAGATCTGTGGCAATGGCCAGGATGTTAAACATCCCTATACTGGGGCTTATTGAGAATATGGCTGGATTTGTATGTCCCTACTGTAACAAGGTGGTAGATATATTTGGAAGGGGAGGGGGAGAGAGGGCAGCTAAGGAGTTAGGTATAGACTTTTTAGGAAGGATACCCTTAGATGTGAAAGCCAGGGAGGCCTCAGATAGAGGGGTACCTATGGTACTCCTGGACTGTCCAGCCTCCAAGGAGTTTAAAAAGATAGTTGAAAAGATCATCAAAAAGTTAGAGGGATAAGATATGAAGATGTTGATAGAGACCTTAAAGTCCTCCCCAGTTATAAAGAGGGGGGATTACCATTACTTCGTCCATCCCATATCAGATGGTATACCTCAGGTGGATCCCCCTCTACTGAGAGAGGTGACAACCTCCATCCTAAAGATCTCCAACATTGAAGACGTAGATAAGATCGTTACGGCAGAGGCTATGGGTATACCCCTGGCAACTACCCTCTCCCTCTATACAGACATACCCTACGTTATAATGAGGAAGAGGAGCTACAACCTAGAGGGGGAGATTCCAGTATACCAGGAGACAGGGTACAGTAAGGGTAACCTCTATCTCAATGGAATTAAGAGGGGGGATAAGGTTCTAATTGTTGACGACGTAATATCCACTGGAGGCACCATGGTGGCCATGATCAAGGCCTTGGAAAGGGCTGGAGCAGAGATAAAGGATATTGTATGTGTAATAGAGAGGGGGAGGGGAAGGGAAGAGGTAAAGAAGAAAACTGGATACGATGTTAAAACCCTTGTTAAAGTGGATGTTGTAGATGGTAAAGTGGTGATTTTAGAATAATTATTACCATGATTACCATGATACTGAAGGATATCTCAGTTCCAAACCTCTCTGACGCTGGAGCAAAGGTACTTAAGGGTATAAAACCACTGGGCAACATCCAGGGTGTAGTATTTGGAGAGGCCTTTACAGTTAAAACATCCTCGGAGGATTGGGGTACAGTAGTAAAGGCTATCTCCTATAGTAGGGGGAAGGTTATAGTTGTGGAGTGTGAGGGGGAGGAGTATGCAGTATGGGGGGGACTGGCCTCACTTAATGCCAAGTTAAAGGGTGTAGTTGCAGTGGTTATAGAGGGCTATGTAAGGGATCTAGAAGATATTAGAAGGATAAGATTTCCAGTGTTCTCAAGGGGTTATACACCTAGGGCTGGAGCACCCCTAGATAGGGGAGTTATGGGAGTAACTGTAACCTGTGGTGGCACCACGGTAAACCCTGGAGATATAGTAGTTGGAGACTGTAACGGTGTTGTGGTAATAGAGAGGGATAGGTTAGGGGAGGTGTTGGAGAGGGTAAGGGAGATTAAGAGAAAGGAGTCCAAGATAAGGGATAGGATAATGAGGGGCATGGACCTCAAGGATATCCTTGGACTTTAACATCTGTATATTATCTCCCCACAGTTAGGTGGTTTTTTAAAGGGTAGGTCTACCCTCTTCAAGGTTTCAATAAATCTTCTTACATCCTCATCCTCCAACCTCTCAGATCTAATAAGGAAGTCGTAGTACTCCTCACCTATAGGTATGAACCTTAGGTTGTACCTCCTGGCAACTGTTTCAATGCCTACCCCTATATCTGCCCTACCTGTGGCAACTGCCCTTGCAACTGCAGAGTGGGTCTTTGCCTCTAGGTTGTAGCCCCTTATCCTCCCTCTATCTATCCCCCTCTCCTCAAGGAATCTATCAAAGAGTATCCTTGTACCTGAACCCCTGTTTCTATTTATAAATCTATACTTCTCAATGTTTTTTAAGATGTCCTCCAAGGTTTTCAGGGGGAGGTCCCTTCTAACCATGAAACCCTGTCTCCTTATATACCCCCTGACAAGTACTGCATCTTTAACCCTGTACCTCTCTAAGAAGGGTATGTTGTACTGACCATCCTCTCCAAGTAGATGTATCCCTGCAATATCCCCCTCACCTCTCTTTATGGACAACAAACCCCCTATGGAACCTACGTTGATAACCTTTCCATGTATGTTACCCTCCCTAAGTATAATATCTACACCTATACAGTGGCTACCTACTATACTAAGTCCAAACTTTATATCTCCAAAGAGGTGCACCTCAACAGGTTCATCCTCTAGTATCTCCTTCTCCTCCCCTATAACTACATACCCGTCACTGTAGGTCAGGGATGTGATGGCACCACTACCCTTGAGAACAGGGTATACAGTATATCCCTCACTACCTCTCACTACAGACACTGGTAGGTACTCCACCCTACCCTTTGCAGAGAGGTATCTAAGTGGGAAGTGCCCCCTTATACTCCTCCCCTCTCCTCCAAAGAGTACGTTAAACACTGTTAAACAGGAAGTGGGATATCCTGGAAGGCCAAGGATTAACTTAGGTGTATTATCCTCCCCAGGTACACTACCTATTATCGTGGGCTTCCCAGGTTTTATCTTCAAACCATGGATATGGATCTTCCCTCCAAGTCTCTCTATTACCTGGGCAGTTAGATCACCTCTTCCCGCAGAGGTACCACCACTTAGGATCACTATATCGTTGTTATCCTTCAACGCCCTCTTAACAGCCCTTAGGATATCCTCCTCCCTATCCCTCACAATGCCGTAGAATTTAAAATCCCAGCCCCTCTCCCTTATAGAGGCAGCTAGGGTGTAGGTGTTGACGTCGTATATCTTGTAGCCTTCCAGGGGTTTCCCAGGATCTATCAACTCATCTCCCGTGGATATCAGTGCAACCCTCAACCTCCTCTTAACCTTTACCCTCCTTCTCCCTATGGCTGCCAGGGCCCCTATATCCCTTGGGGATAGTAGGGTACCTCTCCTCAGGACAAGTTCTCCAGCCATGATGTCACTACCACAGTACTGTATATTCTCATGAGGTGCAACTCCCCGGTATACCTTTACAGTGTCTCCCTCCCTCTCTGTATACTCTACCATAACTACTGCGTCACAACCCCTTGGTATAGGCGCCCCAGTTGCTATCTCCACAGCCTCTCCCCTTTTAACCTGGATATCTGGAGTGTCACCAGCCCTTATACTTCCAACAACCTTTAGTGTCACTGGATTATCCTCCTGGGCTAGATAGGTATCCTCAGACCTTACAGCATAACCGTCCATGAGAGCCCTGTCAAAGGGGGGCACATCTATCTCTGCAACAACATCCTCTGCCAACACCCTGTTCACAGCCTCCAAGAGATCTACCTCCTCCCATCCTACACTATCTAGAAATCTATTTACTATCTTCTTCCCCTCCTCAATACTTGAAAGCTTAAGAAACCTCTTAATACTATCCCTCCTAAATTTTTATACTAATTTTTATCAAAATAGCTATAAAAAATCCCCTGAGGTGAAGCTATGAAGGTATATCTTAACGGTAAGTTTGTAGAGAAGGAGGAGGCCAAGATATCTGTTTACGACCATGGTCTTCTCTATGGGGATGGAGTATTTGAGGGTATAAGGGCATACGATGGAGTTATCTTCAAGTTAAAGGAACATATAGATAGGCTCTATGACTCTGCAAAATCCATCCTTTTAGAGATACCCCTTTCCAAGGAGGAGATGGAAGAGGTTGTAGTGGAGACTGTAAGGGTGAACAAGTTGAGAGATGCCTACATTAGACTGGTGGTTACAAGGGGGATAGGCGATCTAGGGTTAGATCCTCAGAAGTGTAGTAATCCAAGTGTATTCTGTATAGCGGAGCCTATGAGTCCCCTCCTTGGAGAGAGGGGTATAAGGGTTATAACCTCCTCCATTAGAAGGTTGCCTGTAGATGTTTTAAACCCTGCTGTAAAATCCCTCAACTATCTAAACAGTATCCTGGCAAAGATTCAGGCAAATTATGCAGGTGTAGATGAGGCCTTCCTCCTGGATACAGAGGGTTACGTGGTAGAGGGGACAGGGGATAATATATTCCTGGTTAAAAAAGGTGTTATAAAAACTCCACCTGTATCCTCCAGTATACTTAGAGGTATTACAAGGGATACAGTTATAGAAATAGCCAGGGATTTAGGTTATGAAGTTGTGGAGGACAGGGTTACACTTCACGAGTTATACGTTGCAGACGAGGTATTTATAACAGGTACCGCTGCAGAGTTGGTGCCTGTTATAGAGATAGATGGAAGGGTTATCAATGAGGGTAAAATAGGGGAGGTGACAAAGAGGTTGAAAAGGGAGTTTGACAGGGTAAAGAGGATTTTAGGTAGGAGGGTATACGATTAAATCCTCATATAGAAGAGGTAGACCCACAACATCATCAAGATAAGTATTAGGATGGAGAGGATAGCCAAGGTAGGTGAGTTCCCAATAAGTATGGGAATAGGGCCAATCATGATAATACCTGAAAAAGAAACTTTACCTTCATCCTTCTCTGTCTTATCCTTGTTTTGAAGTCCATAGGAGATGATTCCAAAGGATACCAGGAAAAAACCGATGATTATAAGAAGTATACCTAGGTGTATAAGGATCAATCTATCCATGATATCCCTTTTTTAACTTAAAAAATTAGGATTATTTCCTTAAGAATTTTGAAAGTATAGGGTGCAACTGGGTGATCTGCTCCTGGAGGATCTGCTCGTACAACCTGTACACTATGGAGACTGTAAGTAGTACACCTGTACCTCCTCCAAGGGCACCTGTGAAATCTGCCAAGGCTGCAAGTAATCCTATGAAGGCTGAACTCATTACAGTAATAGGCATTATATACCTTTTTAACCTCTGTTCAATAGCCTTTGTACTCTTCCTAAACCCCTTTATAGCCATGTTGAGACTTCCAAGTCTCCTAGCCATGGATTTTGCATCTAGACCAGAGGTCTCCACCCAGAATATTCCAAAGAGTATACAGAATACAATCATGAGGATGGTATATACTAGGGCATGAATGGGATCAGAGAGAACACTTGATAAACCATAGGGGGTTGTAAAGTAGTAGGCTATACCATCTACAGCCCTCCCCTCTACAAAGCGTCCCAGTATTGGGAACCCAATCTTCTCCAGGAACATACCCCAGAGTTGAATGTTTGCAAATAGAGCTGCGGTAAATATCACTGGAATGTTGGAGACGTATATGAACTTTATGGGATACTTACCTACTGCACCTCTTACCCTACCATGGGCAAGGGGTATCTCCACCCTTAGACACTCTGCATACACCACAACCAGGAATACCAGGATAGTACCTATTATTGGGAGGATGTACTCCAGGGCCACTCCAAGTGCCCCCTGTATCATGGCGTCTATGAACTTCCAGAAGTAACCCTCTGGTCCAAAGGCACCTACGAAGATGGTCTGGGATACACCTGCTGCTATAAAGAGACCTATACCTGAACCTATACCGTACCTTGAGACTACCTCGTCTAGATAGATCAGTAGTATTGCACCTATGGCTAATTGAAGAACTAGTATCAACATCATCAGAGGAGGTAGAGGTCCAAAGGCTCCTGCACCTACAAATAGTGCACCTTCAAAGAAGGAGAGGAATATGGCAAGTAACTTCTGTAAACCTTGAAATAGGGCCCTGTTTTCAGGGTTGGAGAGGTCTAACTTTATAACTTCTGCTCCAACTAACAACTGCATTATTATTCCTGCGGTAACAATAGGACCAATACCCAGTGTAATCAAGGTACCTATTTTAGAGGCAGTTACAGTCTGCCAGAATTCAAATACTGGGGGGATCTGAGCCCCTCCAGTGTACAGGTCTATAGTCCCCATGATAAAGTAGAGGACGAGAACTATCCCAGTCCACTTCAACTTCTCCTTAAAGGGAATCTCTCTCTCAGGTCTTTTAACCTCTGGGATGTACTCCAAAATAGGCCTTATTTTACGGAGGAGTTCTTCCAAGGTATCACCGATAATTAGGGAAGGTTAAAAAAATTATTATAACTCAACAGCCTCTCCACCGGCAGCCTCTATTTTTTCTTTTGCCTTCTCTGAAAACTCCAGGGCCTTTATTATCATTGGACAGGATATCTTACCCTTCCCTAGAACCTTCTCGTACTTAAGTTCTGTTACATCTACTACGATCTTTCCATCCTCTACCTTAAACTTGTCCCTGTTCTTCTGTACAAGTTCGTCGATCTCTCCCACATTTATGGTCCTTGGCTCCTTAACTAGGGATGGATGTCTTGTAAATCCATACTTTCCAAAGTGATCTGGCTTATACTTTACAATATGTATCCACTTGTGCTTATGTCCTCCTGCCATCCCTCTACCTCCTCTACTTCCAGCCCCCCTATGTTTCTTATGGGATCCATATCCACAGGTTCTACTACCTCTTATCTTTTTAACCTTTCTACGTTTCCTTATCATTATTCATCACCTCTTAACTTTTACATCATCCTCTCCAGTAGTTTATTTATCTCCTTACCCCTGTATCCCAGGGCACCTCCCACTGAGAAGGGCTTCTTTATACCAGCCTTGTCATATCCCTTCCTTGGAGGATGAAGTCTAAACACAGGTTTTAGAGGGGTGTTCTTCAGTTGTATCTCCCCCTTCATGATCTTCTCAGCTAACTCCTCAAGGGACATGCCTGTTAACTCCTTTATCTTCTCCTCACTTACCTTCTCATCTCCAGGTAACCTCCCCCTCTTTAGGATCAACTTTATCAGGGTATCCTTGTCTATCTCTCCGTAGGTTACATAGTCCTTAACCTTCTCAAGCATACCTTTAAAGGTGTCAGTCTCTGGTACTATGACACAGTGGTTTACCTTGTGAAGTCTAAGCATCTTCAAGGTATCCTTAATATCCCTCCTAACACCTACGGTACCCCTAACTCGCACAACTGCATAGGCCATGTTATCACCTTAAAATGTCCTACCCTCTGCAATACCAAGGAGCTTCTTGTGCTCTGGCTGATACCTGATACGGTTCAACTTGTTAAGGGCGTCAAAGGTAGCCATGGCAAAGTTGTATGTTGTTCTAGTATCTCCAAAGGTCTTTGTCCATACGTCCTTTATACCTGCCAGTCCAAGTACTGTTTTAGCGACGTCTCCAGCAACAAGTCCTACCCCCCTTGGAGCAGGAAGTATCTCTATTTTAACACTGGAACATCTACCCCTTACAGCGTATGGTATGGAGTGAGGTCTTCCACAACCACACTCCCAGGATCCACATCCCTTCTTAACTCTAATTATGGATAACTTAGCCTGGGCAATTGCCTTTCTAATTGCAGGTCCAACCTCCTTAGCCTTCCCCATACCTACTCCAACGTATCCATTTTTATTACCTACAACTACAGTTGCCCTGAATCTGGCCCTCCTACCTGACTTGTGCATCCTCTGGACAAGTGCAACGTCTATAACCTCCTCTGTTATATCTGGTAGGAGGGCATCCACTATCTCAGGTTCCAGGATAGGTAACCCCTTATCCAGTATGTAGTCTATATCTGTAATTTCACCTTCCTTAACCATTCTCCCTACCTGGGTTTTAGGCTCCCAGGCATCTAAATTAAACTTCTTTCTCTCCATGCTCATGGTTATCACCTTCTTCAAACTCTAATTTTTCTATCTTCTCCTTTATCTCCTCAAAGTGTTCAGGTAGGTTCTCAGGTGGCAATCCATTTTCCAGGTACTTTGAAAACTGTCTCCTGTACTTCTCCTCATCCTCCTCCTTTAACATCAGGGCATACCTCCTAATGTGCTCCCCCCTTATCCTCTCCTCATCTGGGAGGATACTTTCACCATGGGGTATCTCCATACCGGCGTCTAGGGCACCCTTAAGTACTGCGAAAACTGCAGCCCCCTTTGTAGCACCGTGGAGTCCAATATCTAAAACAGCCTCCTTATATCCCTTCTTAAGGGCCTTCTTACCTATAAGGTAGCCTAGAAGATAGGCTGCAGGGAGGTTTCCACGGTGCCCCTTGTATCCCAACTTCAAGAGTTCCCTTGTATGGGCTGAGACCACAACCCTATCCCCCTTCTCGTCGTACTCCACTATCTGAGCTATAAGGTTGTTAAGGGATTTCCTAACCACCAGTCTAGGTTTCTTTGAAAGTAGAAGTTTTAACCTCCTCCTGTAATCTGTTTTTCCCTCCCTTCTCCTTCTAAAGGGAACCCTGTACTTAGCACCACGTGCCATATTCCTCCCTCCTTATCATTTTTCCTCCTTTTCCTTTATCAACAGTTCATGCTCCTCCATATACAACCTAAGGTGGCTTCTACTTCTGAAGGCTCCACCCTTTGCCATCCTGTACAACATCCTGTAGGTACTTCTATCTATCATACCACTGTCTCTAAGTTCCTTCAACATCCTCCTTAGAGGTCTTATTGTGTTTATCCACTTGGTCTTCTTAGGAGTTCTAGCACCCTTTGCACCTTTCCTTGAACCAGGTCCTCTCCTCCTACCCTTCTTCTTCTGCTCCTTCAACTTCCTAGCTCTCGCCCTACTTATACCCTTCTTCTGTTTCTTAACAATTATACCCTCCTTAATCAACTGTCTAATATCGTCCTTTGTTATAGCCATCTTAACTCTATCTAGGTGCTCAGGATCTATCCAAACTCTGTCAATACCACAGTCCAGTATATCTGCAGCCATCTTCCTCTGAGTTGATACATCCATAGTATCACCTACTTGTTGTAGTTAAGTAACTCCTGGATCTTCTCCTCTGATAGATTCAGTATTCTTATACCTAACTCCTTGGCCCTCTTTACTATCTCGATCCTCTTCCTCTTACTTACTGTAGAGGCTATCCTTGCCCCCTGGGTCTTAGGATCTAACTTCTCCAACTCCTTTACGTTGTGAACTAGGATGTCTTCAAGTCCTGAGGGGTGTAACCCCCTAACTGCTGCAGGAGATCTATAACCTATCTTAACTATGGCAGGTCTACCCTTCAACTGTTTTCTCATACTGCTGTGTAATCCCTTAGGTCTCCTCCAGGAGGTACCTAACCTCTTATGTCTATGCCACTCCTGCCTCCTGAACTCAGGTCTCCTCTGTTTCATCTTAAATCTCAACCTTAAAAGTCTCTTCTTGTCACTACTCATAACATCACCTTAGATGGTTTTTCCAGCCTTCTCTACGATGTAGATCCCATCTTGGAATACCCTGATATCCCTTCCCTTAACCCTTGTAGCCTGCTCAATGTTTGCCGCAGTTTGTCCAGTTTTCTCCTTGTCTATTCCCCTTACAATGATGTCCTCACCACTGACCTTAACTGTTACACCCTCTAGGATCTTTGCCCTCCTTGGATACTTCTCACCTAGGAAGTTGTCTATTATTACCTCGTTACCTTTAACTGTAACCTTCATGGGGAAGTGGGAGTACCTTATCTTCAACTTGTACTCAAACCCCTCTGTTACACCCTTTATCATGTTTTTAATATGGGCTACAAAGGTACCTACTATAGCTGCATGCCTCTTCCTTGGAAAGAGGCTCTCCACAACTACCTTGTTCCCCTCCTTCTTTATGGTAACGTTAGGGTAGGAGAGCACCCTTCTTAACTCCTTGTCTCCAGATCTCACTATAACCTCGTTACCCTTAATCTCCACAGATACATTCTCTGGTATCTCGATCTCCTTCCTGATAACTGCAGCAACTGGCATAGTATCCCCTTTTAAATTTTAATTATTGTGATAAGAAGAGATATTAGTAGACGTAGGATATCAGTCTACCACCGATACCCTTGGCCTTAGCCTCCTCGTGGGTCATCAAACCCTGAGAGGTACTTACAATTAAGAAACCAAAGCCCTTTGCAGGGAGGTATCTCTTTTCAAACTTCTCATACTCGTCCTTTTTAACGGCGTATCTTGGCTTGATTGCACCACACTTGTTTATCTGACCTATCAACTCCACCTTGTATATACCTCCCCTACCATCCTCTATGTACTCAAAGTTTCCAATGTACCCCTTGTCCTGCATAACCTTCAATACCCTACCTATTAACTTAGAGGCTGGTTTTATATAGGCTACCTTCTTCCCTACCCTCTCACAGTTGGTAAGGTGGTTTAAGGCATTTGCAAGGGGATCCATTAGACTCATACTCCCTCCCTCCATCTTTTTTTAATCTAACTTCTTAAATCCCAGTTGAGGTGCAACCTCTCTAAAACACTGTCTACACAGGTACAACCCGTACTTTCTAATTAACCCTCTTACCTTCCTTCCACATCTCCTACATACCTTCTCAATTTTCTTCTTTTCTTCCATGCCTTCCACCTCCTTTACTCTTCTTCAACGACGTCGATGTTGAAGGTTTTCTTTATATACTCGATGGCCTCCTCCTTTGTTACCTGATGTCTCTTTGGAATCTTACTTCTCCCTATCTTTCTCCTCTTAACCCTGTACCCAGGTTTTTCAAGGGTTACACAGACATCCATTCCAAAGATACCAATCTCAGGATCGTACTTCTGTCCAGGGAAGTCTATATGTTCTGGAATACCAAAGGAGAAGTTACCCCTCTCATCAAAGGAGTAGGAGTACAGGGTTTTTCCAGCAGTTTTAAATGCAATAAATGCATTCTTTAAGAACTCCTCGGCCTTCTTACCCCTAAGTGTAACCTTTACACCTATTGGGAGTTTCTTCCTTATTCCAAAGGCAGGGTTTGTCTGCTTGGCACGGGTTCTAACAGGCTTCTGACCAGTGAGCTCCTCTAGGACCTTCTCACCCTTTAACAACCTATCTCCACTTTCCCCTATACCCATATTTACAGTAACCTTCTCAATCCTTGGTTTACACATAGGCTGCTTTTCCCATAACTCTGAGTAGGACATAACTCTCACCTGTTACAGGTTTTTCAATGCAGAGAGGACAGGTTCCTCCTCACCCACTACAAATACGTAGTCTTTAATGGTTTTAAACTCCTCTCCATCCTTTGTCTCAAGAGTTATAACGTCAGGGTGAAGTTTCCTCTTCTCTATACTTACTATCCTTGCAACATCACCGATGTGCATTCCCCCTGTAATATAGGCCAACTTACCCTCCTCCAGGGGTATATGGTCCAATAACTTCTGCTCTGGGATGGAGATTATTACTGTATCTCCAGTTTTATAGACGTCCTCCTCAGCCTTTGTTGGGTCGGAGACCTTTATAATCTGGTTCCTACCGTCGTGGAGGTTTAATTGAATATGACCACCCTTTATCACAGTCTTGTTTTTAATCTTACACAACTTTATGTCTCTCCTGTCAGTTTCCTTCAAGGTAAGTCTTCCCCTCTTATCAAAGAGTACCAGGAAATCCTCTCCAGTGTCTGGGATGGAGAGTACATCCATTAATCCAACTGGGAATTTTGGATCCTTCCTAACTACCCCGTCCACAAGTATCTTACCCATCTTGATAATCTTCTTGGCCTCTCTACCATTATCTGCATAGCCTAGGAGATCCCTTACTACCAGGAGAAGGGGTAGAGAGTTCTCTATGGAGTGAGGTCCTGGAGAGGGCTTGGTAACGAACTTCTTAACCTTCCTTGGAAGTTTCCACTGTGCAGGAGCAGCATATCTCTTTAGATGTCTCTTAGGCCCCTTTTTTGATACCATCCTTTACACCTCATCCTTCTTTTTCTCTAGGAATTTGAACCTTCTCTCATCAGACTCATCTAACTTTACAATCATTACGTTGGAGGGGTGTATTGGATAGGGCACCTCCTTACCGTCCTGTCTCTTGATGAAGGCCCCCTCTACATGTATCCTGTAGGACTTGTAGTCCACCTTTAAGACCTTCCCCTCCATGTTTTTAAAATCCCCTCTCATTATCCTAACAACGTCCCCCTTTCTTACAGGTAGGGCATTCCTCTTGTACTTCTCCTTCAACTCCTTGGAGAGCATTGCAGACATTATCTGGCGTCTTCTATGGAGGGGTGCATTGAATAGTGCCTTCCTCTGTTTCCTGGGTTGTTTAGATTTTGTAAGGGCTACCATTTCCCTTCACCTTATACAATTATTCTAGCCAGTCTTGCTATACCTGGCCACCTCTCGGCAGCCTCCTTTGCAACAGGTCCCTTTATCTCTGAACCCTTTGGGTTACCATCTGGGGTAACTATTACTGCAGCGTTATCTTCAAATTTAACCCTAGTACCATCTGGCCTTCTGTACTCCTTCCTCTGTCTAATGATTATGGCAGGTAGTACCTGCTTCCTCATCTCGGGGGTTCCCTTTTTAACTGAGACAACAACCATACTACCTACTCCTGCAGCAGGTAGTCTCCTTGCAACCCCCTTGTAGTTCTTAACTGCAATAATCTCCAACTCCTTTGCTCCAGTGTTATCAGCACATATAACTCTAGCTCCAGTTGGTAGAGCCCTAGTTATCTTTGAACCAACACCTCTCATACTATCACCTTACTTTTCCTCCTCTATTTTTTCAATAACTACAAAGGACTTGGTTTTACTGATAGGTCTACACTCTGCAATTCTAACCTTATCTCCAACTTTTGCATTGATACATGGAGGGTTGTGGGCAATTATCTTCCTCCTCCTCTTTTCATACCTCTCATACTTTGGAATGTACTTAATTATCTCCCTCTCAACTATGACAGTTCTATGTGCCCTGTCACTTACCACTACACCTTCAAATATCTGCCCCCTTACAGATATCTTACCGTGGAATGGGCAGTGGGGATCGTCACAGGTCTCCTCTGGATACTTGACATCTATACCTATATTTTTCATAGTACTACCTCCACCTCTATGGTTTTAGATCTGAATAAGATAATAGATGGAGAAAAAAAGATGAAAAAGCTTTAAAAAAATAACCTTTGGGAGAATAATACTAAAAAGTATTTAAAAGTTTCGTCAATAAAACAGTATCAGTAGGGATAGATATTTTTGATCTTCCTCTTTAATCTATCCTCAGGCCTCCCTATAAGGAGGCTACCTATAACCTTTACGTACTTGTCCCCTAACCTGAATTTAAATACTGCAACATCTTTAGGTATAACTACTTCCTTGCCGTCACATCTCTCTATAACCAGGGTGTTCCTAGTCTCATCAACAACTCTACCCTTTATACCTACAAGTGAGGGGTTGGATGCCTCTACAATCTCCACATCCAACCCTATCAACTCATGTCTCAGTATATTTTGAGGGGTTATCATAGAGACATCATCTGATCTCAATTGTATCCCTGGAGAAGCCCATCTTCACAAGTGCCTCCTCTACCCTCTTTCTCTGATCTCCCTGGAGCTCTATGGAGTCCCTCTTTACAGTCCCTCCACATGCACAGAAGTCCTTTAACTTCTTTGCAAGATCCTTTATATCTATGAGGTCTGTATCTATACCCTCTATAATAGTCATCAACTTTCCAAATCTTCTCTTTGTAACGTAGATCTTTATCTTTTGTTCCTCCTTGGCAATTTCCTCACATACACAGAGTTCCTTAGGTAGCCCACACCTTGGACAGATCTCGGGCATCACTGCACCTCTAATCTCTTAGTGTTTTTTACTCTTATAACTTACATGTGGTATATAACTTTTATTGTTGCTGCTCCCTTCTCTTCTCCCTCATGATGGTGTATATCCTTGCTATGGCCCTTCTTATCTCCCTCATCCTCCCTGGATTTGAGGGAGCACCACTAATTGCCTTCTGGGTGTACTCCTTAAGAAGTTCCCTCTTCAACTCTGCCAACTTCTCCTTCATCTCAGAGATGCTCATCTCCCTAATCTCCTGGGGTCTAAGTATTGCCATAGACTCACCTCTTTACTGTTCTTCAACCTCACCTGTCTCCTCTCTCTTTTCCCCTTCCTCCTTCACAACAACCTCATCGGGCAGAATTACATCTGGAGGTACAAGTTTTACAGTTACTCCAATTACCCCTAACTTTAACTTTGCTATCCTATGGGCCTTTCTAACAAGCTCCTCAGAGGGCTCTCCACAGTGTTTCATGTAACCCTCCATGAACTTCTCAGTTCTAGCCCTCTCCCCAGTTAACTTACCTGATATAATTACTACAACCCCTTTAGCCCCTGCTCCCATTACCCTCCTAACTGCCGCATGGGCAACCCTCCTAAAGTGCATACCTCTTTCAAGGGCAGAGGCTATCTTCTGGGCGACAATGGCAGGGTCTAAGTCAGGGTTCTCCACCTGTTTTACCTCTATCTGTGGATTCTCTACACCGAACTCCTTTGCAATTGTTTCTGTCAACTCCTTTACAAGTCTACCCTTTCTACCGATAACTAGACCAGGTTTTTCGGCGTATACGATAATCCTTGTTCCAATAGGTGTTTTCTTCATCTCCATATGGCTGTATCCTGCCCTAGTTAACCTGTTCTTCAGGTATTCGTCTATAAGTGCCTCGTTAACATGCTCCTTAATAAATACCCTCTCTATCATACCCTTTCACCTTTTAAATTATTGATACTCCTCCAGTATCACCTGGATATGGACAGTCTCCTGGAACTTAGGAGTAGCCCTACCAAAGGCCCTTGGCATATACCTCTTTATGGTAAAACCCTTATTTGCAGAGATATGTTTTATCCTAAGCTTATTTACATTCAACCCCTTGTACTCTGCGTTATTCCTTGCATTCTCTAGAACCTTCAATATCTCCCTTGCAGCCTTCTGTGGATATCTTGCTGCAGTCCAGCCGTACTTACCCTTCTTATGAGGTACATCCTTTCCATGTCTCTTAAAGGGTACAGGCTGTTTCAACTGGATTACCCTCCTTAGATATCTCATGGCATCATCAAGTTTCATGCCCCTTATCTCCCTACATACCTCTACGGCATGTTTTCTAGATATTCTAAGAGCTCTACCCATGGCCCTTGCAGTTTTCTCAGGATCTGTCTCAATTTTATACTTCAACTTCCCCATACCCTTCACCTTAACCCTTTATAATAGAGATACCTAGCTTTAACATTAACTTTAAAGCGTTGAGATAAGAGACCCTAACATTACCTATTAGTTTTTTCAAAAGGGGATCAGGTTTCTTACTGCCTATCTCTAAAATAAGACTGTCTTTATGACGTACCCTTAGGGTGTATCCCTTTTTCTCGATAAAATCTACGAACTCCCTAATTTCCTTAAACTTCTTTATATATTTTACCATGGATATAACCTGAGAAGTTTATTAAAAATAGTCAGGCCAGGGATACCTCTACAACCTCTACACTTTCCACATCCTCTAAACCACTTAATTCCTTCTCAAGAGGTTCAGTTCCCCCCTCCTTCTCCTCCATCTCCACCAGGACGTAAATGGCATAGAGTCCAAAGGCCAGGGGCTCCTCTAAGATATTGAGACATCTTACTCCCATATTTTCTACAGCTTCTTTAATCCTCTCCTTTAAACGCTCCCTATCTACCTGAGGGCTTACAGGCATAACCTTTATCTTGGCAATAACCTTAGCCATATCTTACACCTTACTAATTTTTATGGACCTTCAAATCCACAGGCTGGGCACTTGTAGGGGTTGCTTAACTTCCTACACCTTTCACATCTTACTATCTCCACCTTCCCACAGTTTGGACATAGGAACCTTGTAGCATGTTCCCTAGGTGCTATCTCTGCATTACAGGAGGTACATACATACTTCATTCTATCACCATAATCTATTTAAATTTTTAATTTTATCAATCTACTCTAATTTTAGTATATATATCTTCCCTTCCCCTGAGGGCATTTACAACTCTCTCTGGGTACCTCCCGTTGACCACTATACACTCTATTCCATATCTCATTGAAAGTTTTGGTAGATAGCTATCTACCGAGGTAAAGCCTCTAAGGGATTTTGCACTTATAGTATTTAACAGTTTTCCCCCAGGATATCTGTCGTATATACCATCCACATCTGTGGCTATTATCACCCTCTTCAACTTTAGAAGTTTAGCTATATAGAGGGCTATGGAGTCTGAGGTGACCTCCCAGGAGTGTGGAAGTTCATCTGTGGAGAGTATAACGTTAGATGGTAGCAGTACCACTATGCCACCCTGGAGAAGTGCAGCCTTGGCATCGTAGAGGGTGTCTACAGTTCTAATATGGGATACATCGGAGAGGTAAACACCCATCATATCCATGGCCATGAGGGCCATCCTGTGGGATGCCCTGTTACTTAACCTTGCCTCCCTGTCCAAATCCCTTACAGCCTCTGCAAACATCCCCCCTCCAGGTACAACAACTATCCTGTTATCCTTACCGCTGATAGATTTCAAGGTATTCAATAGAGGTTTTACATCCTGGGCTAAACTTCCTCCTATCTTTATCAGGTGAAGGTTATCTACCTTCATCCTCTCCCCCGAAAAATATATATATCACTTAGTACTCTTTTAGGGATGCCAGTGGGGATATGGTGTAGTCTGGTCTATCATCGGGGACTCCAAGTGCCTATATGGGCTTGGACCAACCCCGTGCAGGAGAAATCCCCGGACCTGGGTTCAAATCCCAGTATCCCCACCATTTTTTTAATATGAGGATATATCCATGCATCTAAATACATGGAATGAAACATTCACGATCTAACTGGTTGGGGTCTATCTCCACAACCATCTCCCCATTCTTGAATATCCTAACCACCCCACTTTCAGAGACTGTAATAGCCACGGCACCTGTATGCTTTGAAATAGCTGCGGCAGCGTAGTGTCTAGCCCCTAGACCTAGAGGTAGATTTAAGGTACAGTGTAGGGGTTCCAGATATCTACCTGCAGATATAACCTCCCCTTTATCACCGATTATAAAGGCACCGTCTATACCTGCAAGTTCCTTTATGGTCCCCCTCACCTTTTTATCGAATATTACAGCCTGGTGCCCCTTAAAGGGATTGAGTATAAGTTGACTGGACATTTTAAGAACCTTTTCACTGTTACCTACCACAAATATGGCTCCCACAGGCTTCCCCTCCTTTCCCTCAAGGGATAACTCCATAGCTATATCTAACACCTGATTAACCACCAGTCTCTTAACACCCTCCAGGGAGTTGATAAACCTGTAGAACCTCATGAGGAAATCACTGGAGGCTACATCTATCAGGGATATAGTATCTATACTGCCAGGTACCCTGGGGGTTCCCAGTATAGCTACTACAGTATCTCCTTCCTTAACTAGATCCTTCTGAATAAGTTTTATCATAGCCTGTTTTACCATGGCAGATTTATACCTGTTTCTATACTTGAGAAGTAGGGGTACAATCCCCTTTTCATTTTTTAAGGAGGAGTAGGTGCTCTCATTAGGTGTAGCTACAACTATCTTTAAATCTCCCTCATTTTTCAGGTACTTTTTAAGTATCCTGTAAGTTCTACCTGTCTCTGTAAATATCAGAAGGACATCCCCCACCTCCTGGGCTAGGGAGTAACCATGTTTTACAATAGATTCTGTTTTATCCATAGGATCACCAACCTTTATAGAGGGAAAGAAAGAATGATTATAATTACTTCTCTAATTATTGATAACCTTTTAGGAGGGAAAAAATGAAAAAACTACCTCTCATAGTTGTATTTCTTCTCTTCCTCAGTGGTTGTCTTCAAAAGTCAGAGATGGATAAGCTAGAGGATTTTAAAGTGGTAATAGCAGATGAGAAAAACTTTAAGGATTTTTTAAATAGGTTGGAAAGTGGAGGTTACACCCCTCTAGATGTTAAAAAATCCTATACTCCAACTCTGGAGAGTTCCCTCTCCAAGGAGGAGGCTCCCATAGCTATAGAGAGATACTCCAGAACTAACGTCCAGGTTGAGGGGATAGATGAAGGGGATATTGTAAAAAGTGACGGTAGGTATATCTACTTCTCCCCAGAGGCCGATGTAAAGATAATGTACCATATATATCCACCTCCATGGAGGAGAAAAACCTATATTGTAGAGGCCTTTCCCCCAGCATCTGCAGGGGTAGTTGGTAACATATCCCATGGAGGTATCCTCTACCTCTCCAATCACACCTTGGTAGTGATAGAGAGGGATAAAATACTAGGTTATGATGTAAGCTCTCCTAGAGATCCAAGGTTGAAGTGGAAGATAGATATAGATGGTACCTATGTGGATTCCAGGTTGTACAGTGGAAAACTCTACCTGGTAGTTAGGAAGAGGGAGATAAAATACCCCCTTCCCTGGATGGATACAGAGATTAAGAATTACTACATCCCTATCCTACCTTCCACAGTATCCTACAACTTCCAGGACTCCTACATAGTGTCAGCAATAGATCTAGACAGTGGGAATATCTCCAAGGTTGTAGCCCTACCAGGTTCCAGGAGTACAGTTGTCTACATGTCAAAGAACAGGATATACCTTGCCTATTATTTAGGCCCAAATATCAAGAGGTTGTACCTTCAATTCCTAGAGGAGAACCTGGATAAGTACTTCCCAGAGGATGTGAGGGATATACTTAGACATATAATAGACTCGAAGTACTTCAGTGACGATGCAAAGTTCCTGGAGGTAAAGAGGGTAATAAACAATTACTTAAGAACCTTGGAGGGGGAGGAGGCCCTAAACTTGAGAAATACCTTGGAGAAAGACTTCGAGAAGTACTTAGAGGAGCACTGGGAGGAACTTGAAAAAACAGGAATAGTAGGTATAGACATAGACACCTTCCAGGTTAAAAGTGGCAGTGTTCCAGGGAGGCTTGTAAACTCCTACGCCATGGATGAGTACAGAGGATATCTAAGGGTTGCCACTACAGTAGGAGATTACTGGAGGTACAGGGATAGAAGTACCAACAATATCTACGTCCTTAAAGACCTGGAGGTATATGGGAAACTTACAGGGCTTGCCAGGGGGGAGAGGATCTACGGGGTAAGGTTTATGGGGGATGTTGCCTACCTTGTCACCTACAGGGAGAAGGACCCCCTCTTTGTAATAGATCTAAGTGACCCTAGGAATCCCAAACTCCTTGGAAAGTTGAAGATACCTGGTTACTCCACCTACCTCCATCCCATAGATGACAGTAGATTAATTGGGGTAGGTAGGGATGAGAGAGGTAATTTGAAGGTATCCCTCTTCAACGTAGAGAATAAAACTAATCCTATAGAGGTGGATCGATTTATACTTCCCAAGTACTGGTCTCCTGTACTTTACAACCCTCACGCCTTTCTATGGGATGAGGAGAACAGGATATTTGTAATTCCAACGGGAGACAGTTGTTATATATTCAGGATAAAGGGGGATAGGATATCCCTGGAGATGGAAGATGTCCACAGGGGAAATGTTTTAAGATCCCTCTATATTAACCATTACCTCTACACCCTCTCAAACAAGGAGATCCATGTAATAGATATGGGGGATTGGAAGGTTGTTAAAAAGGTGATAATACAGGAACCCAGAACGGTTTGGATAAACAACTAATTTATTCTCGTCCCAATACTCTCATCCCCTATTAGCCCTCTATAGATGTTGCCCCTCCTACTCCCGTTGAATATAAGTACCTTGACACCCATCTTGTAGGCCTCCATCACCTTGAGGTACATTCCCCCAGTTACATCCTCCTTTTTAGAGGACTTTAGATATTTCACAACCTCTTTTATGTTTTCTGAGTTGATACTCCTTATTACCTCACCCTCTCCATCTAGTACCCCATCTACATCTGAGGCGTGGAGACTTATATCTGGTTTTAATCTTTTAGTGAGATAGGGTAGTGCATGATCTCCAGAGAATATCCTATAACCCTCTCTCTCAGATATTACAACGTCTCCATGGATTACTGGTACCAACCCCCTTTTTAACATACCCTCTATTACGTAGGTGTCAAAGTGGATTCCCTCCTCCCTGAAGGCTACAAAGGAGGAGGGCTGGATAGAAACCCCTGGGATACCATAATCCTGAAGGGCATCTATCACCAAGGTGTTGAACCTCCTCATGGCTTTTTGAATCTCCCAAAAACCCCTCTCCATATTTTCAAATCTTCCCTTTTTCATGTATTTCCTTGCCACAGGGTGGCCAAAGGAACCTCCTCCGTGGATAAGTATCAGCTTCAACTCCTCCCCCCTCTCTAGGTAGTAGTCCATAGCCCTCCTGATCTCCTCTGCAACCCTCTCTAAGTTGTCCCACTTTACAGAGAAGGGGATGTCCCTGTTACAGAGTACACTACCTCCAATCTTCAAGATCGCAAACATACTATCCCAATACTTTTTTTATAATCTTCTTAATAATTAATAATGAGAGTCTTAATTCTGGTGAAACTATGTTTATAAATGGGAAGTGGATACTACGAAAGGATCTAGAGGTTTTCAACCCCTACAACCTTGAGACCATAGGATACATACCCTCTCTAAGTAGGGAGGAGGTTAGGGAGGCTATCTCCATAGCCCAGGAGTATAAAGATACAATGAAGGAGTTGTCCCCCTCTAAGCGATACGGTATCCTAATGGATATAGCTAGGGAGATTCAGAGGAGGAAGGAGGAGTTGGCAAGGATTATAACCCTAGATGCAGGGAAGCCTATAAGGCAGTCTATAATAGAGGTGGATAGATGTATAGGGGTATTTAAACTTGCAGCCTTCTACGCCAAGGAGATGAGGGGGGAGACCATACCTCTAGAGGATGGGATAATACTGACAAAGAGAGAACCTGTAGGTCTCCTAGGCGCCATAACCCCCTTTAACTTCCCCCTGAATCTGGTGGCACATAAGGTAGCCCCTGCCATTGCAGTTGGTAACGTTGTAGTGCTTCACCCCTCCCCTAAGGCTCCAATGGCAGCCATTGAACTAACGAAGATTATAGAGAAGGTACTTAAAAAGAGGGAAGTACCTCTAGGAGTCTTCCACCTCTTAACTGGTAGGGGGGAGATAGTTGGGGATGAGATAGTAAGGAACGAGAATGTAAATATGGTATCCTTCACTGGGAGTGTGGAGGTTGGGGAGTCTATTACAAGGAACGCTGGATTTAAAAAGATAACGCTGGAGTTGGGAGGTAACAACCCCACCATTGTACTTAAGGACGCCCCTATAGATAGGGCTGTTAAGTCTACAGTTAGGGGGAAGTTTCTAAACGCTGGCCAGGTATGTATATCTGTAGGTAAGGTGTTAGTTGAGGAGGAGGTTGCAGAGAGTTTTATAGAGGGGGTAATTAGGGAGACTAAGAAGTTGAAGGTTGGGGATCCAATGAAGAGGGAGACAGATGTAGGACCCCTTATCACACCTGAAAGTGCTGAGAGGGTGGAGAATCTTATAAAACAGGCGTTGGAGGAGGGAGGTAAACTTCTCTACGGAGGAAAGAGGGAAGGGAATATAGTCTATCCTACGGTGATGGAGGTAGATGCAGACAATATACTCTGTAAGGTAGAGGTATTTGGCCCTGTACTGCCTATAGTTAGGGTGGAGAGTATGGAGGAGGCTGTAGAGATAAGTAACAACAGCATATACGGGTTACATGCCGGGGTATTTACAAGGGACATAGAGAAGGCCCTTTGGATAGCAGATAAACTGGAGTATGGAGGGGTTATAATAAACAACAGTCCAACATTTAGGGTGGACAACATGCCCTTTGGAGGGGTTAAGAGAAGTGGTTTAGGGAGAGAAGGTGTAAAGTACGCCATAGAGGAGATGAGTGAGATAAAGACTGTTGTAATAAAGTTAGATAGGTGAAAATATGAGCTCCAGAAATCTACTTTTAATCTTTATTGTTGGAGTCTCTCTTTTAAGTTGTCATGCCCTAGATGTAGAGTATAAATGGGCCTCGACAATTCCTGTCAAGTATATACCTCTCTCCTCTATTACAACAGAGGAGGAGTTAAACTACTACCTGAACAACAAGGATATAGTTGTCTTCTACATAGACAATGAATTTAATATAAGGAGGGACGAATGGAAGCTCTACAAACTTAACATTACCAGGGTTATTCCAGAGAGGATCCCTGATTACGGAGAGTACCTCTTCGTAGATCTGGGGAACAGTATAGTACTCTACCCTGAAGGTTTTACAACATCCACTAAAAAGTACGTCTTCCGTGATGACGATGGAGGATTGATATACTGCCCACCGAAACCTGTAAACAACACCCGCTATGTCCCTAAACATGTCCCCCCAATCTATGTAGAGGTACCAGGTAGGATTCCTGAATTTGACGGTTATGCTCTAATAGTCAACGGCACCTTTGTCCTCTACCCCAAAAAGTATGTAATTAGAGAGGAAGACGGTTCCTTAGTTTATCATCCACCTATGAACGCCAGTGGGAACAGAGAGCTTCTAGAGGTTTATGGGTATGTCGTTGAAAGGATTCCAGAGTATTACAACTACACCCTGGTCTCTACTGAGAGTATTTTTATTCTATACCCCAAGAAGTATATTGTAAGGACTGAAGATGGTACACTTATCTACAACCCACCTGTAGAGGTAAAGGAGGAGGTACCAGTATATAACATTACTACAAGGGTGATAGATGGAGAGAGAGGTATATTCGAGATCAAACCTAAGAAGATACTTATTACCTCTAACATAGATCCAGATAGCAAGGAGATACTGGACTTTGTGGGCTACTACGTCTCCGAGCACAATGGGACCTTTGCCTATATAAATAAGGTACCTCCCAGGTACAGACATACCCTTGTAACAGCTGTGGCTGTCCAGAGAGCTGTATTGGATGAGAAGGGGGACTATATCATAGAGGTGGCAGGGCGTAAGTTAAAGGTAGACTGGAGGGACGACCAACTGCTAAATAAGAAGATAAGGCGTCTAAAGGCACTCTCAAAACTACTGAGAATAAATATTACCTATATTTCCACAGGGGATGAACTCCTGGATATCATCGAAAATAGTGAGATAGATAGGGAAGAGTTAGAGGAGTTACTTAATACCTACTGGTTTAAAAAGAGGTTGAAGAATATCTACTTCCACACCTATGTAAGTTCCCTGGATAGAGGATACTACACCAGAGATTTGGATATCCTTTCCATGGGCTACTACCCAAACATATACGTCCACAAGGCACCTGAGACCTTTAAAAATGATCCAATAGGTGGTTTCTACCCAGAAACTATATCATATGTAGGAACTGTTAAGATGGGATACTGGGGGAAGGAGTTAAACTCTGAGAACGAGTACTATTACCATGTAAAGGATGAACCTGGTGCCGAGGAGGGGATCACATACTGGTACTACCAGGGAAGACCTGTATCTCCAACTATGGACTTTAAGTTAAACGAGGAGAAGTACAAGTACTTCAATCACTGGTTTGTAAAGAACTACGGTAACACCCTGACTAGAGGAGCAGATGGATTACTACTACCTTCAAGTGATAGGTATCTCCTAGATGCAGTACTTGGCAGGGACAACAAGGAGATAAATTGGAAGCTAGACATAGAGGGGAAGGTAGAGTACATTGTAATGCCTGGAAAGGGGAAACCTGCCATAGAGGGAAAAATTACCCTTTTGAAGGTACCTGGGATATTTGAGGACCTATATGGAGTGCCCTATATAAAAGAGTGCTACATTCCTCCAGAGGAGGAGAGACCTGGAGTATATATAGGGGATATAGTAGGATACAACTACAGTAGGTTGTACTACTGGAAGGATAACTACACCTGGATCTGTTCCTTTAGAGACTACGCCAGATGGATAAGGAACTACATAGAGAGTGGGATATTTGTAAAGGATGATGGCAGTGTTCAACTAATAACCAGTATCCCTGTAAAGGTAACCATATACACAAAAAATGTTACCTATCCTGCAAATGTCTCTGTAGAGGAGTACAGTAAAGATCTAAACAAGGTGGTGCTCTACCTCCCAGGAGGCTCATATCAGGTAAAGTAATTTTTATCTTTTTTTAAAATTTTTAAATAATAATTTAATAGTTATTTTTAAAGTCTTTATACAGTATCCGGTGATAACATGGATGTATGGATAGATTTTACAAATTCACCCCATGTTCACTATTTTTCCCAACTTATAAAGAGGTTTGAGAGGGAGGGAATAGAATACCTTATAACTTACAGGAGATTTAAAAACCTTGAATCTATTGTTAAACTCTACAACTATAACTCACCCCCTGTACTTGTAGGAGCCCATGGAGAGAGTTTAGAGGAGAAACTTCTAAACTCTGCAGATAGGATTATCAAGTTGACAAAGATGATAATGAAGGACAAACCTCAGGTGGCTATTGCAAAACACTCAGTTGAACTTCCAAGGGTGGCCTTTGGTTTAAATATCCCCTCTATATTTGTGGTGGACAACGAGTATGCAGAGGCCCAGAATAGATTGACCTTACCTATAGTAGATGAGGTCATCTCCCCCCAAGGTACTAACAGGGATCTTTTAAGGAGACAGGGGGGTAGAGATTTCTTAACCTTCGAGGGTACCTGTGAGGTGGCACATATAAACTCCAGGTTTAACAACGTACTACCTTTAGATAGGGAGATAGTGGAAAGAATAGGGTTAAGTAGGGATCTTCCCCTTATAGTTATGAGGCCCTGTCCAAACTCCTCCTACTGCAACGGTAAGAAGGACATACTACCCTTTATCATTAAAGAGTTAAGGAGGATCATGGACTGCAATATCGTGGTATTTCCAAGGAGTAAGAAACAGAGGAGGATGTATTCCCTTCTAGGAGTTACCATACCTGAGGTCGTAGATACCATATCCCTACTCTACTACGCCGATGCCATGGTGGGAGCAGGAGGTACTATGAATAGGGAGGCTGCAGTTATAGGGGTACCAACTGTATCCTGTTATCCTGGATGTATCCTCGGTGTAGACAACTACCTGATAGAGAGAGGTAGGATGGTACATCTAGTATCTGTGAAGGAGATTGTAAGCTACATAGAGGAGAACGTTGGGAAGAGGAGTAACAGTATCCATCTGGAGGATCCTACAGATCTCATGTTTGAAAGGGTATGTGAATACCTGAAGAGGTAGGAAAGTATGATGTCAAAAAAAATTTCCATTAGAGAGTCCAACATCCTTATAAAGACTGAGAATAGGGTATACATAGAGATAGCCAGGAGTATACTTCTTCGGGAGAGGTTAATCCTCGAGCACTATATAAGGAGACATCCAGAGTTTTTAACAAGTTACGAACCCCTGGAGGTTGAGGAGGACGCTCCAAGGGTTGTTAAACTTATGGCGAGATCTGGGTGGAATGCTGACGTTGGTCCTATGGCGGCAGTTGCAGGATCTATCAGTCAGATAATTGTAGAGGAGGTCTCCAAATACGGATGTAGAAATATTATCTCCAACAACGGGGGAGATATAGCACTAAGGTCAGAGGGGGATGTTGTTGTTGGATTATACGCTGGTAATTCACCACTCTCTGATGAGATTGGGTTTAAAATAGATGGAGAGACTGAGGGTTACGGTGTATGTACCTCCTCTGGAACTGTTGGTCACTCTGTAAGTTTTGGAAACGCCGATGCTGTAGTGGTCTTTGCAGAGGAGAGTAGTATTGCAGATGGAGCTGCCACCAGTATAGGGAACTTTGCAGTTGGTTCTCCAGAGGAGGCTATAAACAAGTGCCTTGAAAGGGCAGAGTGCATAGAAGGTATTGATGGAGTCTTTGTTGTTGTTGGAGAGTATGCAGGTAAGGTAGGGAGGATCCCCAAGTTAGTTAAAACAGATAAAAAAGTTACATATGGAGAACTCTTTGAGATGATTTAAAAAAGTAAAAAAGAGATTATTTAATTGGTACGAACATGGATCCTCTAGTTGCCCCTACTCCTGGAGCACCATGTTTAACGATCTGTCTAGTTAGGGCAAACTCTCCCAAGTATCTCCCAATAGCCTCCTCCACTATCTTTACCTCTTTAAACTCCTTCCCGTTATGTATTCCAATGGTTAGTCCCACCATCTCAGGTATGATTATGAAGTCCCTACAGTGGGTTCTTATTACCTTAGGCTCCTTACCTCTGTTCAACAACCTCCTGGCTCTTCTAATCTTCTTCAACAACTTTCTATGCTTTGGGTTGATACCCCTTGCCAAACTTCTCAGTAAACTTCTCCTCTGTCTTGCCGGAAGAAGTTCTGCAAATTTTTTTAATGGCATCTTCTGAAGCTCCTCTAAAGTATAACCTCTGTATCTAAACTCCCCTCTTCTCCTAAGAGTTTCCTCCTTTTTTTTTCTAGCCCTTCTTCCTCCAGCCTTTTTAGCCATTTTTTCACCTTTTATATTTCTTTACTTCCTTCTTCCTGTCCTTCTAGCAGCGATATGTCCAACCTTTCTTCCTGGAGGTGCATTTCTTGCAGTTGTAGTAGGTCTACCTACGTGCTGGTGTCTACCTCCACCGTAGGGGTGGTCTACAGCGTTCATTGCCACCCCTCTTACCCTTGGCCATACTACAGCCTTAGCCTTCATGGCGTGGTACTTCTTACCAGCCTTTGTAAAGGGCTTCTCCTTTCTACCTCCCCCTGCAACAACACCTATTGTAGCTCTACACATTGGATGTAGTGGCTTTATCTGACCAGAAGGAAGTTTTACCATGGTTTTTTCACTGTCGTGGGCTATTATATAGGCGTAACTTCCTCCAGATCTAACTAACTTACCACCGTCCCCAGGTATGGTCTCTATGTTGTATACAGGGATACCCTCAGGTATATGACCTATTGGCAGTACATTTCCAGGTTTTATCTCTGCCTTTACCCCACACTCTATCCTATCGTTAACCTTCATACCCTCAGGAACTAGCATCAACTTCTCTTCACCGTTTTCAAACTTTACAGTGGCCACAGGGGCACTTCTTCCAGGGTCATGGAGTATGTCGGTTATCACTCCAACGATCTTATCATTCTTTTCTAAATCGTCAAACTTTCTATACTTAACTCTACCTCTCCTCTTGTGGGTAGGTGAGGTATACTTTGGAGTACCTCTACCTCTATTCTGAGATATTAACCTCTTTCCCATACTATCACCCTAAAAAATTAATTAGTAGATACCTAGGTTAGCTGCAATCTCTCCGGCGTCGTATCCCTCCTTCAATTTAACATAGGCCTTTTTTCTCCCATCAGGTGTAATAAGTACATTCACCTTACTTACCTCCACGTTAAAGAGCTCCTCAACAGCCCTCTTAATATCCCTCTTAGTAGCCCTCCTATCTACGTAGAATACCAACTTGTTCTCCTCCTCGATAAGTCTCATAGCCTTTTCACTTACTACAGGCATCTTGATAACGTCGAAGACATCCATAAGACCACCTCAGTGGAACCTCTCCCTTAACTTCTCTATAGCCCCTTCAGTCCAAAGTGTTAACCTTCCAGCATCTCCTCCAGGTGCTATATGGAGTATTCCTAAACTATCTGCAGTGATTACATCTACACCTGGTAGATTTCTACAGCCTTTTATAACATCGCAGAGATCACTTACAACTACCAACACACTCTTAGGTTTCCTGTACCTTCTCCCTCTCATCTTACCCTTTCCAGCCCTGATCTTGATACCCTCCTTAGCCCTCTCAACGTCTTTATCTAGACCTAGACTTTTAAATACCTCAAATACCTCCTTGGTCTTTGAGAGACTTTCAAACTCATTCTCTACAACTAGTGGAAGGGAGGGTACGTCATCTATAATATGTCCTCTACTTCTTACCAACTCAGGATTTGCAGAGGCTGCTATGGCACTCATTAACGCCTTAATCCTCTCCCTCTTATTTATCCTCTCATGGAGTATCTTCTCTACCTTAGGGGGGTGGCACCTCCTACCTCCCACAGCCTGGGGTACAAAGGCAGCCCTACCCTCCCTAGTCCTTCTCACCCTTGCCATTCCATGCCCCTTACCTATGGACTTTGCAGAGGTCCTTTTACCAGCCATAGGATCTACTCCCTTTGGTTGCAGCCTTGCAGTAAAGGCTGAGAGAAAGGCCCTCCTTATTAAGTCAGGTCTGTACTCTGTCTCAAATATCCCAGGTAACTCTATCTCCCCCTTCTCAGAGCCATCTAGTCCATATACCTTAGCTATCATTTTAACACCCTAAAAAATTATTATTTAGACACCCTGTTTAGATTCCCTACTTAGGTAGGTTATCTCAGGTAATCCAAACTTATCCTCTGGGCTCCTTATGGCACTTCTCAGTACTACCAGTCTCTTTGGAGGTCCCTGAACTGAACCTTGGAGGATTACATACTTGTTTTTAATAACTCCGTAGTGTAAGAATCCTCCCTTAGGAGTTACCTCCTCTCCGTTATCTCCAATCTTCAATATCCTCTTGTTGTACTCTGTCCTTTGATGGTACCCCATCTGTCCAGCCATGGGTACAGTCCACATAACCCTCTTGGGAGTCCATGGTCCTATGGAACCTACGTGCCTACCTACCCCCTGTCTCTGGTGCTTTCCAAACTGTATCTTTACACCCCATCTCTTAACAGGTCCCTGGAAACCTTTACCCTTTGTAACTGCAATTGTATCTACAAATTCACCCTCTGAGAATACATCCCTTATAGAGATAGATTTTCCTAGGATCTCCTTGGCGTAGGAGAGTCTCTCGTTGAGGTTTTTACCACCGATTCTTATCTCCAGTATCTCAGGCTTCTTCTTTGGAAGACATGTATTTTTGGGGTTTGTATGTACTATGGCCCTTACATCCTCTATCTTGTCCACAAGTTTGTCCAACTTATCCACATCGCACTCCCTGTTCTTTGGAAGGGTTATCTTTCTAGCTAACTCCTTATCCAGGTTATCAGCCCATACCTCAGTTAAGGTCTTTAAACCCCTTGTAGTTTTCTCGTAAACCCTAATCCCTGCAACGTTAATATCTGGAGCCTCCAAGATAGTTACAGGTGTGAATACCTCCTGTCCAGCATTTGGACTATTGGGGTTGTTCTCCTTAATGAGGGCATGTGTAGTACCTGCCTTGTAGACAGGGAAGGCCTGGAGCCTTACCCTCTCCTCATCTGGCCAGGATCTTATCTTTGGGACTGGTCTCTTAGCCCTCTTCCTAGGACTAAATGCTAGAGACCCTCTACGAGGTCTATTTCTATTCATACCCATAGGTATAACCTCCAAAAATTGTTGATAAATTAATAAAAAATTGTCAACAGGTGTTTTTAGAGGTTGCAAAAAAGACGGTGGTGATATCTTTAATGTTTAGGGAATTTTGTTCTATATAAATTTAACCCATAAAATATTAATAGCCTCTGACACCCATAAGAATAGATTTAAGTGTGGTATATAAAACTTTTGGTGAGATAATGGAAAAAATAGACCTAATGGAGTACTTTGAAAAAAAGGACAGTACCAGGGAGGAGATACTTAAGATCTACAGGGAGATAGTGAGGGACTGTGCCATGAATATCCGCCATGTCCAAAAGATGAAGAGGGATGAGATATCCTTTGAGGTGGTGGATAAACTTAGAAAGCTGGAGGAGTTGACAAGTGAGTACTACGACTTTGGGAAGTATCTAAACCTACCTCAGCAGGAGTACGTGGAGTTCCAGGTGTTCTACAATATAGTATTTGAGAACAGATACCTGGAGTACCACGAATTGGAGGTAGAGGTTAAACCTGAGAATTACATCCTAGGGATCTGTGATGTAGTGGGGGAGTTGAGAAGGATGGTGTTGGAGTCTATAAAAAATGACGACATTGAGAGTGCCGAGAGATACTACAGGTTCATGGAGAAGATATACGACGAGGTGATAAAGTACGACTACTACTATGTAATTGAGGGTCTAAGAAAGAAACAGGATATGTGTAGGGGTATCCTGGAAAGGACCTATGGAGACCTAGTTACCTTCGTGGAGAATTTGAAGTTGAGGAGGGAACTGGAGAAGGTGAGGAGTTAATATTTTTTTATTGTAATGATACATTTAAATGAATGGATATAAAAGATAATAAAAAATATGGTAGGGCAGCGGGGATTTGAACCCCGGACCACTCGGTTATCAGCCGAGCACTCTAACCAGGCTGAGCTACTGCCCTACATCCACTGGAACTGTGCATGATTTAATAAGTAGAAGTAGTATATAAACTTTTTTATAATTGGTTAATTTAAATATTCAAAATTATCGAAATATAGCTTTTTATTAAGATTGGGGTTATCATTTTATTAAAAAGGTAGCGGTGTAAGGATGATACTCTTTAAGGCCGACTACAGAAAGTACTCTGTTCCCCAGCTGGAGAGGTTGAGATTTAAGGAGGAGGACTTCTACAGGAGGTACAACCACTGTGTACTACTACAGACCTGTAACAGGGTGGAGGTATACTTCGACCCAGAGGTTGAGAACCTAGAGGATCTAAAGGAGGACTTCAAAGACTTTGAATTGATAGAGGGGGATGAGGCCATTCTCCACCTACTGAGGTTGGCTTCAGGACTTGAATCCATGATAGTTGGAGAGGATCAGATACTTGGCCAGATAAAAAAGAGCTACCACACTGCAAAGAGCTATGGAAAAACTACAAGGTATCTAGATACTGTCTTCCTTAAGAGCATCCATACAGGACAGAGGGTAAGGTCTGAAACTAAGATTAACAGGGGGAAGGTATCCGTTGCAAGTGCCGCCATAGAACTCCTGGAGAAAACTGTGGGATTGGATAATAAAAATATCCTGGTGATAGGTGCTGGGGAGATAGGGACCCTGGTAGGTAAGGTACTCATAGAGAAGAAGATAAGAGCTATATTCGTTGCAAACAGAACATACGAGAGGGCTGAGAGACTGGCAAAGAAACTGGGAGGGATGGCTGTACACTTTGACAAATTGAAGGAGGCCCTTAACTTCTGTGATATTATTATCTGTGCAACGGCATCACCCCACAAGATCCTGGATAAGGAGATACTCAGGGATGTTAAAGGGGAGAAGATAATTGTAGATATTGCCAATCCAAGGGATGTAGATGACAACGTGAGGGAGCTTCCAAATGTTAAGCTGTACACCATAGACGACTTAAAACTTGTGGCCCAGGAGAACTTGGAGAGGAGAAAGAGGGAGATACCTGCTGTGGAGAGGATTATAGAGGAGGAGTTCTCCATCCTTAAAAGAAAGCTAGAAAAACTTAACCTTGAACATCTTATCAAGGACTATAGAAGTTATATAGAGGGGATAAGGAAGAGGGAGTTGGAGAAGGCCCTGAAAAAAATAAGATGTGGAAGGGATCCAGAGGAGGTTTTAATTAAGTTTTCAGAGGTGTTTGCAAAGAGGTTACTCCACGACTTCATAGAGGTTATAGAGAGGGATGGGATAGACAGGGATGTTTTAAGGGATATGGTCACCCTGTTAAAAAAGGGTAGTTATAAGGTGAAAAATTGAGGGATATAGAGAAGTTAAGGGAGAAGTTGATACACTTCTTAAAGGAGAGTGGATGTATTAAATTTGGGGACTTCCTCCTGTCCTCTGGAAGGAGGAGCAACTACTACGTAGATATTAAGAGGGCTGTTACAAATCCAGAGATATTAAAGATCATAGCAGAGATGATAGGACACTATATTAAGGGACTTGAGGGGAAAATTGGAGGGATTGAGTTAGGTTCTGTACCTATAGCCACTGCAGTATCCCTGGAGACAGGTAGGGAGCTGGTTATAATACGTAAAAAGCCCAAGGGCTATGGTACTGGAAAGATGGTGGAGGGGGAGTTAAGGGAGGGGGATAGAGTAATCCTCGTGGAAGATGTGACTACAACAGGGGGAAGTGTTATAAGGGCTGTAGAGGTGATCAGATCCCTGGGAGGGGTTGTAGATAAGGTGTTTGTAGTGGTGGATAGGGGAGAGGGGGCTAGGGAGAACTTGGGGAGAATTGGAGTTGAATTGATACCCCTGGTTACCGTGGATAAGTTGAAGGATTAATAATTCAATGAGGGCTCTCTATGGAACCTTGGATCTTAAAGAAGAGAAGTAAATGCTACAACTGCGGCCAACTTGTAGACCATATAATAGAGATCTACCCCAATCAGGTCTTTGTCAGGTGCTCCAACTGTAAAATTACCAGGTGCTATGTTATCAAGACCGTCTACATCGATAGAGGGGATGTAATAGAGGAGGAGAAGGTTAAGAGATACCTTTACGATAACTGGTTGTTGGAGAAGGAGGCTGAATGCTCCAACTGTAAGAGACATACCTTCCACGATATTCTAATTACAGTGGCAGGTGTATTCATACGATGTAGGAGTTGTAAATTCACAAGGTATTACAGGTTTTACGTGATATACAGGGAGGGGTAAAGATAGTTGTGCGTTTTTGCACACAAAAACAAAGTATTTATATAGAAGTTCAAAGGCATAGTTATCACAAAGTAAGTTATATAAAATCTAAGATTAATAGTCTTATAATGTATTTTTATTTGAAAGGTGAGAGTTATGGCAGAGGTAGAACTAACTGTAGCAGAAGCCTATCAAAGTGACGTTGGTAAGGGTATCGTCAGGATAGACCCTGAGGTCATGGAGGAGTTGAATCTAAAATCTGGAGACGTTGTAGAGATAGTAGGTAAGTCAAAGGCCTACGCCACTGCAATGAGGGGATTCATAGAGGACAAGGGTAGAAGAATCATAAGGATGGACGGTATCCTGAGACAGAATGCCAAGGCTGGAATTGGGGATAAGGTCAAGGTAAAGAAGGTTGAGATCAAGGAGGCTACAAAGGTAGTACTTGCCCCAATGCAGCCCCTTAGATTTGGTAGTGGATTTGAGGAGTACGTTAAAAATAGATTAATAGGCCAAGTTGTAAGTAAGGGTTCCAGGGTAGTAATAGGTGTACTAGGTACTCCAATCCCATTCGTAGTGGTTTCCACATCACCTAAAGGTGTAGTGAAGATAACAGAGTTAACAAAGATCGAGTTGAAGGAGGAACCAGTATCAGAGGTTGAGGAGTCTAAGATACCAGATATAACCTACGAGGATATAGGGGGGTTGAAGGAGGAGGTTACCAAGATAAGGGAGATGGTAGAACTCCCAATGAGACATCCAGAGTTGTTTGAGAAACTAGGTATAGAACCACCTAAAGGGGTTCTCCTTGTAGGTCCACCTGGAACAGGTAAGACACTCCTTGCAAAGGCTGTTGCAAACGAGGCAGGGGCTAACTTCTACAGTATCAACGGTCCAGAGATAATGAGTAAGTACGTGGGTGAAACCGAGGAGAACCTGAGAAAGATATTCAAAGAAGCTGAGGAGAATGCACCCTCTATAATATTCATAGACGAGATAGATGCCATAGCACCAAAGAGGGATGAGGCTACAGGGGAAGTTGAGAGGAGAATGGTTGCACAGCTTCTAACCTTGATGGATGGTCTTGAGAGTAGGGGGCAGGTTGTAGTTATAGCTGCAACTAACAGACCAGATGCACTGGATCCAGCACTGAGAAGACCAGGTAGATTTGACAGAGAGATTACCATAGGGGTTCCAGATAAGAAGGGTAGGCTGGAGATACTCCAGATACACACAAGGAACATGCCACTGGCCAAGGACGTAGATCTAGAGTACCTGGCAGAGATTACCCATGGATTTGTAGGGGCAGATCTCGCTGCACTGTGTAAGGAGGCAGCGATGAAGACACTTAGGAGGATACTTCCAGACCTAGACCTGGAGAAGGACGAGATACCCAAGGAGATCCTGGACAAGATAGAGGTAACAATGGAGGACTTCAAAGAGGCACTGAAGGAGGTTGAACCCTCTGCACTGAGGGAGGTACTTGTAGAGGTTCCAGATGTAAAGTGGGAGGACATCGGTGGATTGGAGGATGTAAAGCAGGAGTTAAGGGAGGCTGTTGAGTGGCCATTGAAGCATAAAGAGGCATTTGAGAGAATGGGTATAAGACCTCCTAAGGGTATACTACTCTTTGGTCCACCTGGAACAGGTAAGACACTCCTTGCAAAGGCTGTTGCAAATGAGTCCGATGCAAACTTCATAAGTGTAAAGGGTCCTGAGATATTCTCCAAGTGGGTTGGAGAAAGTGAAAAGGCAATAAGGGAGATATTCAGAAAGGCTAGACAGGCTGCTCCAACGGTAATATTCTTCGACGAGATAGATGCCATTGCTCCAAGAAGAGGTAGAGATGTTGGAGGCAGTGATGTAACTGAGAAGGTAGTAAATCAGTTACTAACTGAGTTGGATGGTCTAGAGGAGCCAAAGGATGTTGTGGTAATCGCTGCAACTAACAGACCTGATATACTGGATCCAGCACTTCTAAGACCTGGAAGGTTGGACAGGGTACTACTGGTACCACTGCCAGATAAGAAGGCAAGGTTGGAGATATTCAAGGTCCACACTAAAAAGATGCCCCTTGCAGAGGATGTAGATCTTGAGAAGTTGGCAGAGAAAACAGAGGGTTACACAGGGGCAGACATAGAGGCCATATGTAGAGAGGCTGCAATGATAGCACTGAGGGAAAACATAAATGCAGATAAGGTGGAGATGAGACACTTCGAGGAGGCCATGAAGAAGATAAAACCATCTGTAAGAAAGGAGGACATGGAGATATACAAGAAGTTGGCAGAGGAGTATGGAAGGGGTACTGCAGAGAGGATCTCAGAGTCAGAGAAAGAAGAGAAAAACACCTAATACCTCTTTTTTACCCTTCTAACATACTTTTAAACATTTTAAGTCCATCTGTGGAACCAAGTATTTTCTCCGAAGCTCTCTCGGGGTGGGGCATCAGTAGAACACAGTTACCCCTCTCGTTGCATACCCCAGCTATGTTATCTATGGAACCGTTGGGATTTGCATCCTCTGTTATCTCCCCATCTTCGTTACAGTACTTAAATACAATCATCTTTTTCCTGTACATCTCCTGAAGACCATCTTCGTCTATGTAGAACCTTCCCTCCCTATGGGCTATAGGCATCCTTATAACCTCTCCTTTTTTATACCCCCTTGTAAAGGGTGTTTTGTTGTTCTCCACTCTAAGGTAGACCCACTTGCATATAAATCTCCAGTTGATATTGTTTGTCATTGCACCCTTTGAAAATCCAGCTTCCAATCCAATCTGGGCACCGTTACATATACCTAAAACTGGTTTTCCCATATCAATCATCTTTCTCAGTCCCTCTATTACAGGGGTCCTTGCACCTATGGCACCGGCCCTGAGGTAGTCTCCATAGGAGAAACCTCCAGGGATAACTGCACCGTCAAATCTACTTAGATCCCTCTCAGTAAACCATACAATCTCTGGATTCCCCCCTGCCAGTTTGATACTACGGGAGACATCCTCCTCACAGTTGGTACCTAGGAACTTTATCACAGCTATATTCTTCATCCTCTCACACCTTTAAGATATTATACCCCTAAATATTATAAGTAGGCTTGAAATAAAAATAACTATCACAATTAACGACGGGATAGCTATGGCAGTAGATTTCGTTAAAATCAGTGAGAAGTGGCAGAAGAGATGGGAGAAGGATAAGATATTCCAGGTAGATGGAGGAGATCCAGAGGATAAGAACAAGTTTTTTATCACTGCAGCCTTTCCCTACCTTAACGGTGTACTCCACGCTGGACATCTAAGGACATTCACCATACCAGAGGTTGTTGCAAGGTATCAGAGGATGAAGGGTAAGAGGGTACTCTGGACCATGGGATACCATGTAAGTGGAACACCTATACTAGGTCTGGCAGAGCTAATAAGGAAGAGGGATGAGAGGACACTAAAGGCCTACAGTGAATTGCACAAGATACCCATGGAGGTACTTCTAAAGTTGGATACTCCAGAGGCTATAGTGGAGTACTTCTCCAAGAGGGCAACTAGAGCCTTTAAGAAGATGGGGTTCTCCTTTGACTGGAGGAGGAACTTTACAACAGACGATGAAACCTTTAAGAAATTTGTAGAGTGGCAGTTTCTAAGGTTGAAGGAGAAGGGCTATATAAGAAGAGGTTCCCACCCAGTGAGATACTGTCCAAGTTGTGACAACCCAGTGGAGGATCACGACCTCCTAGAGGGGGAGGATGCAACACTTGTCGAGTATATACTTATCAAGTTTAAGGGTAAGATAGAGTTAGATGGGAGGGAGGAGGAGTGTATAGTACCTATGGCTACCCTTAGACCAGAGACTGTCTTTGGAGTGGTAAATGCCTGGGTAAATCCAGAGGGTAAGTATGTGGTGGCCAAGGTGTACATGGAGGTTGAGGAGGGTAAATTGGAGTATAGGGGGATATGGATAGTAAGTGAGGAGGCTGCCGAGAAGTTGAGAAATCAGGGTAGAGTTGTAGAGGTGATTAAGGAGATTAAAGGGGAGGAACTTGTTGGGAAGACTGTTGTAAACCCTGTAAACAACAGGGAGGTGCCAATATACCCTGCTAAATTTGTAGATACCTCTGTGGGGACAGGGTTTGTCATGAGTGTCCCTGCCCATGCACCCTACGACTACGTAGCCCTCAGGGACTACTATAGAAGTATAGGGAGGGAGTTAAAGGAGGAGGATCTCATACCCCTTATAAAGTTGGAGAACTACGGGAAGTACCCTGCAAAGGAGATTGTAGAGAGGATGGGTATAAAGAGCCAGGAGGAGAGGAAGAAGTTGGAGGAGGCCACATCTAAAATCTACAGAGAGGAGTATCACAAGGGGGTACTTAACGAGAACTGTGGGGAGTACAGTGGTATGCCTGTTAAAGAGGCTAAGGAGATCATAACAAGGGATCTCCTAGAGAGGGGGATTGGAGAGATACTTTACGAGTTTTCAGAGCCCAATGTTATCTGTAGATGTGGGACTAGATGTATTGTGAAGTTAGTTAAGGGTCAGTGGTTTATTACCTACTCAGATGAGAAGTGGAAGAAATTAGCCCATAGATGTGTAGATATGATGGAGTTCATTCCAGAATCCCTTAGGAAGGAGTTCCACAACAAGATAGACTGGATGAAGGATAAGGCATGTGCCAGGAGGAGGGGACTTGGTACAAGGCTGCCCTTTGACAGGGAGTGGGTTATAGAGAGTCTATCAGACAGTACCATCTATATGGCCTACTACACCATAGCAAAGACTATAAATATACACAACATTAGGGAGGAGCAACTACTACCTCAACTCTTCGACTACATATTCTACGGTAGGGGAGATATAGAGGAGATCTCAAAAATGACTGAGATCCCCAGGGAGCTTATAGAGGAGATGAGGAGGGAGTTCCTATACTTCTACCCCCTAGACTGGAGGTGCTCCGCCAAGGACCTTATATCCAACCACCTAACCTTTATGATATTCAACCATGTAGCCCTCTTCCCAGAGGAGTTCTGGCCTAGAGGTATAGTGGTAAATGGATATGTAACTATAGAGGGTGAGAAACTTTCAAAGTCCAAGGGACCTCTACTTCCAATGGAGGAAGTTGCAGAGAAGTATGGACCAGATGTTGGAAGGTTCTACATCACCACATGTGCAGAGCTCCCCCACGATGCAGATATAAAGTTTAAGGAGATGGAGAAGGTTAGGGATAATTTGGAGAGATTCTATCACTTTGCCCAGGAGTTGGTGGATGTCTCTTCAGAGGATATTAACTATGAGGATTTAAGTATTATAGACAGGTGGCTCCTCCACAGACTCCATAAGGCTATAAAACTTGCAGATGAGTCCTACAGTACCTTCCAACTTAGGAAGGTAGGTGTACTCTTCTACCAGTTGATCAACGACTTAAAATGGTATAGGAGGAGAGGTGGAGATAACAGGGAGCTGCTGAGGTTGGTGGTAGAGACATGGGCAAAGATCCTGGCTCCAATGACACCTCACCTCTGTGAGGAGATATGGGAGCTTTTTGGGAAGAAATCCTATATCTCCCTGGAGACCTTCCCAGTGGCAGAGGATAGATATATAGATGATACCCTGGAGTTGGGAGAGGAGTTTTTAGCCTCCACCATAGAGGATATAAGGAGGATAATTGAGATAGCAAAGATAAAACCTAAAAAGATATACCTTTACACCGCAGATCCCTGGAAGTACCAGGTACTTAAAATAATGAATGAGAACAGGGACAAGAGTGCTAAGGAGTTAATATCTATAGTGATGAAGGATCCAGAGCTTAGAAGGTATGGAAAAGAGGTAGTAAAACTGATAAGGGAACTTATGGAGATGGGTGTGAAACCTGTCATCGATGAAGAGAAGATACTTAGAGATGGTAAGTCCCTAATTGAGAGGGAGTTTGGATGTGAGGTTATAATAAATGGTGAGGATAAGGGGAATAAGAAGAGACAGGCTATACCCTACAGGGTGGCTATATATCTGGAATAATTATTTCTCCTCTATTTTTTCAACGTACATAAGTGGATAATTTAATTCTTCAATATACTTCAACCTTAGAGAGGCTACTGTGTTCTCCACCTTTACCTTCAACTTAACATCTAACATCTTCCCCTCCAGGGATATGTACTCATCCTCCTTTAAATCCCCAACTATTTTCACCGATATATCCTGGACACAGGGTTGATTCCTCATGGATTCCTCTATAGCCCTCTCCAGTATCTCCCTGTTCTTTAAACTTACAGGGGTGCCTACAAATTGATGAAAGAGGGCTCCCAGGGTGATACCCCCTTCAAATACTGCCCTCTCCCTAGGGGTGAGGTTTTTAAAATAGCTTTTAAATAGCTCTCTCTCCTCCACCCTCATCAGTATACACCAGAGTTTATCTAACCTTACTCCCTACAGGTATATCCCTGTCAGGTACTAGGAGTGCTACATTCTCCTCTCCTCCTGCCAGTATCATACCCTGGGACTCTACACCACATAACTTGGCAGGTTTTATATTACAGAGTACTACTACCTTCTTACCTATAAGTTCCTCTGGGGTGTAGTGACCCTTTATACCTGCAACTATCTGTCTCTTCTCATCTCCAATGTCCACTATCAACTTTAAAAGCTTCTTTGATTTAGGTATCTCCTCTGCCTCCAGTATCTGACCTATTCTAAGATCTAGTTTTCCAAAGTCTTCAATTGTTATCATACTCTCCTCCTTTTTATCTTTAATATTGAGAATCTCCCTCTTAGCCCTTTCTACCTCTTTATCCTCTACTTTTTTAAATACAACCTTTACCTTCTTTAACTCCCTACCCCTTACCTCTAGATCCAACTCCTCATTCATGATGTCCAGGATTTCCATACACTTGTTAGGCATGAAGGGGTAGAGAAGGTACACTATGTACTTCACAGCAACACCACAGGTGTAAAGGATCTCCTCAAGTCTCTCCTTCTCCTTAACATTCCAGGGTTCCATCCTTTGGAAGTAGTTGTTACCCTCCTGTGCAAGGTGGATAATATCCATAAGTGCCTCCTTGAAGTTAAACTCCATTATGTGTCTATGGTATCTCTCCCTTATCTCCTCACATCTCTCCATTAATTTTAAGTCTTCCTCCTTTAACCTCTCCCTCTCTACCTTTACCATCCTCTTGAATTTCCTGTGGGTAAATACAAGTGTCCTGTGAATGAAGTTCCCTATAATTGCAATTAACTCAGTGTTTATCCTCTTCTGAAACTCCTCAAAGGAGAAATCACAGTCCTTGTTCAGAGGGGCGTTAATCATGAGGAAGTATCTAAGGTAATCTGGATGGAAGTACCTGACAAAGTCCTTCACCCATACAACCCATCTCTTACTTGTACTCATCTTTTTCTTCTCCAGGGTTAGATAGCCTCCACTTATTATGGAGGTTGGAAGGTTGTATTCCCCATGGGCTATTAACATACCTGGCCAGAAGACTGAATGATGAATGACGATATCCTTTCCTATGAAGTGCCATATATTCACATCTTTACCTCTCTCCTTCAACCAGTAATCCTTCCATATATCCCCCAACATCTTTGTAAAGGATATGTATCCAATTGGTGCCTCCAGCCATACGTACATAACCTGGCTACTGTCATCTGGTAGTGGAACACCCCACTCCATATCCCTGGAGATGTCCCAGTCATGGAGTTCCTCTATCCATCTGTAGGCCATATTTTTAACGTAATCTGGCATCTTGGAGTTTTTAATGTACTCCCTTAACTCCTTAGCCAGGGCACTTAATTTAAAGAATCTATGTTTAGTCCTCCTTATCTCCGGGGTACCTTTACAGATTACACAGTAGGGATCTATCAACTTGGTAGGTTCTAGATGCCTTCCACATACCTCACAGTGATCTCCCCTGGCCTCACCTTTACAGTAGGGGCAGATACCCTCTACATATCTATCTGCTAAGAACTTCTTACAATGGGGACAGTAGAATTGCTCAATCTCCTTCTCGTAGATATAGCCATTCTCCTTTAATTTTAGATAGAACTCCTGGGCAGTCTTTATATGGATGTCACTGTGGGTCTTCCCAAAACTGTCATACTCAATACTTAAACTATCAAGATCCCTCTTTATCTCCCTGTGATACCTGTTTACAATCTCCTCGGGACTGACACCCTCCCTCTCTGCTATGATGGTAATTGGAACCCCGTGGTTGTCAGTACCTCCAACGTGTATGACCTCCTTACCTATCATCTTCAGGTACCTTCTCATAACATCTGCAGGTATGTAGGTACTTCTCACATGTCCTAGATGTAGTGGCCCGTTGGTATATGCCAGGGCACTTGTAATTAAGTACTTCTCACCCATGATTTCCCTCGTATATTCTACAGGTTATAGGGTTTCTAAGTATAGATAGGACATCCTCTATCTCCTCCTCTGTACATAGGACAAAGAGGGTGTTTCCAAGCATGGCCTGGGAGGCTCCCCTGGTAAAACTAAGATCCTCACATAGGGAGAGTATCTCCTCAGATGCCAAACCACTCTCCCTTGCAAATGTATAGGATAGTCTCATGAAGTTCTCCAACGTTGGATCCTTTAATATCTCTTTTAAAAGTCTACTCCCTACCCTGTTTATCCTCTCAATCCACCTGGGATCCTCTATAATATCCCTGGTCTCCTTCCTTCCAAGTACCTCGAGGACTATATAGTATCTCTCCCCCTCCCCTATATTAATTTTCTTTACCTCTGGAGGAAAACCTGGTTTCCTCCTTATGACAAATCCTCCAAAGTACTGGCCTATTACATCTCCAAGGCCAGTTCCACATCTCACCTCACTTATATGGGCTACCTTCAACAACTCCAACTCATCCCTCTGGGGATCTACCACCCTCCCTAACTCGTAGGCACATCCCAGGGCACAGGCTCCAGAGATACCTAAACCACAACCTAGGGGAAGTTGGGACCTATGTATAACGTCGTACCCCTCTACACCTATATTTTTCATAACCTCCCTGGTAGGGCATAGATCCATCTCCCTACCGTTGAAGTATATCCTTCCCTTACCTCTTCTCACCTCTGTAATCACCCCCCTATCCACAGTTATCCCTGCCCCAGTTGAACCTGTCTTTAGAGGATCCCTATCCCTGTGTATGGTAAAGAACCCTGTGATATGCCCAGGGATATACATAGGGATTACCTTAAGTACTGTAGACACTCTGGGAAGTACTTGGCTATGTAGTCGTAGTCCCTCTCGATGTAGATGTGCATACTTACACTGTGATGGGTGTAGCTTCCATACTCTACTCCAAGGTTCTCAGCTACCATCTCTCCCAGGGCTATCAATCCAAGGGCGTTGGCGTGATAGGCCAGTAGTAAATCGTTACTCCTAAAGAGTACTGTCTGATGGAGTTTGTTATCCCTTATAAGAAATTGAATGTACTGGAGACAGGGGACACTACCTCTCTTCCTCTTACTTACCTCTATGTCAATAAGGGGTTGCCAGGTTATTGCCAGGGCCCTCCTGGAGTTCCTCTCCTCCCTCAATTTTTCCAGGATATAACTTATCTGATCCACCTGAGTACCATTTACAGGATACTTGAAGAGTCTACTGTGGTAGTCGTAGGAGAATTTGTTCTCAGAACCGTAAAGTAGGTTTTTAGTGTACTGCTCCACTGCATTCCTTCCCAGGGGATACCTTGGACTTATACTCTTTAACTTGGGATTGGTTATCTCCACTACAACATTTCTTATCTCCCTACATAGGTCTCCATCTTCAGTGACCATGTCCTCCCCCTTCTCCAACACCTCCCTAACAAGGTACTCGTAACTGGCCCTTACCGAGGGTTTTCTAATGGCAAGCATAGTCCTCCTCTTTATACCCTTTATTAAATTCCTCTATCCATTTAACCTTCCCCCTTAAAAGACATCTTGCAACGGAGACTAGATCTGAGTATCTCAACATCCTCTTGGCATCTTCAAAGGAGGTTACAGAGTTGTTCCCTATGATTATCTTCTCTTTAAAGTATACTCTTATCCCCCTTAGGTAATCAAGATCTGGATAATCCCTTCCAGGGTTAAAACAGTCCAGGTGTATCCCCTGGAAGTACTTCCTCACCTTACTTAAAACTCCTATTAGCTCCTCTACAGGGACCACGTTTGCCCTCACCTTTAGAAAAATAGGTTTCTCTATTTCCACCTCCCAAATCCCCTTTAGAAAATCCCTTAGGGTCTCAAAGTTCTCCCTTTTAAGTAACGCCTGCCCTATACCTAGCCTGAGGATCTCCTCCTGACGACAGTGACAGTTTAACTCTATTATATCGCAGTATTTTCCCAGAATCTCTATCCTATTCCTGGCTTCCTCAAAATCTCTGAACCTAATATTCACAGAGATGAGGGCGTTACTCTCCCTGGCTTTTTTAACCTCCTTCTTTACTATATCCTCGAAGTTATCTAGGCTGTAGAGAAACTCCCTCCTCCCCCTTTTCACCATCTCCCTACTGGCAGACAATGTGGCACTGTCCAAGTTGAGAGCTCCCAGGGTAACTATGCCAAATAGGTTCCTGTATTTCCCACAGAAGGATCCATCTGTAATACCTGCCATAGGGGCAAGAACCACCTTCCTACCTCTACATCCCCTGAGAACCTCCATGTATACCCCACCTATATAGGACATAGTGTGTTAAACCTTCTCCTAATACTGTAGTTTTCATAGTTCAAGGTACACACCTGACTCTCCACCTTACCCTTCCTTATAAGTTCCAATCCAATATCTGCCATATTGGAGGCCTCCTCTGCAGTCTTTCCTATCCCAATTCCCGCCTTCAACTGAAGCCCTGTCTTCTCCCTTATATCTTCAAAGATAGCTAGGAAGTCTTCCTCAGTCATACCGTTACATGGACACATGAAGTTATCTCCACCTATGAAGAACACCATGGCACCGTACTTCTTCAACTCCTTCATAAGTCTCAGGTGGATCTCGTTGATAAGAAGATAGGTGTCATAGGCACTCTCCAGATCTGTCAGTGTCTCTGTAACGTTGTTTACATCCATATGTGCCAGTTGAACGTATCCATCCTCCAGGATGAAGTTATTTGCAACATCCAATACCTCCTTCCTATACTTATCCTGGGCACTTCCATGCTCCTGTATCTTCTCTGTGGCTAACTTCTGGGCCTCGTAGGGAGTCTCTGCCGAGGCAATCCCCATACTCACTGTAAAGGGGTATCTGTTCCTTATACTCTCCTGGATCCTCCTGTGGGTGTCAAGGTCTATACCGTTGGTTATTGCAATTAGGTTATCAAATCTAGTGTAAAAAACTAGACCCCTATGGGCCCCAAATTGAAGGTTTAGATCCCCATAAAGTCTTGACTGAAGGGCCTGTAAATCACTCTCTCTCCTGGGATTGGGGGTTACAGTCCAGGGGCCGTAGTTGTCTATCTGGATAACTGTAATCTGAATCATGATATCCTCAGGGTGTATTATACTATAATCTCTTTCCATGAGGATATAAAAATATTATAGAAAGATATAAAAATCAAGATCATGAAAAGAATTATCAAAATAAAAAGGGGGAGAGAATGGAGGAAAAGATTACAATAAGTGTTATTAAAGCAGATGTTGGGGGGCTCTGTGGTCACACCGAGGCTCCAGAGGAGTTACTGGAGGTATGTGACTGTATCCTTGAGGAGGCTGTAGACGAGATAATTATAGACTACTACGTTACAAGGTGTGGGGACGATATAAACCTCATTATGACCCATAGGTTAGGTGTAGATAACGAGAAGGTTCACGGCCTGGCCTGGAGGGCATTTGAAGAGGCTACCAAGGTTGCCAAAGAGATGAAACTCTACGGAGCAGGACAGGATCTACTTGCAGAGGCATTCAGTGGTAACGTTAGGGGGATGGGGCCAGGATGTGCGGAGATGGAGTTTGTTGAGAGGCCAAGTGAACCTGTAATAGTATTCTGCTGTGATAAAACTGATCCCTCTGCATTTAACTTACCACTGTACAAGATATTTGCAGACCCCTTTAATACCGCAGGATTGGTATATGACAAATCCATGATTAACGGCTTTAAATTCGACGTTCTAGATATTATCGACAACAAACAGGTGACCTTAAAGGCACCTGAGGAGTCCTATCAGTTACTGGCTCTCATAGGAAACCTGGAGAAGTACTGTATTAAGAGAGTCTATAGGGCAAAGGATAACGAGATTGCAGCAGTTGTAAGTTCTGAGAAGTTAAATCTCATTGCAGGAAGATACGTAGGTAAGGATGACCCAGTTGCAGTTGTTAGGGCCCAAAGTGGAATGCCTGCAGTGGGAGAGATCTTGGAACCCTTTGCAAATCCACATCTTGTACCTGGATGGATGAGGGGATGTCACTGGGGACCACTGATGCCAGTTAGTGAGGATGATGCAAGACCTACAAGGTTTGATGGACCTCCAAGGATCATGGCTTTAGGATTCCAGATCTCCCATGGAAGGTTAATAGGGCCAAATGATCTCTTTGACGATGTGGCCTTCAACAGGGCTAGGGAGAAGGCCTTAAAGATGGCTGATATAATAAGGAAGATGGGGCCCTTCCAGCCTCACAGATTACCTGAGGCCATGTTGGAGTATACCACAGTACCTGAGATAATGGCTGAGTTGAAGGAGAGATTTGTGGATGTTGAGAAGAAGTAATTATAAGAGATAGACCTTTACGTAATCCCCTCTCTCATAACCCTCTATATTTTCATCCACTAGGATGTAACCCTCCCCATCCTTGAGGGAGGAGAGTACACCACTCCCCCTGATCCTCAGGGGCTCAATGTAGGTTTTTCTATTTTCACTAACTAACTTCACCCTAACTACATCTGTCCTCCCCACTGTAGAGGGTATACCTCTCCTCAGGGGTAGGTAAAGAGATCTTCTACTTTTGAAGTAACTTCTAAAGAACAACTCAAACTGTATCACTGCGGCAACTGGATACCCTGAGAGTATATAGAGCGGTACCTTCCTATCCTCCAGGGGACATACTCCAAATCCAAAGGGTTTTCCTGGCCTTATCTGTACCCCATGGATTATCAACTCTCCAATACCTTTAACAACTTCAACGGTGTAATCCCTCTCCCCTACAGAGGTGCCTCCAGTGGTAATCACTACATCGTTCTCCTTTACAGCCCTTAAAAGAACCTCTTCTATCTCCTCTTTCTCATCCCTTACACTTCTGTACATCTTTGGGGTGAAACCTAGCTCCCCTATAAGGGCGTGGAACATGGGGGTGTTAGAGTTTACAATATATCTTTTTCTCTTTAACTCCTCTATAGTTGTGAAGTCCTCCAGATCTATTAACTCATCCCCTATGGATACTATTCCAACACTTAAATGGTAGGTCTTAACATCCCTTATACCTAGGGAGGAGAGTAGCCCTATATGGTAGGGAGTTATAACCTCTCCCCTTTTCACTATTACCTCTCCCCTCTTAACATCCTCCCCCCTCCTGGACACGTTCTCGTAGGGGTGAACTCCCCTTCTTACCTCTACAAACCCCTCCCCCTCTATACAGTACTCCTTCATAACAACTGCATCTACACCCTGAGGAATTGGCATCCCAGTGGATAACTTAACACACTGCCCCTTTTCCACAGGTTTATCAGGGTCTTCTAGGAGGTCCAGTATAACAGGGTTTGTCTCAGAGGCTCCGAAGGTGTCCTCTGCTATCACCCCATAGCCATCCATGGCAGCTCTGTCAAACATGGGAAGGTCCTCAGGTGATAGGACATCTTCGGCACATATCCTGTTCCATGCCTCATATACAGGGGTTGTTCTAACCCTCCCCTCCACCACTTTTTCCAACTCCTTAAATACAATATCCCTGGCCCTCCTATAGGATATGAGATTTTTTAGAAGCATAAATATCACCACTGACAAATTATTCTTAAAAATTTAAAGGGGGACTATGGAGAAGAACACCCTAAAGTCTCTAATATGGGATGACAAAAATAACCAGTTGATCCTTATAGATCAGAGGAAACTTCCCCATAGATTGGAGTACTTTGTATGTAACAACTACGAGGATGTTGCCTTTGCCATAGAGGATATGGTGGTAAGGGGTGCCCCTGCAATAGGGATAAGTGCAGCTTATGGGATGGCACTTGCAGAGATAAAGGGAGATGACATTGAAAAGGCCTATGAGAGGCTGAAAAATACAAGACCTACTGCAGTAAATCTATTCTGGGCCCTTGACAGGTGTATGAAGGCCTACAGGAGTAACAGATCTATCCTAAGTGAGGCCAAACTTATCCATAAAGAGGACAGGGAGGCCTGTAGAAGGATAGGGGAGATAGGGGAGAAAGTTGTTGAAGATGGAGATACTGTACTAACCCACTGTAACGCTGGCGCCCTTGCAACCTCTGCCTATGGAACTGCCCTAAGTGTTATAAGGTTTGCACACTACAGGGGCAAAGATATAAGGGTTATAGTGGATGAGACAAGACCAAGGTTACAGGGGGCAAAGTTGACAAGTTTCGAGTTAAAGTATGAGGGTATTCCAGTGAAGATAATTACAGACAGTACAGCAGGTTTTTTGATGAAGAAGGGTATGATAGATAAGGTTATAGTTGGGGCAGATAGGGTTTTGAGGGACTACACAGTTTTCAATAAAATAGGTACCTACTCCCTGGCTGTACTTGCCAAGTATCACAACATACCCTTCTATGTGGCCTCCCCAACATCCACCTTTGATCTTAAGAGTTCCATAGAGGATGTTGTTATCGAGGAGAGGGATGAGAGGGAGGTACTCTATATTGAAGGTAAGAGGATAGCACCTGAAGGTGTGGGAGCCTACAACTACGCCTTTGATATAACACCCTTTGAGTTGATCACTGGAATTATCACAGAGAAGGGGATAATATACAACGAGGAGGATAAGAGGATATCTTAGATATGTACCTCCTTTAACTTACTCTTGGCCTTCCTCTTAAGGTAGTAGTTACCTAGGATCCCTGTAATAAAGGGGAGGGGAGTACCTATATACAACAGTCCACTGAACATTGCAAGGAGTTTCTTGTAGAAGGGTATATTTAACTCGTTTCTAAAGATGAAGGATTTAATAAGTTTCTTCTCAGACTCATAGACCACCTTATAACTCCAGAGTATTATATCCCAGAGAGGTGTGGGACTACCTCCGTAGGTGGTTTTCCTATTTACTATAGCCTCATAGAGGTCATCCTTTGAGGTCCCCTGGAAGTATGTACGTCCATTACCTACCATCTTGGCCAGATGGGCATCACTACTACCTATGAAGGCAACTGGTTTCTTGTGGTAGTTCTTCATCACCTTCTCAAGGGCTATGTTGTTAATAATACTATCCCTGTGATAGGCGTTAAATACCTCTACACCGTCTAGGTCCAGTTGAAATATCTTATCCCCCAGGGCCTTACATATGGGACTGTAGGGATGAGGAGCTATTGCCAAACCCCCCTGTTCATGGATAAGTTCTATAGTCTCCTCTGCAGAGAGACCCCTGGGAATCTCCTCATTTAAATACAACCCTATAACCTCCCCATCCCTAGTCATTATCTCACTTCCAACAACTACCTCCACCCCAAACTCCTTCTCAAGTTTTTTAGTCTCCAAACCTCCCCTTATGGTGTTGTGATCTGTAATGGCTATAACACTGAGGTTTCTCTTTTTGGCGTACTTCATAACATTCCTCGGTTCCTCTACAGAGTCTGGGAATTTCAACCCCATGTATCTCGTTATACCTGAATACTTTGTATGGATGTGTAGATCCCCCTTTGAGTACTCCTTCTCCATGATATCCCTCTTATTTAAATATACTTAGTACCTTGGGAATACACTCTATGAGATCTAGAGGGGTGTAGTAGTATCCCTTTTCACTTAGTAGCATATCCCCTGCATATCCATTGATATAGGCTCCACAGCATGCAGAGATAAACCCCTCGTTCCTGGAGTAGAGGGCTCCTACTATACCACAGAGTACATCTCCAGTACCCCCTACTGTCATCCCTGCATTACCAGTTTTGTTTATCTTTATCCTCTCGTTATTGAAGATGAGATCGTATCTACCCTTCAAGAGTATGGTGGATTTTACATCCTCCAGGGAGGTAGGGTCCTCTAGATTTATCCCCATGTATTCAAACTCCCTCCTATGGGGTGTAAATATAAAGTTCCCCTTGAACTCGAAATCCCTGTAGTCAATAAGTTTTATGGCATCTGCATCTATAACAACTCTCTTATCTCCAACCTCCTCTAGATAACTATTTACAAACTCCCTACTCTCCTCATTCACCCCTAAGCCACTTCCCAGGATTACTACCTGGTGATCCCTGGAGAGCTTCAAAGCCTCCCCTATACATTCTACACTTAGGTAATCCCCCTCAACCTCATAGCCTATTAGATGTGGGTAATTTCTCAGGGCATCTATCACCGGTCTAACTGAGAAGACGGTGGTTATATCTACTATCTTTGAGGCTGCCAGGGCAGAGAGTACAGGTGCTCCGAAGTATCTCTTAGAGCCCCCTATTATCAGAACCTTTCCATTTTCACCTTTGTGGGAGTTTGGATCCCTAGTGGAGAGGGTATACATATCTCCCCAACCAACAAGGTAGTGGGCCACCTTGGGAATACCTATCCTCTTAACAACTACTCTATTATCCACATTCTCTACCTTTCTCCTGTGGAAGGTTACAGTTAAGTCTCCCCTTAACCCCTTGGTCTCAACATCTACAGAGATTATCTTAATCTTTCCCCTATCTCTTAACCTGTTAAGGTTGTCTACTAAGGTTTTAAAGGGCTCCCTCAGTTCCCCCCTGATACCAGTTCCAAGGAGGGCGTCTATAACAACAACGTTATCTTTTTCATTGGACTCTATCTCCTTTACAACCTTCAATACATCCTCAAGACATGGCACCTCCCTAATCTCAAGTCTATAGTCCAACTGGGCTATACCCTTAAGTACCTTGAAGTTCTCCCTGGCCTCGTAGGTTTTTATAAACTCCTCCCTTCCAAGGAGTACAACTGTCAAGGTGTCTTCAAAACCACAGTAATCTGTTAGGTGACGAGCTGCAACAAACCCATCTCCCCCGTTATTTCCAAGACCACAGAAGATGTATACCCTATTTCTAGAGTCCTCCCTTAGATATTTTGAAACCTCCTCTGCAACTGATTTCCCAGCGTTCTCCATTAGGAGCATCCTTGGAATACCTAGGTACTCACAGTTACTATCTACTATATTCATCTCCTCTGGGGTGATGTAATCCCTACTCCTTTTACTGTAGTACTCCTTTAAGAGTTTGTGAAATATCTCCAGGTTAATCATAGGGATCATTCTCTTAATTTTTATAAAAAGTATTTAATCCCTGGGGGATCTATAATATCTCAGCAGGTCAAAGACTGATAGGGTACCCACTACTTCCCCCTCTCCATTAACTACGGGATAGGCTACAACCTCCCCCTCTACCATCTCCTCTATTAAGTCCTGGGAGATCTCTTCATCCTCCTTTAACACCTTTATTTCATCAATATAGAGCATAAGGTCCTCTAACTTAGAGTGTTTACATCCCACCATTAAGTCTAGAGCTCTAACCCATCCCTCAAGTTTTCCCTCCTCAACTACAGGGGCGTAACTCTTATTCCTTCTATACATCAACTCGATAGCCTCCCCTCCAACCATATCTGGGGAGAGGACTAGAAAGTCCCTACTCATAACATCCCTTACCTTGGGCATCTCTAACCCTCACTAGTGATTTATAGGGTGAGATCTTTGAAGGTGGCAGCACTTTACTCTGGAGGAAAGGATTCTGCATACGCCCTCTGGTGGGCACTACATCAAGGCTGGGAGGTTAAGTATCTAGTTAACGTGGTACCTGAGAACAGGGAGAGCTATATGTTCCACGTCCCCAACGTGGAATTGACAGAGTTGGTCTCCAAGAGTACAGGTATACCCCTTGTAAGGGTTTACACCAAGGGGGAGAAGGAGAAGGAGGTGCTAGATCTAAAGAGGGCCTTGAAAAAGTTGGATATCGATGGGGTGGTCAGTGGGGCTATTGCAAGTGAGTACCAGAGGAGAAGGATAGATCATATCTGTGAGGAGTTAGGTATAAGATCCTTTGCTCCACTCTGGCACAAGGATCAGGAGTTGATACTGAGAGATGCTGCCAAGTTCTTCCACTTTAAGATCGTCAGTGTATCGGCCTATGGCTTAGGTAGGGAGTACCTTGGAAAGACCATAGACGAGAGTAACCTCCAGGAGTTAATAGAGGTTATGGAGAGGTACGGGATAAACAAGGCCTTTGAAGGTGGAGAGGCTGAGACCTTTGTCTTTGATGCACCTTACTTCAGGAAGAAGATCGTTGTAGTGGATTACGAGATCCTCTGGGATGGAAGGACAGGTGTCTACCTAGTCAAGGAGGCTAAACTAGTTGACAAGTATTAACATAGGGTTCTATAGGAGGCTGGAATATTCAGGGTACTGTTACAGTGGGGACATTGGATGGTAAGGTCCTTGAATCTAAAGTTTGCCTCAAAGGGTTTCTTACAGTAGGGGCACAGCCATATCCTCTTAGAGGTTTTTACACATTCCCCAACATCTCCAACTGTTGGATACCTTTCACAGGATCTATCACTGTCACCTCTCCTGTACTTAAAGAAGGACTTCACAGTGCTTAGATACAGCTCTACAGTGCTCTTACTTATACACTCCTTCCCCCCACATATGGGACAGGAGATACCTTTCTTCTTATCCTGGGTCTCCATACTATAACCTCCTGATTTAACTATCTTTAATATGTTTATCACTTTTTATAACAGTTGCCCTTTTTGGTGGAAGAATGATCTACTGCCTAGGACCTAGGGGTAGTTACTCCGAGATAGCTGCCAAGGTATTCTCCAAGATCCTTGGGGAGAATAACATAGTATGTTGTAACTCCATATACGACGTCTTCCAGTATTTGGAGGGTAGTAAAGGTAACACCTATGGGGTAGTGCCCTCTGAGAACTCCATAGAGGGATCTGTATCCCTTACCCAGGATCTTCTCTTGGAGTTCTACCCCAAGATCAGGATATACGGAGAGCTAGATATAAACATAAATCACTGCCTAGTTGGATACAACAGGGAGAAGATTAAGAGGGTGTACTCCCATCCCCAGGCACTTGCCCAGTGTAGAAAATATATAAAAAAATATGGCTGGGAGGTTGTGCCAGTATCCAGTACAGCCAAGGCTGTTAAGTTAGTTAGATCCATGGGAAGTGAAGAGGTAGGGGCAATTGCCTCCAAGGAGGCTGCCAGACTCTACAACCTGAAGATCCTCGAGGAGGGGATACAGGACTATAAAAACAACACCACAAGATTTATACTCATTGGAAAAAAGGGGTTGAAGTTAAATTTGAAAGGGGAGGGGATGAAGAAATCCACAGTTATACTAAAACTTATAGAGGATAGACCTGGTGCCCTCTACGAGATACTTAAGGTATTCAACGACTTCAAGGTCAATTTAACAAGGATAGAGTCCAGACCCTCAAAGGAGGAGTTGGGGAATTACATCTTCTATATAGACTATATCACCCCTAAAAATGAAGGGGACCTTCTAAAAGAGTTAGAAAGGCACGTGGCCTATATAAAGCATCTAGGTTGTTACAGGGTCTTTAGCAAGAGCTGATCTCCTCAATTATTCTCTTAACCTCCTTTAACTTCTCCCTCATGATCTCCTGGGTGTCTCCCTCCAAGTTCAACCTTAGTAGAGGCTCGGTGTTGGAAGGTCTTATATTGAACCACCAACCTTCACCGTATACAGAGAGTCCATCTAACTCCTCTATTTTATAGTTTCTGTATATCTCCTTCAACTTCTCCAGTACCCTCTTTTGATCCTTTACCCTGAAGTTTATCTCACCACTGTGGTAGTACTTCCTGAACTCCTTCCATATACTTGAGAGAGGTTCCCCCCTCTCCTCCATGGTGGAGAGTATGTAGTTTAAGGCTATTAAGGGACTTTCAAAGTATCCAATCTCCTTAAAGTAAAAGTGATTGGAAAGTTCCCCTGCAAACTCCCCATCTATCTCCTGCATAAGCTTCTTTATAAAGTAGTGGCCTACCCTACTTTTCACAGGGATGCCTCCATACCTCTCTATCACCTCTGGAACAACCTTGCTACACCTTAGATCGTAAATTATCTTTGCACCCTTCTTTTCCCTTAGAATCTCCCTGGCTATTATGGCTGTGAGTATATCCCCTGGAAGGATATTACCCTTTTCATCTACTATACCTATCCTGTCTCCATCTCCGTCGAAGACTATTCCAATATTACAGCTGTTCTCCCTTACAACTTTTATTATATCCTTTAAACAGGAGGCCTTCAATGTGTCAGGCTGATGTGCTGGAAAGGTTCCATCTGGATAGTGGTTTATAAATACAGTATCCTCCAACCACTCCTCCAGTATCTCCTTCTCTACAAGGGAGGTGCTACCGTGGGCAAAGTCAACTGCCACCACAATATCGTAGGATCTAAATCTCTTTAAAAAGAACCTCTTATAATCTGAGGAGATGTCAACCTTCAACTCCTCTAAATCTATCTCTTCAACCTCTTTCCTCTGGGAATCCTCTAATCTCTCTTTTTTAAATATAGGTGCTATCTCCTCTACAGGAGATATAGGGAGGGCTTTTCTGTCACACATCTTAAAACCTGTATACTCTGGCGGGTTGTGGGAGGCAGTTAATATCACCCCCAAGTCGTACCTATCCCTTGTACCAAAGTACATGAGAGGTGTAGATATGGTGCCTCCATAGGATACCTTACCTCCAGCCTCCATTATACCATAGATAAATGGTTTCAGTAACTCCCTTGAACCTATTCTAACGTCGTTAGCAACTAGTATGTTCTTATACCTCTCTCCAAGGATCCTACCTAGGGAGTATGCAAAGTCCTCATCTAGTTCCTCCCTATATATGCCTCTTATATCATAGGCTTTAAATACCAAGGTCTCACCTAGGTTAACTTGTTAGTACTATTTTTATTTTTATTACTTTTATAGTAAAAGGGATAACATGCTAAAAACTGAAAACCTCTCTGTGGGCTATGGTAACTATGTGGTAGTAGAAGGAATAAATCTAGAGATAAAAGAGGGAGAGATACTTTGTATAATAGGTCCTAACGGAGCTGGAAAATCTACACTTCTAAAAACTATAGCCACCTACTTAAAACCTAAGGGAGGAGTTGTCTATTTAAATGGTAGAAATATTCACAGGTTATCCCCTAAGGAGATTGCAAGGGAGATGGCAGTAGTGCTCACTGAGCGAGTTAACCCAGGTAATCTAACAGGTTATGACGTTGTTGCCATAGGGAGACATCCCTATACAGATCTATTTGGAAGGTTAAGTGAAAGGGATAGGGAGATAATAGAACATGCTGCCAAATCTGTAAATGCAACCCACCTGTTAAATAAGAACTTCTTTGAGATGAGTGATGGGGAGAGGCAGAAGATAATGATAGCAAGGGCCCTTGCCCAAGAGCCCAAGGTGCTCATATTAGATGAACCTACAAGCTTCCTAGATGCAAAACACAAGATAGAGTTGACTATTTTACTTAGAAAACTTGCCACAGAGAACAACTTGGCAATAGTGGTTACACTACATGATATAGAGTTGGCCCTGAGGATAGCAGATAAGATGGCCCTTATTAAAGATGGTAGGATTATAGCCTACGGATGTCCAGAGGATGTTATGAGGAGGGAGGTTGTAAACAACCTCTACGATTTGAAAAGTGCCAACTACAGTGAGGTACTGGGATACTTTGAGTTGAAGTCCTCTGGAGACAGAGGTAAGGTATTTCTTATATGTGGAGGGGGCACAGGTGCCAATGTAATGAGATTCCTTGTTAAAAATGGATACAGGATGACAGTAGGGGTACTTCACAAAAACGATATTGATTACACCATTGCTGAAACCATGGAATTGGATATAGTGGAGGAGGAACCCTACAACCCTATATCCCAGGAGAGTTATGAAAGGGCTTTAAAGGAGATTAAGAACTGTGACGTTGTTATATATACTGAATTTCCCCTTGGAGAGATAAACAGGTTGAATAGGAAACTTGTAGAGGAGAGTATAAGACTTGGTAAGTGTGTGATAAAGTATGAGGGGAGTATAGAGAGGTTAAAGGAGAGGTTAGGTGAGATAGAGGGGAGGTTTCACTATAAGAAATGAGGTTTATATTATAAGAAAAAATTGTGGGGTCTTGGAAGGGGGTGCGAAATGCGGAAGTTGTCAAGGAAGAGTCCCGGGAAAATCTCGAGGTTGACCTTCGTAGGTGGACGAAATCCGCACCTTAAGAGGGATTTTGTGACGGATTTCGCACCTGGGGTTCAGGTATTCACTATAAGAAAATGGGATAGGGGGTGCGGAATGCGTCCCGGGGTATATATACCCTGGGACGCAGGTATATATATGGAATTGGGATTTTGGGAAGGTGGGTAGGAAAAAATCCGGGGAAAATCTTTGAGGGGGTGCGGATTTCGCACCGGGGGTTCAACTTTTCATTATAAGAAAACAGAGGTTGAGATACTATGAAAATAGGGGTAGTAAGTGAAAGTAGGGACTGGGTTATTTCCCAGTTGGAGAGGGTCATGAGGGACCTTAACATCACCCCGGTCCATATTAAGCCCTCTGGTATCACATCCTACACTGGTGTAGATATAAAATTTGAATACAGGGGAAGGAACATTCTAGATCTTGATGCCCTCTTCCTCAGAGACCTAGGTGATACAAACAACTACTACAGATACGATGTCTTTAAGTATATTGAACATTACATGCCAGTTATAAATCCCCCTGAGGCGTTGGAGAACTGTGGAAATAAGTTTAAAACCTCTGTACTTTTAGATCTTCACAAGGTACCCCATCCCAGGACCCTTATAACCGAGGATATAGATAAGGCTATGGCATGGATAGAGAGGTTTGAAGACTGTGTCTTAAAACCTATATTTGGTAACGGTGGAGAGGGTATATACAGGTTAAAAAATAAACCCCTTACAACTAAGTTAAATCTCCTAAAGGAGTATAAAAGGAGATATGGGGTGATATATCTCCAAGAGTTTATAGATTCACCTGGGGAGGAGTACAGGGATATTAGGGCCTTTGTTGTAGGGGATAAGGTTGTTGCCTCTATGTATCGTATCTCCAACAACTGGATAACAAATATACGTCAAAATGGAAGGGCTGAGAGTTGTGAGATTACCCCTGAGATAGAGAGTATAGCGTTGAAGGCCAAAAGAGCCCTGGGAATAACCTACGGTGGTGTGGATATTATAGAGGACAGGGATGGAAGTTTAAAGGTGTTGGAGGTAAATGGAGCACCCTCCTGGGAGGCCCTCTCAAGGGTTTCCAAGGTAGATATAACTAGATGCTTAGTGGAACATATAGTAAATACTATAAGTTAAGTTCCCTCCCTCCAGTCACTTAAGTATTTCTCCTGCTCTGGGGTTAACTTATCGATTTCAACACCCATGGACTTTAACTTTAAGGAGGCTATCCTTAGATCCTGTTCATAGGGTATGTTGTACACCTTATTCTCCAACTTCTTGTAATTCTCCTTAAGGAACTTGGCACTTAGTGCCTGGTTTGCAAAACTCATATCCATAACTTCACAGGGATGTCCGTCTCCACATGCCAGGTTGACTAACCTACCCTCCCCAAGGAGGTAGAGCTTTTTATCACCTAAATCGTACTCCTCTATATTTTCCCTCACCTTCCTAACAGACTTTGAGATCCTTCTAAGATCTTCCTTACTGATCTCGTTGTCAAAGTGCCCTGCATTTGCTAGGATGGCCCCGTCCTTCATAACCAGCATATGTTCAGCCCTTATTACATCCTTACATCCAGTTGTGGTAATGAAGATATCCCCTATCTTGGCAGCCTCCTCCATCTTCATAACCCTGTAACCATCCATCTTAGCCTCTAGAGCCCTTATGGGATTAACCTCAGTTACAATAACATTTGCACCCATGCCAGCAGCCCTCATTGCAACCCCCTTACCACACCAGCCATAACCAGCTACCACTACATTCTTTCCAGCGATTAAGAGGTTTGTAGTTCTTATAATCCCATCTATAACACTTTGCCCTGTTCCATACCTGTTGTCAAAGAGGTGTTTTGTATAGGCGTCATTTACATTTATCACAGGAAACTTTAACACACCCTCCTTAGCCATGGCCTTTAGCCTTATAATCCCAGTTGTAGTCTCCTCACAAGCTCCCATTACCTTATCTAGAAGTTCCTGTCTCTCCCTATGAAGTAGAAATATAAGATCTGCACCGTCGTCTATAACTATATCAGGCTCATGATCCAGTACCCTGTGTAGGTTTTCATAGTACTCCTCCCTGGTCTCCCCCCTCCAGGCGTATACATTCATCCCCCTCTTTACACAGGCGGCAGCTACATCGTCCTGGGTAGATAGGGGATTACATCCAGTGATGGCAATCTCTGCCCCTCCCTCCATCAAGGTCTCAGCTAGTACAGCAGTTTTTGCCTCTAGATGTAGCGCCATCCCTATGGTAAGTCCTTTAAAGGGTTTCTCAGTTTTAAACTCCTCCCTTATAATATTCAATACTGGCATATGTCTCCTGGCCCACTCTATCTTTAACTCCCCCTGGGGATATAGGTTTATATCTTTGATTTTACTCATCCTTTCACCTATCTGTTTAATACCTGGTTAAGTACCTTGACAATATCCTTTGAACTGATAACACCAACTATCTTGTCCTCTCTAAACTCAGATACCACGTATAGGTGGTGTATCCTGTTCTCCACCATGATGGCGGCAGCCCTCTCTAGAGGTGTTAGGGGATCTACGGTGATGATGTTAGTAACCATAATATCCTCAGCCTTTAACTTCTCTATATCCCCAGTATAGTGTTTTAGTATATCTAGAGTTGTGATAATTCCCCAGTAGACGCCCTCCTTGTCTGTTACCACCACAGAGGATATGTTGTTCTCAGCCATGATCTTTACTACCTCCCTTAGAGGGGTATCTAGAAGTACCTCGTAGATTCCCCTACTCATCACATCCCTGACAACATACTTTGATATCACTTTATCACCTTTTGACCCTCTAATTATTATTTTAAAAATCCTCATTATTAAAAGCATTTAAGACATGGGATCCTATGGACAGGAGAAGTTATCTCACTTCAAAGTTTAAGGAGGATACAAAGTTCGCCTCCAAGTACGAGATAGATGTTATAAACAGTCTAACAGATTTAAACCTTCAATACGACGATCTAGTACTCCTGGAGAAACTCCCTGGTCTAGACTACAGGAAGAGGGTGTATATAGATGAGGATACCCAGATAGGGGTACTGGAGTTTGATCTTCTAGATCTAGATTGGAAGTTTACCCCCACCCCCTACTACTACCAACTAATTGATTCCAAGAGAATCCAATTAAAGCCCACTAGGAGGAAGTTAAAGGGTAAGTATCTCAAGGAGGAGTATATAGAGAATCTCAGGGATTTCCTAGAGGCTGTTAAGGGGGAGGAGAGATTTCTTGGAATAGAGATGGGGGACTTTATTGGAGTAGGAGTAAAGAGGGAGAAGGGTATAAAGTTGAAGGATCTTAAAAGAAAGAAGAAAAATATCTCCGTTAGGAAAATAGAGGACTACTTGGAGGAGAACAGGGAGAGGATAAATCGCCTTGTGGATTACTCCAGGGACATCCTTAAAAGGTATATAGAGAGATACAGGGAGAGGGGTTATGTGATAAATGCCTCCTTCAGTGGTGGGAAGGACAGTAGTGTCTCCACCCTCCTTGCAAGGGAGATCATCCCTGACATAGATGTTATATTCATAGATACTGGACTGGAGTATCCAGATACCTTGAAGTTTGTGAAGAGGTTTGCAAAGGAGTACGATTTAAATCTACATGTAGTAAATGGAGATTACTTCTGGGATCACCTGGAGAGGGAGGGGATTCCTACAAAGGACAACAGGTGGTGCAACAGTGTCTGTAAGTTGATACCCTTAAAAAATTTCTTCCTGGAGCACTACCCCAATAAAAAAGTGTTGACTATCGATGGATCCAGGAGATTTGAAAGCTTCACAAGATCCAGGTTGAATTATACAAGAAGAAGTGGATTTATAGATTTTCAGGTGAACCTCTTTCCCATACTGGATTGGAACGCCCTAGACGTCTGGAGCTATATCTTTCTAGAGAATATCCCCTACAACCCACTCTACGACAAGGGATTTGAGAGGATCGGCTGTTACCTCTGTCCCGCTGCACTTAACAGTGAGTTCTTACGTGTAAGGGATCTCTACCCAGAACTCTGGGAGAGGTGGGTGAATTACTTAAAGAGGTACTACACCATGGAAGAGATACTTAGAGGTTTCTGGAGGTGGAGGGAGCTCCCTCCAAAGATGAAGGAGTTGAAAAGGTTGTTAAGTAAGAAAAAAATAGATTAAAATACCAATCTTGATATTTACTAAAAATAAAATTTCGGGGGGGATAGTACCATGGGAATGACACTTGTTGAAAAGATCCTGGCTAAGGCCTCTGGAAGGAGATCTGTATCTCCAGGAGATATAGTGATGGCAAAGATAGATGTGGCCATGGTTCATGACATTACAGGGCCGCTAACTGTGAAAACCCTGGAGAAGGCGGGGATAGACAGGGTCTGGGATCCTGACAAGATAGTAGTACTCTTTGATCACCAGGTGCCTGCTGACAGTATCGACGCCGCCAAGAACCATGCCCTTATGAGGAGGTTTGTAAAGAAACATGGGATAAAGAACTTCTACGATATAAGGGAGGGTATATGTCATCAGGTGCTCCCTGAGAAGGGTCATGTTGTTCCAGGTACTGTAGTTGTTGGGGCAGACTCCCATACCTGTACCCATGGAGCCTTTGGAGCATTTGCAACAGGTATAGGAAGTACAGACATGGCAGCAGTATTTGCCACTGGAGAGCTATGGTTCAAGGTGCCTGAGACCCTCTACTTCAATATCACAGGGGAGTTGAAACCCTATGTAACCTCTAAGGATGTAATCCTCCATATCATCGGTGAGGTAGGATTTGACGGGGCGACCTACAAGGCTGTACAGTATGGAGGGGAAACTGTTAGGAATATGAGTGTATCCTCAAGGATGACCATGACAAACATGGCCATTGAGATGGGTGCAAAAACAGGGGTTATAGAGCCTGATGAGAAAACAATCAAGTATGTAAAGGAGGCTATGAGGAGACATGGAAGGGAGAGACCCTTCGAGGTAATAAGGGGGGATGAAGATGCAGAGTACGAGGAGGTCTACGAGATAGAGGTGGATGACTTAGAACCTGTATTCGCCTGTCCTCACGCTGTAGATAATGTAAAACCTGCAAGGGAGGTTGCTGGAAAACCTGTAGATCAGGTGTTCATAGGCTCCTGTACCAACGGAAGATTGGAGGACTTAAGGGCGGCAATAAGGATTATAGAGGAGCATGGAGGTATCGCTGAGGATGTGAGGGTTATAGTAACTCCTGCCTCAAGGGAGGTTATGCTAGCTGCCATGAAGGAAGGGATTATACAGAAGTTCTACAAGTATGGATGTGTTGTAACCAACCCCTCCTGCTCTGCATGTATGGGATCACTTTACGGCATCCTAGGTCCTGGGGAGGTAGGGGTTGCCACCTCTAACAGGAACTTCAGAGGTAGGGAGGGATCCCTAGATTCTGAGGTGTATCTGGCATCTCCTATTACAGCGGCAGCCTGTGCAGTTAAGGGGGAGTTAGTAGATCCAAGGGACCTATAGTTTAAAGTAAGGTTCCCTTCTAAGTATCCCCTCACGTATACACTCTCTTATATCTTCCCCTCTCCTTAGGGGTGTAAGTATGTCCACCAAGTTATCCTCCCTTAGGAGACAGGGTTTTATATATCCGTCGTAGGTCAGCCTTATCCTTGTACAGTGTCTACAGAACTCTGTATTGTCCATAGGTCTGACAAACTCCACCTCTAAATCCCCTATATAGTACTTCCTCCTGTTGTGCATCCACCTCCTTTTCACCACCCTATCTGCCATCTCCTCTATCCTCCTCTCTATAGGAGTAATATCTACGTAGTATCTTCTAAGATTTTCATCTAGGGGCATAAGCTCTATAACCTGGAGTATGGCTCCAACCTCCCTACAGTAGTCCATGAGATCCTCAAGATCCTCCAGGGTGTTCTTCATCACCAGATAGTTTATCTTCAGGGGTGTAAGTCCCACCTCTATAGCCCTCTCTATACCTGCCTTCACCACATTCACATCTCCGTATCCAGTTATCCTCCTGTACTTCTCAGGATCTAAGGTGTCTAAACTGACATTAACTCTATGGAGGCCGGCGTCTTTTAATACCTCGGCATACCTTTCCAGGAGGGTTCCATTGGTAGTTAGGGAGATCTCCTCTATCCTAGGATTAGATATGTTCTCAAGGATCTCAGGTAGATCCCCTCTTAGGAGAGGCTCCCCTCCAGATATCTTTATCTTTTTAATTCCAAAGTCTAAAAAGGCCCTTACAATTTCCCCTATCTCCTCAGGTGTCATGGACCTACCCTTGGAGTTGTTATAGCCCTCCCTGTGACAGTAGAAACATCTTAGATTACAGTGAGGTGTTACAGATATCCTTAGGGATCTTACCTCTCTCTTGAAGGGGTCCCTCATACCTATCCCAGGGTTAATTGATAATAGTTAATATTTGGCAAAGATTAATTAAAATATTTTTACTCCAAAAAAGTATAAAAGGGGAGATTTATGGAATACCTCAACCTTTTTATATACTCCTTCACCTCCCTCTTCATCCTCATGAATCCTATAGGACTGGCACCTCTTTTTTACATGTGGACTGTCAACAATACAGAGAAGGAGATAATCCATATCCTCAAGAGAACTGCAGTGGTGGTGATACTAACCCTGTTAATCTTCGGCTTCTTTGGAAGATATATTTTCAATTTTTTTGGCATTACCCTAGACTCCTTTAAGGTAATTGGAGGGCTCTTGATATTGAAGATATCCTGGGATATGCTCCATGCAAAGATGTCCAAGATAAAACAGACGGAGAGGGAGAAGGAGGAGATGTCACAGTTGGAGGATATTGCAGTGGTACCCCTAGGTATACCTCTACTTGCAGGCCCTGGAAGTGTAACAACCACCATTATACTTATGGAGCACTGTCGTGGAATACTGGAAAAGTTAGTTATAGTGGTCTCCATTATCCTGGCCACAGCTGTCTCCATACTTATACTCTATATATCTGAGAAGATAGTGATGGCTTTAAGGACCTCAGGGATATATGCAGTTGTTAGAATTATGGGTTTAATACTAGGGGCAATATCCATAGAGATTATGTGGAGTGGTCTAGTAGGTCTAATATCCTCCTCGGGCATACTAAGATAACGGTGAAAAGATGATAGTTATCCCAGCTGTTGATATTAAGGACAGGAAGTGTGTTCAACTTGTACAGGGGGATCCAAATAGGAAACTTGTAGAGTTAGAGGATCCCCTTAAGGTGGCAGAGAAGTGGGTGGAGGAAGGTGCTGAGATGATCCATGTTGTAGATTTAGATAGGGCTATATACCAGAGGGACACCAACCTAGATATAGTTAAGGAGATAGTAGGTTCCCTAGAGGTACCTGTACAGGTAGGAGGTGGTATAAGGACTTTAGAAGATGCAATGGATCTCATAGATGCTGGAGCTTACAGGGTTATCCTAGGTACCTCTGCAGTGAGGAATCCTGAGATTGTGGAGGCACTATCTAAGGAGGTGGGAAGGGAGAAGGTTATGGTTGCACTGGACTCCAGGGGAGGAAAGGTGGTTATAAGGGGATGGAGAGAGAGAACTAAGTACTCCCCAGTGGAGATTGGCAAGATCCTGGAGGAGAAGGGAGCAGGAAGTATACTCTTTACAGATGTAGATGTTGAGGGCTTACTTAGAGGTGTAAAGATTCACAGCGTCAAGACCTTGGTAGAGGAGTTAAACATTCCAGTTGTGGCATCAGGTGGTATCAGTAGTTACCAGGATATCCTGAAATTAAGGGATGTTGGAGTTGAGGGGGTAGTTATAGGATCTGCACTTTATAAAAACATACTGGATCTCAGGAAGTGTATCCAGATCTCCAAAGGTGGTTAAATGAACTTCGAGGATAGGAAAAAGATAGTTGCAGTTGGGCATATTGCCCTTGATTACATCTTTAACGTTGAAAGATTCCCTGAACCAAACACCTCTGTTCAGATACCCTCTGTTAAAAGGTACTACGGAGGTTCAGCCTGTAACGTAGCTGTGGCAGTTGCTAAATTAGGACTTCAATCTGCTATAGTCTCCTGTGTAGGATACGACTTTACCAACAGTGGCTACAGTACCTATTTGAAGAACCTCAATGTAGACATCTCCAACGTCTATCACTCAGACGAGGAGGAGACCCCCAAGGCCTGGATATTTACAGATCCTAGAAACAACCAGATAACCTTTTTCCTCTGGGGTGCAGCTAAACACTACAAGGAGTTAAAACCTCCAACCTTTGACGGAGACATAGTACATCTAGCCACAGGTGATCCAGAGTTCAATGTAAGATGTGTAGATGCTGCAAAGAGAGATGACAAGTTGATATCCTTTGACCCTGGACAGGATCTCCCCCTCTACACCAGGGAGAATATGGAGTACATCCTGGACAATGTAGACTTTGTCTTTATGAATATTCACGAGTACAGGAGAACCCTTAAACTGTTAAATATAGGGGAGGAGGATTTTAGAAAGATGGTACCTGTTTTAGTGGTAACCTTTGGAGAGAGGGGAAGTGTTATCTACCTCAGGGACAGGGAGATAGAGATACCCTCCATACCTACAAAGGTTGAGGACCCTACAGGTGCTGGAGATGGCTACAGGGCTGGATTTCTAAGTGCCTACCTCAGGGGCTACAGCCTTAAAGACTGTGGTATTATCGCCTCTACTGTGGCCTCCTTTGTAGTAGAGAGGAGGGGATGCCAGACAAACCTACCTACATGGAGGGATGTTATGGAGAGGTTGAGGGAGAGGGGATACACTGTTGGAGAATTAAGGGATTAATCCCTTTTGTACACCTTGACTATCCCCCTATCTCCATCGAGAACTATCCAATCTCCAGTGTCTATCTTGGAGATGTCCACCTTATCCACCAGGGGGATCCTAGCTAGTATAGCCCCAGTAGCTACTATAGGTTCACACTCCCTGTTTACAATCCCCTTCAATATACCTCTCTTTCCCAGGGCATATATAACGTAGGATCCTACAGTACTACCTTTACCAGTTGGGAAGACAAGTATCTTATCCCTAATACTTTTACCGTATATGTCACTCTCCCTGTCCACTACAACACCCTCCCTGTTTACACCACCTAGGAAGGATATAGGTTTACGGGAGACTAGAGCCTCACCTTCAACTCTCCCCTTGGATATACCTCTTCCCTTCATCTCGATGTAATTCATGCTATCCCCAATTAAAATAATAGTAGTGATTCCCATGGATATAGATATCTCCAAGGTATCGGAGAGGTTAAACTTAGAGGAGGATATATTAAGAAGTGCCATAGAGAGGAGGGTGATCTCCCTCTGTAGATACAGGGATATAAAGTATATAGCATTTAAGAAGAAGGTTAGACATGTTGAGAGGGGAACTGTCCTATTTTTAAATGAGAATATGGACGTTGTAATGGGGTATCCAAAGATAAGGAGGGCTTTAGTGTTAGATCCAACAGTTAAAAAGTACTTCGTAGACAAGGTGGTAGTTGAGGAGAAGTTAAATGGATACAATGTAAGGGTTGTGAAGATAGATGGGAAGGTGTTTGGGATTACCAGGGGTGGTAGGATCTGTCCCTTTACCACTAAGAAGCTGTTGAAGCTTTTGGATAGAGAGATCTTGGAAGACTATCCAGGGATAACCCTATGTGGAGAGATGGTAGGGTTGAACAACCCCTATGTCTCCCACTACTACCCTGAGGTGGATAGGGAGATCTGTGAGGGTATTAAAGAAAATCTAGGTCTATACATATTCGATGTAAGGGAGGGAAATACCTCCCTACCTGTGAAGGAGAAGATTGAACTTCTTGAGGAGTACAAGATTCCCCATGTAAAACCTCTAGGCATATTTAAGAAGGAGGAGATTGAGGAGATAAAAAGTATTGTGTTAAAGTTAGAGAGGGAAGGTAGGGAGGGAATAGTGATGAAGGATCCAGATATGCTCCTAGATCCCATAAAGTATACAACCCATTATACCCACTGCCAGGATCTCTCCGTAGCCTTTAGATATACCTTTGACCTAGGTATTCACTTTATGTTCAGTAGACTGGTAAGGGAGGGTTATCAATCCTACGAGTTTAAGGAGGGAGAGGAGGAGTTGGAAAAAAGAGCTGTATCTATAGGGAGATCCATAATATATCCCATGGTTGAGTCTATATGGAAGGTCTCCAGGGGGGAGTTGATTACTGAGGACTTTGAGTTGTACTTTGAGAATGAGGAGGATCTTGAGGAGTTTCTCAAATATCTAAAAGAGGTCCATATATCCTACGTTCTAAAGGAGAAGGAGGTGTTAAAAAATAGCATCTTTAGGGTTGTTATAGGCAAGGTCTATCCCACCACCAGGGATAAGATAAAGAGTTATCTAGAGGGCAGTTTGTGGTGATTTACTTCCTTATCTTCTTCTATCTCCTCTATAGTACACTCAATCTCGTCCAGGGAGTAGATACCGATACTTCCCTCCTTAACAGCTCTTATAGCTTCTATAGCTGAAAGGGCTGCTCTTATAGTGGTGATATAGGGGATGTTAAACTCCACTGCAGCCCTCCTGATGTAGTACCCCTCGGACTTGGCCTTACCTCCAGAGGCTGTATTTATAATCAGGTTTATCTCCCCCTTCTGAATCAACTGGAGTATATTACCTGTGGAACCCTCAGATATCTTCTTAACCACCTTCACCTCTATTCCCTCCCTTCTAATCACCTCTGCAGTACCTTTAGTGGCTACTATCTCAAAGCCTAACTCCTTAAACTTCTTGGCAATATAGGGGGCGTACTTCTTATCCCTGTCTTTAAGACTTATAAACACTGTTCCAGAGGTTGGAAGCTTCATATTTGCCGAGAGTTGAGCCTTGTAGTAGGCCTTACCAAAATCCACATCTATACCTATGGCCTCCCCTGTAGACTTCATCTCTGGACCTAGAACTGGATCTACCCCAGGTAACTTCTGGAAGGGGAATACCGCCTCCTTAACACTTACGTACTTACCCCTCGCAAGACCTACATACCCTATATCCCTTAGTTTCTCACCCATTATAACCCTGGTAGCTATTTTAGCCAGTGGTATACCAATGGATTTACTTACATAGGGTACAGTTCTACTTGCCCTTGGATTGGCCTCAAGTACATAGACTGTATCGTCCTTAATTGCAAATTGAATATTTATCAGTCCAATTACTCCCAACTCCCTACTTATCTTTACTGTGTACCTTACTATCTTTCTTATTATATCCTCTGAGAGGTTCTGAGGTGGCAGTACACAGGCACTATCTCCACTGTGTACCCCAGCCTCCTCTATATGCTCCATTATCCCCCCTATGAATACATCCCTCCCGTCACATACGGCATCTACATCTACCTCTATGGCATCCTCCAGGAACTTGTCTATCAGTATAGGGTGCTCAGGAGATACCTTAACTGCCTCCCTTATATACTCCCTTAGATCCTCCTCGCTGTAGATGATCTCCATGGCCCTACCTCCCAATACGTAGGAGGGTCTAACAAGGACAGGATAACCTATTCTCCTTGCAACCTCTATGGCCTCCTCCTCGTTGTATACTGTAGCACCCTCAGGTTGAGGTATTCCCAACCTCTTTAGAAATTTCGAGAACTCCTCCCTGTCCTCTGCCAAATGAATGGACCTTGGAGAGGTACCTAGTATCTTCACATCTGTTTTATGGTACAACTCCATAGCCAGGTTTATGGCGGTTTGACCTCCAAACTGGACTATAACACCTAGGAGATTCCCATCCCTTCTCTCGTTCTCTATAACGTTCATTACCTCCTCAAAGGTAAGGGGTTCAAAGTAGAGCTTATCTGAGGTATCGTAATCTGTAGAGACTGTCTCAGGGTTGTTGTTTATTATTATAGCCTCTATGCCCATCTCCTTCAGTGCCCATACCGCATGGACTGTAGAGTAGTCAAACTCCACCCCCTGCCCTATTCTAATAGGACCAGAACCTAGGATAATTACCTTGTCCCTCTTTGAGGGGATACTCTCATTCTGCTCCTGGTAGAATATCTGTTCATAACAGGAGTAGAAGTAGGGAGTCTTAGCCTCAAACTCTGCTGCACAGGTGTCAACCATCTTGTAAACAGGTGTAATGTTAAGTTCCTCCCTTAACTTCCTAACCTCCATCTCATCCTTCTTAAGGAGATGGGCTATCTGTCTATCTGAGAAACCTAACATCTTACACTCCAGAAGTATCTCCCTAAGTGAATCCCTGTCTATGGCCATTCTACCACCTAAAGATCTATATCAGATTGGACAGTACTTCCAACTTCTTCTTCATCTCCACGATCTTCTTTATCTTCTCTATGAAGAAGGGATGTATGGAGGTTAACTCACATATCTCTGAAACTGTCCAACCTCTATCTAAGGCCTCTGCAATTACGAAGATTCTCTCATCTGTTGGATTCTTTAAGAGGTACTCAATCTCCTCGTTACTGTAACCTTTCTCCCTTCCATCCCCTATAATACCATACCTTCCAATGTCTAAACTCCTTATAGCCTTCTGGAGCGCCTCCTCGAAGGTCCTCCCTATTGCCATTACCTCTCCTGTAGATTTCATAGAGGTCCCAAGGGTTCTATCTACAGTTCTAAACTTGTCAAAGGGCCATCTAGGGATCTTCACAACTACATAGTCCAAGGTAGGTTCAAAGACTGCAGGTGTCTCCTTAGTTATGTCATTCATAATCTCGTCTAGGGTCATCCCTATGGCTATCTTGGCGGCTATCTTTGCAATGGGGTATCCTGTTGCCTTACTTGCAAGGGCAGAACTTCTACTTACCCTTGGGTTAACCTCTATGACCCTGTATTCAGTCATGTCCTCATTTACTGCAAACTGTATATTACATCCACCCTCTATAGAGAGGTGCCTGATAACATTTAGAGAGGCATTTCTCAGTATCTGATGCATCTCGTCACTGAGGGTCTGGGAGGGGGCAGTAACTATACTCTCCCCTGTATGTATCCCCATGGGATCTATGTTCTCTATGTTACATACTACGATACAGTTGTCCTTACTATCCCTCATAACCTCGTACTCGTACTCCCTCCATCCAAGGACACTTTCATCTATTAACACCTGATTTATCAGGGAGTAGGTGAGACCCCTCTCTACAATCCTCTTCAACTCCTCCTCGTTATGGGCTATACCTCCTCCAGTACCTCCCAGGGTAAAGGCAGGTCTTACAATTACAGGGTAGCCCAGGAGGGAAACTGCATCAAGTGCCTCTTCCACGGAACTTACAGCGTAACATTTAGTTGTAGGCTCACCTATACTCTCCATGGCTTTCTTAAATAGATCCCTATCTTCACAGGTCTCTATGGTTTTAACCCTTGAACCTAGGAGTTCTACGTTGTACTTCTCCAGGATACCTCTGTTATGTAACTCCATTGCCAGGTTCAAGGCAGTCTGTCCCCCCATAGTTGGAAGTATTGCATCAGGTCTCTCCCTCTCTATGATCCTCTCCACAATGCTTACATCCAGGGGTTCCAGATAGATCTTGTCGGCAATACCCTTATCTGTCTGGATAGAGGCAGGGTTGGAGTTTACTAGGATGGTGTAAATACCCTCCTCCCTTAGAGCCTTACATGCCTGGGAACCTGAGTAGTCAAACTCTGCAGCTTGACCGATTACTATAGGACCAGAACCTAGTATCATCACACGCTCAATATCTTCCCTCTTCAAAATTTCACCTTATTCTCCATTGTTTAACATCTCTATTAATTTCTTAGCAGCCTCCTCCATAGAATCCTCAACAGATATGCCATTTTCCCTGAGTATCCTTCTACCCTCCTCCTCCCTGGTACCCATCATTCTAACGGAGAGTTTTACATGGGGATGTTTCTTCAACACCTCAACTATACCCCTTGCAACCTCGTCACACCTTGTAATCCCTGCCATTATATTTATGAATACTCCCTTTACATCCTCCCTCTCAAGGACCTTCTCAAGTGCCCTCTTAACAATATCTTCACTGGCCCCTCCACCAATATCTAGGAAACAGGCTGGATTACCGCCGTACTCCTTTATAATATCCATACTAGCCAGGGTGAGACCAGCCCCATTCCCAATAACTCCAATATCTCCAGGAAGTTCCACATAGGCAAAGGGAAGATCCTCCCTTTTCCTGTACTCCTCAAATCTACTGTAGTCATGTCTAAAGTATGCATCCTCGTCTAGGTGTATTACCCCATCTACAGCTACAACTCTACCATCCTCGGTAATCACCAGGGGATTTATCTCTACAAGGGTGGCATCCCACTCCCTGAATATCCTGTAGGCCCTGTAGATAACATCTGCAACCTTGGGTATCTCCTGGGAGGGTAGACCAAGATCCTTCAACATATTCCTGGCCATGTAGGGTAGGAACTCCTCCTGTGGATCTACGTAGTACCTTACTATCTTCTCGGGACTTCTCCTGGCAACTTCCTCTATATCCACTCCTCCCTCTGTGGAGAAGAGTATAAGGGGTTTTTTCTCCACCCTGTCTATAACTATACCTAGGTAGTACTCCTTTTTAACTGGTACCCTCTCCTCCACAAGTACCTTCTCCACCTTCTCCCCCTTTATACTCTTATTTAGCAACTCCTCGATCTTCCTATTTGCCTCCTCCAAGGTATCTGCAAATAGGACTCCTCCAGCCTTACCCCTACCCCCCACTAAAACCTGGGCCTTAATTACCACTGGACCCTTTATCTCCTCCAACTTTCCAGAGGTTACAAAACCCCTAGGGACAGGTATGCCGTATTCCTTAAAAATTTCCTTGGCTTCGTACTCGTGGAGTTTCATAACTTCCACCTAAATTTTAATTTAAACAGGGAAAAGTGTAAAAACAGTTAAAGGGAGAGGATATAGATAGCTATTATTCCCACGATAATCCCGGTGAATATACCTAGGAGTATATAGAGTATGTAGTTCTCCTTACCTGTAGTTACCTCCTCCTGTGACTCGTTGTAGAGGGAGATGTTCTCCCTCTCCTCTGTAAGATTCTTCTCCCAGGTAATAACCTCTTCCTCCTCTTCACTGACATTGATACTTACTACAGGGGTTTTATTCTCAGGGACTGTTTTATTGACAACCTCTTTACTTTCACTGTACTCCACTGTAACATTCCTCTTAGTCTCCTCACTTAGGTTATAGGCTCTATACACCCTCACTAGGTGGATCCCACTTATGGGTGAGTTACCTAGGATATACCTCTTGTATAAAACAATGAGGTAGGACTCCTTGTAGGTTACTATATAACCTGTGATATTTAAGGTCAATGACTCATTTCTCTCAATATAGGGGATATAGATAGTAGTGTTTTTAAAAACTATATCTGAGCTGTTTAAGTGTAGGGTAAAATTGTAGGTATCGTAGTATGAATTTCTATACTTATACTGGAGCACTACCTTGGAGGTGTTATTGTATATATACTTGGGGTAGACACTTATAGACTCGTACCCGTAAGATGCAAGAAAAGATAGTAGCAGTAGTAGAGAAATGGAAAATATCAGTTTATTTCTCATAATATCCCTTTATAGAGATTTTAATCCCTTTAAATTTATTATTACTAGGATACTTTAAATAATTTTTTATAGGGAGAATTTAAGGAGTTTTAAGGTAAAAATATGAGGTGGAAGGGACATACTGTACTGGGATTGATAATGGGACTGCCCTTTGTATCCTCTCCAGATCAGATCTTCCTCCTTGTTGCCGGTGCCCTCTACCCAGATCTTGACCATGAGGTGAAGTGGGAGATTGTAAATAGGGGGATACTTATCTCAGGGAGCTTAGTACTTATCAATATACTTCTCTATCTTCTTCACCCCTCCTACTTCGACTTCACCTTCCTTCTAATATCCACAGCGGCACTAATCCTATATATAATCCCTTACTTTGCCAGTCACAGGGGCATAACCCATACCTTTCTATGTATGTTTGTAGTCTCTACTATCCTGGGATTTTTGGCCTATAAACTTGCAGTATTCTCCCCTGTAATCGCAGGGATAGTAGTGCTGGCAATGGTAAGTAGCGAGTACATACTAGGTAAGGTTGTTCCAATATGTGCCCTGCTATGGATTGTACTCTACCTCCTGTTCTCAAGGGGTATAACTCCCCTAATAGATCTCCCAGGTATCTACCACTATATGTTACCTGTGGGCATTGGTTATCTCTCCCATATAGTTGGAGACTCTTTGACACCTGCAGGGTGCAATGCCCTATACCCCCTAGACTATAAACTCCGTAGAAGAGAGGGTATAGTACTTATTGGAATGTGGATCTTCCTTCTTCTACTTGCCTACAGAATAAATATCACGTGATACTATGGCCACCTTGGGACTAGTGGGAAAACCAAACGTGGGAAAATCTACACTATTCAATGCAATGACTGAGAAGAACGTAGATATTGCCAATTATCCCTTTACCACCATAAACCCAAATGTTGGTATATCCTACGTTACCAAGCCCTGCCCATGTAGGGAGTTAAATCTTAAATGCAACCCCCAGAACTCCAAGTGTATAGATGGTATAAGGCATATCCCAGTTGAGGTGATAGATGTTGCAGGACTTGTACCAGAGGCCCATAAGGGAAGGGGGATGGGAAACAAATTCCTAGACGATTTAAGGCAGGCTGATGTTCTTGTACTGGTGGTAGATGCCAGTGGTAAAACTGACCTTGAGGGAAATCCAACTGAGAACCATGACCCGGTGGAGGATGTAAGGTTTCTACTGAAGGAGTTGGATATGTGGATATATGGGATCCTATCTAAGAACTGGGATAAGCTGGCAAGAAGGGGGCAGCAGCAGAAGAATATTGTGAAGGTTATCGCTGAACAACTTAGTGGTCTTAACATCTCAGAGGATCAGATAAAGAGTGCAATAAACATGCTCAATTTAGATGAAAATCCTCTAAGGTGGAGTGAGGAGGATCTCTTGAGGTTGGCTGGGACCTTGAGGAAACTCTCCAAACCTATGATAATAGCTGCAAATAAGGCAGACCATCCTGATGCCATGGAGAATATCAAGAGACTAAAGAGGGAGTTCAAGGACTATATAGTGATACCTACCTCGGCGGAGATAGAGTTGGCACTGAGGAGGGCGGAGAGAGCAGGGCTGATAAAGTATGACAGAGAGAAAAATGACTTTGAGATAGTTAGCAACTCACTAAGTGAGGCCCAGAGGAGGGCCTTGGAGTATATCAGGGATTATCTAAAGAGGTTTGGAAGTACAGGGGTACAGGAGATTCTCAACAGGGCCTACTTCGACCTCCTAGATATGATAGTTGTCTACCCTGTAGAGGATGAGAACAGATACTCAGATAAGAAGGGTAACGTACTACCTGATAGCTACCTTGTAAAGAGGGGAACTACCGCCAGAGATCTAGCCTATATGATACATACGGAAATAGGGGATAAGTTTATCTACGCCATAGACGCCAGGAGGAAGAGGAGGGTTGGAGCAGACTATCAGTTGGAGGACGGGGACATTATAAAGATAGTGTCTGCCTTGTAAAAATACTCTTTTTTCAGGTGGAAGGATGGACATCCTAACAGTGACCTACATTGTTAATTTTATCCTCCTCTTGATAGCCTCCTACACAGATATTAAAACTAGGGAGATACCTCATATTGTAGTTATCCTCATGTTGTTGATAAATCTCCCAGTTGGCTACTACCTCTTTGGATTAGATGCCATAATATCCTTCTTTGCCACCTTAATACTCTGTCTCATCCTAGGTATAGGGATGGGAGGAGGGGATATAAAGGTATTCTCCGCCTTGGCACCTATCTTCTCCTACGGAGGTAAGATACTCTACGTACCAATCCCCATACTTCTCCTCATAGGTATAAGTGCAGGGATAGCTGCCCTCTACCCCCTGTTAAACATCCTAAAAAAGTACTGGAGAAGTATACTACCCTCTGTACTAGGGTTATGTGTCTTTTACGGCACCCTAAGCTATCTCTTCTATAGATATCATATACCCTACGCCTCCCTTATCCTCTGGCTCTATGTTATCCTCTCTATATTCATCTCCAGAAAGGTGCCCTGGTACAGGGAGATGATAAGTAAACTAAGTTATCTAGTTCCCCTCTATCTCCTTGGCATCTATCTGATAGATAGGGAGTACTTTATAAGGAACAACCTCTTGATCTCCTTTATTGTGTATGTACTGGAGCTTACACTTATCTCCCTGCTAATATACGCCTTAACTGGTGCAGAGGTATTTGTAAAAAAGCCTATATCCCAGTTGAAGGAGGGGGATATACTGAGGGATATCATCTATATAAAGGATGGGACTGCCAAGGTGGAGAATGCAGGATTATGGAAGAGATTCAAAGTAATGGTTGAGATGGAGATGGGGAAAAAGGGTGACTACGACAGGATCATCTTAACAGATGGAGATGGGTTAAAGGAGGAGGATGTAAAACTTCTCCAGAGGTTACATAAGGAGGGGAAGATACCTGTAGAGGAGGTAACTCTAATTACCACCTACCCCTTTGTACCCTTTGTACTTGTAGGATATGTGATAGTGTTGATACTTCACTACTACCTGGGGATAGTGTAACCGAAAAATATATATAGGAGTAGTTATTTAGAATACTTCCGCACCTTGGGCTGGTAGATCAGTCTGGGAGATCGCCGCATTGGCTGTGCGGAGGCCGCGGGTTCAAATCCCGCCCAGTCCACCATTTTTTTATAATAATCTATATCAATATATCTAAATATAATAATTAAAAGTATTTCCTTATATCCAACCCCCTCCTCTCACATATCTCCTTCAACTTATGGTATAGCACCTGGTCAATTGGAATACCCTCTCTTTTATACCTCTCCATATTCATCCTCTCTATCTCTCCAGGGATAAGTATCTTAGAACCCTTGGCAGGTTTGGAGTTTTTTATCTCCTCTATAAGGGCATCAACCTTCTTCATAAACTCATCCTTATCTCCAAAGAACCCTGGATCTATGGCTATAAAGAGATCTCCCTTGGTACATCTCTCAGTTGGGGTTGCAGTCCCCCTGACCTTACTACCCATCTCAGCCCCTCCTATCGCTGCAAGTATCTCAATTGCAAGGGCTAGTGCATATCCCTTAGGACCTCCAAAGGGTAGTATACAACCCTCCAGGGCCTTCTTAGGATCTGTAGTTGGATTACCATCCTTATCTATGGCACAGTTCTCAGGGATTCTCTTCCCAGTTCTTGCAGCCTCCATTATCTTCCCCCTCGCAATGGAGGAGGTGGCCATATCCAGGGAGTATATATGTTTCTTCCCCTTGATGGCTATTGCTATGGGATTTGTCCCAAGTATCTTCTCCATACCTCCAAAGGGTGCCATTGCAGGTTCTGTATTGGTAATCACTATACCAATAAGATCCTCCTTAAGGGCCATCTCTGCATAGTGTCCTGCTATACCGAAGTGGTTGGAATTTACCGTTGCCACTGCACCTATACCTACCTTCTTTGCCTTCTCCATGGCCAACTTCATGGCCCTCTCACCTACCACATAACCTAACCCCATGTCACCGTCTATGGTAGCCACTGCAGGACTCTCCCTTATCACCTTGATATCTGGGTTGACGTTGATATTCCCCACCTCTATACCTGTAACTGTCTGGGGAAACCTACCTATACCATGGGAGTGGAACCCCTTAAGGTCAGCCTCTACGTATATATTTGCAGTGATCTCTGCATCCTCCTCACTTACACCATAGCTCTTCAAAACATCCATAATAAGTTCCTTCTCCTTCTCAGGTGAGATCCTTAAAGTCATCCTATCACCTCAAGGTCTTATATAGGCCATGTTGTAGTAGACTATATCTCCGTCGTTATCTACGATGGCAATTATCAACTTCTTTCTTACAGAGTGGGCAACCCTTACAAACCCTGTAAGTTCAGAGATAAGGCAGGGTTTATCCTCGGAGAACACCTTAACAAGGTACTCGGAGTGTACCTCGTCGATGTTCTCCCTACTGTATAGTCTAAAATCAGCTCCATACTTAAGTCCAGTTTTTACAGTATAACCCCTGTTTTTAAGATCCCTGTACACCAAATACTTTATACAGATCCTCTCGTCTATCTCCCTGGCGTAGTTGAAAAGCTCCTCAAAGGAGAGAAACTTATCTTTATGTTTAACCTTTAACCAGTTTTTTGACAGTAGATAGAGACCCTCTATAAGGGAGAGGGATAGGAAGTTCTCGTTTAACTCTCCGTATCTCTTGGCACTTAACCTGGACATCCCATCCTTATCAAATACCACTATCCTATCTCCAGAGAGTATACCTACAACAGGCTTCTTTGCCATGTTATCCCTACTTTACACCCATCACCTTCCTTAAGACAGTGGATGTGGCCAGGGAACAGAGTATATACCATCCAAGCCATCCAAGGGCGTTGTCGGAAACTATACCAAATCCACTTTCATAGAAGAGGCTCCCAAGCCAGTGGAAGAAGGGCACCAGTAACAACTTAGAGAGGATGGGGGGGAGATAGACTACAACCCCATTCCAGCTGGGATCTAAGGTATGTAACACCCCGTTGTAATCGTAGACATGCTTTAAATAGGCAAAAATAGCTATAATAGGTATCCAGGTGTATATCATAGGTTTGAAACTCATCTTCATCATTTCCATCTGGATATTCATTATCTCCTCCTGCTCCTTCTCAATCTCCTTCATAAGTTCAGGATTCTTCGAGGCCTTCCTTATCTTTACCTGAAACTCCTTGATCCTCTCTTTAATCTCCTCCATCCTCTCCTGATCCACTAGCAACTTGGTAGCCAGTGTAATGATAAAAGACACTATAAAGGATATGATAAGGATAGCTAGGGCAGGATGGGTGTTTACTATAATAGGCATAAAGATCATATCCATAGTGCTGTAAAAGGCATCCACAATAAAATCCAATACCTCAAACATCCTTTACCTCCTAAAAAAAATTAAGGGTGTTATCTTAAAACAGATACAAGCTCCTGGACAGCTTCATCGAGAAGTTTATCCCTGTTTTTAATTATCTTTACTGTGGCTCCAGTAAGTACTCCATAGGTCATTGCGGCACATCTGTTCATAAACTGGTGTTCCTCTATACTTGCGGTACTCTCCAAGTCCCTCTCTCTACTTGTGTCTCCCAACCTCCTCATAAGTATCTCGTCTCCAGTGGTCTCCACAAGTACTATAATATCTGGCTTAAGTTCATCCAGCACCCACTTAGGTAACCCAGGTAGATAGCCCTTGGGGGTTCTAACTGTACTGTGGGTATCTACAATAATGGGATGTTCCTTAGCCATCTCGGCGATTTTCTTTGCAGCCATCCTTTGGATCCTCTTCTGGGTCTCTGGATCTAACTTTCTCAACTGGTCCCTGTTTTCAACTAGGTTCTCAGCCTTTGCAACTTCAAACATTACAGTACCAAAATTTACCACCTGGTAGTGGATGCCCTCCTCCTTCAACCTCTCTACAGCCTTGTTAGTTAAGGTTGTACCTCCCACTCCAGGTACTCCTGTAACAACTACTACCTTGTTCTTCATTCCATCACCTTTCTTCTAAAGGTGTTTTCATATTCTTATTATGATCCTCCTTATAAATATAAAAGATCTGAGGGACATTATGATCCTAGGACCTAAGATATCCAGGAGGTTTGTAGAGATAGGGGATGATACCCAGGTACAACAGTGTGGTATCGATCTGAGAGTTGGAAGTATATACGAGATAGAGGGTGAGGGAGTACTGGACTACAGTAATGAAAAGAGGAAACTTCCACATTACAGGAGGATATTCTCCTCGGAGGAGGATAGTAAGATCTCCCTGGATAGAGGGATATACCTGGTAAAAGTGGCTGACAGGGTAAAGGTACCTGAGGATGTTGCTGCCCTGGTCTATCCAAGGAGTAGCCTCCTGAGGATGGGATGTACATTGTATACTGCAGTACATGACCCTGGATACGAGGGATACCCTGAGTACCTTCTACATGTGATGAATCCCATAACCCTTTACAGGTATGCCAGGATTGCCCAGATCCTCTTTATTAGATGTAGCGGTGTAACAGGTACCTATTCAGGTATCTATCAAAAGAGGTAAAATTAGAATATAAATTCCACATCTGAGAGTCTGTTTTTAACCTCCTCAAGTATCCTGTCCTCCTCCTCTTCAGATACCTTACCATCTTTAAAGGCTGGGAAACAGGCTGCCACCCTTATATAACTCCCTGCGTCATCCCAAGGTACAGTGGAAATAAGTTTCTCCCTTATAAGATACTGGGAGAACTCCTCTGCATTTCTAAATACCTTACCGTCCTTGGTACCCTTAGGTGCCTTGAGGTAGAGGTAGAAGGTTCCACCAGGCATCTTGGCATCAAATCCTAACTCTCTAAATATCCTTACCATCTTCTTAAGTCGCCTCTCGTATTTCCTCCTGGTCCTCTCTGTGATCTCAGGGTGGTTTAGACAGTATATTCCAGCCTTCTGAATAGGTATAAACTGTCCACTGTCGAAGTTGTCCTTCACAGTTGCAAAACCCTTTATAATCAACTCGTTTCCTACGAGGAAGGCCAACCTCCAACCTGTCATATTGAAGGCCTTTGAGAAGCTGTGTATCTCAACACCTACTTCTTTAGCACCCTTCACAGAGAGGAAGGAAAGGGGTTCACTACCGTAGGTTAGAGGGCCGTAGGCTGCATCCTGAACTACAACTATGTTGTTGTCCTGTGCAAAATCTACAACCTCCTTGTAGAACTCCACAGTTGCCTGGGCCCCTGTTGGATTGTTTGGATAGTTTAGATAGAGTAGCTTGGCCTTCCTCCTTACATCATCTGGGATACTCTCTAGATCAGGTAGGAAGTTATTCTCCTCGAGAAGTGGAAGGTTGTACACCCTACCTCCGTACCATGTGGTGTGGGTGGCAGTTACTGGATAACCTGGTACCGTGGTAAGGGTGATATCCCCTGGATTTATAAACACAGAGGGCATATAGGCCAGGGCAGACTTTGAACCTATGGAGTGGATAACCTCATTTACAGGATCGATACCCTTTACTCCATATACCCTCTTCATATACCCTGGAACTGCATCCTTTAACTCCTGTATCCCGTTGTCTGCATACCCCCTATTCTCATACTTCTGAGCCTCCCTGTAGAGTACCTCTATGGCTCCAGGGTCTGCCATCTCATCAGGTTCCCCTACACCCATATCTATTAACTCCATATCTGGGTGCATTCTCATAGCCTCTAACTTGGCCCTCTTTATCTTCTCAAATTTGTAGACCTCCCCTCCCTTACCAAAATTCTTCCCACCTATTCTCTCTGCAAAGAGGTTTTGAATGTAACTCTCCATTAATATCACCTTTATAAGCTTCTAGTCACTAAATGTTTCACAATTTATATAAATTTATCCTACTAGGAGTAACTCTCTTCCATTAACCTCTCTATCCTCTCCCATATCCTGTCTAACTCCTCCTCAGAGAGGGGGTTGGGAATTACCCTCTTACTGTTGTTGAATATCTTCTCACCTAACTCTCTAAAGGTATTGGCCAGGGGATGTTGAGGGGCGTACTCAATAACGGTCTTCTTACGAACCTCACTTTTTACTATAACCTCACTCATGGGAATGTAGCCCATAACCTCTGTACCTAACCTTGAGGCGAACTCAGAGACTATGGAGATGTTGTCCACCACACTTCTCCCGTTGTAGATGATACCACCTAGTGCAGTATTTCCCCTATGGGCGTACCTCTTTATCCCCTTACAGATGTTGTTTGCAGCGTAGAGGGCCATGGGATCACAGGTTGTAACTATATACACCTCATCTGCCAGGTGCCTCTGGAGGGGCATGGCAAAACCTCCACAGACCACATCCCCCAGTACATCGTAGATTACTATATCTAACTCCAGCCTCTCAAAAACCTCTAGCCTATCCAGTACCTCTATGGCCTTAATTATTCCCCTCCCTGCACACCCTATCCCTGGTTCAGGACCTCCACTTTCAACACAGTAGATACCCTGAAACCCTTTAAAAAGGATATCTTCCATCTTGATATTCTCCCCCTTTTCCCTGAGAAGATCTAGGAGGGTGGGTATCTTCTTTCCCACTATGTTCCTTGTGGAGTCCCCCTTTGGATCGCAACCTACAACCATAACCTTCTTACCTGACTCTGCCAGGGCAGCAGCTACATTGGATACAACGGTGGACTTTCCAACACCACCCTTTCCATAGACACATATCTTCTTCATAGTTACACCGTTTAGATTAATAATTTTAAATATTTGGATATATGGATTATTGTAGGTAAAAAAATAATGGTGCCGTGGGGGTGATTTGAACACCCGACAACTGGATCTTCAGTCCAGCGTTCTCCCAGGCTGAACTACCACGGCTTCCCACGGCTCACAGCATTTTTACTAGTATGCCCATTTCATATATATATTTTTCGGCGAAAAGTTTATATATGAGAAAGTAAATTTTTATAGTGCAAACAACCTGTATGGTTAAAGAGCCCCCATAGCTCAGT
>JAHEQA010000005.1 GCA_019561615.1 Methanothermococcus sp. SCGC AD-155-E23
CTGTTCCTCAGTCTACCCTCCACGTATCTCTTTAACTCCTCCCTCCTAGTTTCATCTAGTAGATCACACTTATTTATTACTACAATAATAGGTTTCTGGCAACGGAATTTAAGGTTGTGGTGTAACTTCTCAAAACTTTTAAGTAAACCCCTCTCCCCATCTATAACGTGGATGATAAGGTTTGCATCCTCTATCTCCCTGTATGTCCTCTCCAACACCTTCCCAACCATTACAGGGGATTTCTTCTCACCTGCAAAGAGTCCCCCTAGATCTACAAAGATAAGATCTACCATCTTTGGACGTCTCTTAGACCTACCGTACTTCAACCTCCCCCAGAACTTCTTAATGGGATTCTTGGTAGTACCTCCTACCTCGGATACCCTTGAGATGTTCCTTCCAAAGATGGCATTTACCAGTGCAGATTTTCCCGAGTTCTCAGGCCCTATCATTACAACCTTAAATCCCTTTCTCCTACCTCCCTCTTCCATAGTCATTCTTTAACTCTTTTAATGTTATTTATCTTTAACCTTTAATGACACCAATAGGTCTCATTCTACAGACCTTTAGGGATATACCTGCATTGTGGACAATGTCTGCCACAATGTCAATGTCCTTATAGGCCTCAGGACACTCCTCTGCAAGGACACCCCTTGAATCGGCCATAACGTAGATACCCATACTCTCCAACTTACTCTTGATCTCCTTGGAGCTGTACATCTTCAGGGCTTTAGCCCTACTAAGTACCCTACCTGCTCCATGTGCAGTGGATCCAAAGGTCTCCCTCATAGCCCTCTCTGTACCGTGCATAAGGTAGGATGCACTTCCCATATCCCCTGGAAGTATAACAGGCTGGCCGATACTTTCATACCTTGCAGGTATATCCTCACAACCTGGACCGAAGGACCTTGTAGCACCCTTCCTATGTACCATCAACCTTTTCAACTTGCCATTTACCCTATGTACCTCTCTCTTTGCTATGTTATGGGCTACGTCGTAGATGATATCCATCTCAAGATCCTCTGCAGGTATCCTTAATACATCCTCGAAACTCTCCCTTACCCAGTGGGTTATAAGCTGTCTATTTGTCCAGGCGTAATTTGCACCACAGTTCATAGCCTTGAAGTACCTTATACCCTCCTCAGAGGTTATTGGGGCACAGGCCAGCTGTCTATCTGGTA
>JAHEQA010000006.1 GCA_019561615.1 Methanothermococcus sp. SCGC AD-155-E23
TACTTCATCTCAGCAATAGGTGCTGGGATAGAGATATTCGGGAAATACAAAGAGATTCAAGACTACCAGGGTAACAAGATAGAGATATCCCAGATGCTGGAGATCCTCCGAAATATAGTAACTGATTACGCCGTGAGAAGAATACTCCGGGATGGAATATCTCAGGAATTAACCCCTCTCACCAGGTTCTATATCCTCTGGAGATGGAGCTATGGAGAGGCCAAGGTACACTACGACGATGCCCGGAAACTGGCACAGTCAGTGGGACTTTCTCTAGAGAAGGAATGGAATAAGGGATTCATAAAGAGGGAGAAGGAGTACATAAGGGTTCTAGGACCCCAGGATAGAAAGTTAGAGGAGATAAGGGTAAGAGACCTTATCGACGAGATACATAGAGCCCTCCTCCTATGGAAAAACAATAGAAAAGAGGAGCTCCTGGAACTCCTGGAGAACAGTAGATACGTAAGCAGGGGAGTATTCTACCAGGTAGCCCAGGCCATCTCAGAGACACTACCTATAGAGAGCACGGAGAAGAAACTCCTAGACGGCTTCCTAAGCAGCATGGATAAACTAATAAGTGAGGTAGAGGATATCAGGAGACAGAAGAAACTCACGGAATACTAAAAAGGTGATTATTATGAAGGCATTCAATCAGATAGCCATACCTCATGAGGATATAAGGGAAGGAAGATTAACAATGGACATCTTTGCCGCCGATCTCTGGCAGGTGGTAAAGGGTACAGCACCTAGAGACTACCAAGACCCAGATGTCTTCTTCAGAAAAACTCACATTACAAAGGGCTTAAAAAATATCCTTCAGGTTGCAGAATCTAGACTTAAGGGAAGGGGAGGAGATGCCGTTATCCAGTTACAAACACCCTTTGGAGGTGGTAAGACCCACACCTTAATAGCCCTCTATCACAAGGCCAGGGAGTGGGGGGCCAACGTAGTGGTATTTGAAGGTACTAATTTCGATGCAAAGGAGACTAGAATATGGGAGGAGTTGGAGAGACAGTTGACAGGAAAGGTTGAACTAACAAAGGGGGACACAGCCCCTGGGAAGGAGAAAATTATCAAACTCCTCTCAGAAAATGCACCGGTACTGATACTCATAGATGAACTCCTGGAGTATATAACAAAGGCTGCTGGAGTAAAGGTTGGAGATTCCAATTTAGCCTCCCAGACATACGCCTTTATCCAGGAGTTAACTGAAGCAGTACGTGCCGTTGGAAATGCCATGCTAGTTATAACCCTTACCTCAAGTACCCTGGAACAGTACGATGAAAAGGCAGAGGAGGCACTTAACAGACTTCAGAAAATCCTTGGAAGAACTGAGAAGATATATACACCTGTAAGTGACGAGGATATAGTCCCTGTAGTGATAAAGAGATTATTTAGCAGGATAGATAAGAAGGAGGCTAAAAAGATAGTAGATGAATTTGTAGATTACATAGAACAGGAGGGGGTCCTATCCAAGGAGGAGGCTGCCCGCTACAGGGAGAAATTCTTAGAGAGCTATCCCTTTAAACCTGAGGTAATAGAGATACTCTACAAGAGATGGGGATCCTTTCCAAGTTTTCAGAGGACAAGGGGGGTCCTGAGACTTCTATCCCTGGTGGTCTACCATATGCTAGACAGGGGGGTACCCTTTATAAGACTTGGAGACTTCGACCTAAGTAACGAGGAGATTAGGAGGGAGTTGATAAAGCACATCGGTAATGAGTGGGACAGTATAATATACAGTGATATCACCGCCGAGGATTCTGGAGCTAAAATAGTAGATAAGATGGTAGGAAGTACCTATAGACCTTACAAACTTGGAACAGTGGTAGCTACCACCATATTTATGACCTCTTTCTCTGGCAGGGGGGAGAGAGGAGTAACCATGAAGGAGTTGAAGCTCTATACCCCCCTTCCAGTATTCCCGGCAAGTATAATAGACACAGTACTTGGCTACCTCAGGGAGAGACTGTTCTACCTCTCAGATGAGGGTCTCTACTTTGTAACACAGCCCAATCTAAATAGGATAATCCTAACCTATGAGGAGAACATATCACCTGAAGAGTTGTACGAGGAGGAGCGCAGCCTACTGGAAAAGAACATCTCATACAAACCTAAGTTTAAGGTATACATCCATCCAAAGTTTCCAAGGGATATAGCAGATGATCCAGAATTAAAACTCCTTATAATGAAAAATGATCAGGTAGATAGGGAGTTTGTAGAGAAGTACGGGGAGAGTCCAAGGATATACAGGAACACCCTCATATTCCTATGTCCTGACGAGAACTACAGAATGGACTTCCAGAAGGATCTAAGGAAATACCTGGCACTGAGGAGGATTAAGGAAGAAAAGCTAGATGAACTGACAAAATCCCAGCAAGAGGAGGTTAAGAGGAAGTTTGGAGATATTAAAAATAGACTTTATTCAAGTCTAAGGGAGTTCTACAGAAGGATATTCCTACCAGAGAGAGAGGGATTCGAGATAGTGGAAATGGAACGTCCCCATCCAGGGTCAGAGGATAAGTTGGACGAGGCTGTCTACGATAAGTTGAAATCTGAGGGCTATATAGTAGATGAGATAAGCCCTCGGATAATAAAGGATAGATATCTAAGGGACAGAGACTACCTAGAAATCAAAAAGCTTTATGAGTCCCTTTTGAAGATCCCTGGAGAGCTAAGAATAGCATCCAAGGAAGGTTTCATAAGATCTATAAAGGAGGGGGTAAAAGAGGGATACTTTGGATATGGGAAATTAATAGATGGAAGGATAGAGGTTATCACAATTGGAGAGACTCCAGATATCCAACTATCTGAGGAAGAGGTAATAGTAAAACCTGAACTATGTGTCAGAGAGGAGAAGGAGGAGAAACCTGTAGAAACACCTCCAGTAGAAAGTAAGGAAGAGATCACTGAAGAGGTAAAACACCCGCCTAGATCAAAGGCGGTGGAAGAGGGTGTTTATAGGGATATAACATTGAGGCTTGAAATCCCCCTGGACTCCCCTTCAAATGTATACAAGGTATTTTCAACTATACTTAATATCCTTAAATGTCTAAAAAGTAAGTTCAAAAACTGTGAAATGGAGGTTACCATCAGGGCTAAAGATGGGGAGATAAGTAAATCCGATTATGAGAATGTTATTGTAGAGGCTCTTAGACAGTGTAACATCTCCTTTAAAGTGGATAAAAAATAACTATTCCTATTTTTTTGGTGGTAAGAGATGGATTTAGAGTACTACCTGGAGAAACTTGAGAACCTGTCCCTGGATGCCTACTGGGATATAAGGGTGATAAACAACAGGTCCAACAACATCATAGTGAAGGATGGGGAGATAGAGGAGATATCCTCAGGTAAAACCTCTGGAGTTGCAGTTAGAGTACTTTACAAAAATGGATGGGGGTATGGAAGTTCCCACAGGACAGACTTTGAAGAGGTAAAAACACTTTTGGAGAGGGCCTACAGGAGGGCTAAACTCTCCAATGAGCACTCAAAGAAGAGGGTAGTACTTAAGGATGTGAAGGTATACAGGGATAGGGTAAGGTGCCAGGGGAGGATAAACCCTGAGGATATAGGTATAGAGGAGAAGATGGAGTATATTTTGGAGACCCATAAAAACCTGTTAGATAGGGAGGGGAAGATAGTAAGTACCTCGGTGCTCTACTCAGATGTCCAGGGGGACTCCCTATTTCTAAGTAGTGAAGGAGCCCTGATAAGGGAGGAGACCAGTAGGGTATTTATGAGTATAAGTGCAGTTGCAAGGGATAACTCCAATATACAGTATGCCTCAGAGCGTATTGGAGGCTACGGCTTCGAGGTTGTAAAGGAGGGTAACATTGAGAATTTAGCCAGGAACACCAGGGAGAGGGCTATAAGGTTACTTGGGGCAAAACCATGTCCAAAGGGGGAGTTCAAGGTTGTACTAGATCCTGAACTTGCAGGAGTCTTTATCCACGAGGCTGTAGGTCACGCCTCAGAGGCTGACCTGGTACTCCAGAGGGACAGTGTATTCAGGGACAAGATAGGTGAGAGGGTTGGCAGTGACTACGTAACTGTTATAGACAACCCCCTTATAGAGGGGGCCTTTGGATATTATAAATACGACAGTGAAGGTGTGAAGGGCAGGGAGACTGTTATAATAGAGGAGGGTATCTTGAAAAGTTACCTTCACAGTAGGGAGACTGCAGGGCGGCTGAATATGGAGGTTACAGGGAATGGGAGGGCAGAGGGGTTAAATAGACCACTGGTTAGAATGAGTAACACCTATATAAAGCCTGGGGATTGGGGTTTTGAGGAGTTGATAGAGGATACAGGGAATGGTATCTTCCTCAGGGGTTCCCGTGGGGGACAGGTGGATACAGGTAAAGGTCTCTTCCAATTCAATGCAGTGGAGGCATTTTTAATTGAGAATGGGGAACTTACAACACCCTTGAGGGATGCAGGTCTCAGTGGGGAGATAATGGAGATACTTCATAACGTAGATGGTGTTACAAGGGAGTTTAAACTAAGTGTTGGATACTGTGGTAAAAATGGACAGAGTGTACCAGTGGGAGATGGGGGAGGGAGTATAAGAACTAAAACAGTAATAAGCTGAGGGATAGGATGATACTTATAAGGGATGTTAGACTACTGGAGTGTAATGGCAACTGGGACATCCTTGTAGAGGGGAACAGGATAAAGAGGATAGGAAGGAACTTGATAGAGAAGGAGGGTATTGAGGACAGGGATATAGAGGTAATAGATGGAAGGAACATGGTGGCAATCCCAGGACTTGTAAACACCCATACCCACATACCTATGACCCTGTTCCGTGGAGTTGCAGATGACATCCCCCTAATGGAGTGGCTGAACAACTACATCTGGAAGATGGAGTCTAAGTTAAACGAGGAGCTGGTCTATATAGGCACACTCCTTGGAGCCATAGAGATGATAAAAAGTGGTACAACTACATTTAACGATATGTACTTCTATCTAGATGGGATAGTAAAGGGGGTACTTGAAAGTGGTATAAGGGCTGTCCTCTCCTACGGTATGATAGATCTGTTCCAGGAGGATAGAAGGGAGAGGGAGATAAAGAACAGTGAAAAAACAGTGAAGAAGATAATGAAGCTGGACAATCCAAGGATAAAAGCTGCCATAGGTCCTCATGCACCCTACACCTGCTCCAGGGAACTTTTAACAGCTGCCCATGAGATGGCAAGAAAATACAGTATCCCCATCCACATACACATGAACGAGACTCTAGATGAGATAAAGATGATAAAGGAAAAGACAGGAATGAGACCCTTTGAGTATCTAGATTCCATAGGGTTCTTTGAGGGGGTAAGGGTAATTGCAGCCCACTGTGTCCATCTCTCAGATAGGGAGATAGGGATTATGGAAAAGAGGGATGTTGTAGTATCTCACAACCCTATAAGTAATTTAAAGTTGGCCTCAGGTATTGCACCTATTCCAAAACTTCTAGAGAGGGATATCCCTGTCACCCTTGGAACAGATGGCTGTGGCAGTAACAACAACCTGAACCTCTTTGAGGAGATAAAGATGGCCTCCCTTATACACAAGGGGGTATCCCTTGACCCCACCCTGGTACCTGGGGAGGTCTCCTTTAAATTCGCCACGTTAAATGGAGGAAGGGCCTTAAACTTGGAGGTTGGAGTGTTGAAGGAGGGGTATTTAGCAGATATAGTACTTATAGATCTTAGAAAACCCTATCTAATACCAGTTGAAAACTTAAAATCCCATTTAGTCTACGCCTTCAAGGGGGTTGTTGATACTGTACTGATAGATGGGAAGGTGGTTTTAAGGGATGGAAAGATGACCAGTATCCAGGAGCATAAGGTATATGAGATGGCTGAAAAGGCCTATAGGAAGTTAGTAGATTAAATAAATCTCCCGTACTTGTAGAATATATTACAGGTGCCCTCCTCGGAGACCATACAACTTCCCACAGGGTTGAGAGGGGTGCAATACCTCCCAAACAACTTACAGTCTGTAGGTAACTTCTCACCCCTAAGTATCTCCCCACATATACAGTTACTGTTTACTACCTCCTTCATCTCAGGTATATCCTCCTGGTAGTAGATGTCAAACTCTCTATACTTTTCCCTAAGTTTTAGCCCCCCATTTTTTATCACTGGAAAACCTCTCCAAGGTATATCCACAGGTTCAAATACCTCCTTTATCAGTTTCTGGGCCATGGGGTTTCCCCCCTCCCTAACAGCCCTCCTGTACTCATTCTCCACCTTACACTCCCCTTCCACCAGTTGTCTCAGTATCATCACTATAGACATTAACACATCTACAGGTTCAAAACCTGCCACCACCATGGGAACTCTATACCTACTAGATAGTTCATAGTAGGGTTTTAACCCTGTAACAGTGGAGACGTGACCTGGACATATGAAACCCTGGATGTTACTACCCTCCTCAAGTAGGAACTCTACAACTGGTGGTATCTGCCTATGACAGTTTAACACGTAGAAGTTATCTATCCCCTTGGATTTAACACTGAGGACCTCGGCTGCAGTTGTTGGTGCTGTTGTTTCAAATCCAATAGCTATGAATACTACCTCCCTTCCCTCCCTCTCTGCTATCTTCACTGCATCCCCTATTCCATAGACTATCCTTATATCTGCCCCCTCAGATTGTAACTCCATAAGGGACTTCTTACTACCAGGTACCCTGTACATATCCCCTAAAGTTGCCACCGTATACCCTTCCTCAGCAAGATATATGGCAGTATCTATCTCCCCCTGGGTAGTTACACATACTGGACATCCTGGACCTGGGACGACAGATATATTTTCAGGTAGTACATCCCTTATCCCGTATCTACATATGACATGTTCATGGGATCCACAGAGGTGCATTATTTTAATACTATCTAATTTACTGGAGAGTTTTTTTATTACTTCAATGGATCTTTTTATGACTCTTCTATCGTTGACATCTATCATTCTTTCACGTTTAATACTGATTCGTATCTCCATCCTCTGTGGCGTCAATTGCCCTTGAATTGTAGAGTAGTTATCAGGGACGTAGATAGTGTCTCCATATAGGGAAAAAATAGAATTAAGAGAAGTTTAATTTAACAGTACCTCCTCCTCTTCTCCACCTCATCCATGTAGTCAACAACCTTCTTCCACTCCCTGTAAACCTTATATCCCTCAAGTATCCTATCCCACACCTCCTCAAATACCCTGTAGTGGGTACTCATTATAGACTTCTTCAGTACTATGAGATCTATAGCCTTATCTTCCAGCATACTTGAGAACTTCCCTAACCCAAAGTCTATAATATAGACTTTATTCTTTTCCAGAAGTTCCCTATCAATCTTAAGACTGTCCTTATCCTCTTTACTATAGCCCAAATCCCCCTGATTAAGATCACTAGATAACCTATGGTCTTTACTGTCCTCAGTATCTTTCCCAATGCCATTGGTACCACTCTCCTTCACCACTATAAAGTTAGATGTTGTAAGGTCGTTATGGACTATATCCCTTTCATGGAGTTTCCCTACTATTACACCGATGTTGTAGCAACAGTCTAAGTTACCCCTCTCTATCTCCTCCTTTGCAAGGTTCCCAGGAATATAGCTCATAGTTAGGGTATATCTCTTCTTATCTATGTCCCATATATAGGGAGAGAGGATACCATAATCTTTAACGAGATATAGGAACCTCCCCTCCCTTACAGTTCTCCTCAACCTTATAATAGTGTCCAACTCCTCCAACCTATACCTCTTCTTCACCCTCTCCTTTACAACACACTCCCAGCCTAGGTAGGAGGCCCTCCTTATATCTGCCTCTGCCCCCTTCCCTATAAGATGCTCTGGTATTCTCCTCCTCTTCCCTTCATACTCCTTTTCATCTATCCAGGTCACCTCTACAGTGTCACTTCTATAGTTGGGGATAGGTTTTGTCTCCTCTATGGACATCCTCCTTCCACTGAGATACATCAACAGTCCTAGATGTGCTATCATTACCCCGTTGTCTCCACAGAGGTCCCTCCTAGGTACGTAGAAGTCCACACCCTGCTCCTCACACATGTCCTTTAACATCTCCCTAAGCCTCTGATTAACTGCCACCCCTCCAACTAACATAACCTCCCCCTTCTCTGTATGTGCCAGTGCCCTCTCTGTAATCTCTGTAAGCATGGAGAAGGCTACCTCCTGAAGGGAGAAACATACATCCTCCAACCTCTCCCCCTGCTGATACTTCTTTATGGCGGCAGTTAGTAACCCTGAAAAGGTAATGTCCATCCCCTTAATGGTGTAGGGCAAATCTAACAACTTCCTGCCCTTCCTGGCAAGTTGCTCCACGTATGGTCCCCCAGGATGAGGAAGTCCACAGTTCCTTGCAAATTGATCTAGACAGTTACCTATGGCGATGTCCAAGGTCTCTCCAAATATCCTGTACCTCCCTCCAACGTAGGCCAGTATCTGGGTGTTCCCACCACTTACATAGAGTGTCAAGGGGTCCTGGGCATCTGTAACCAACTTCCCAATCTCAACATGTGCTATACAGTGGTTGACACCGATAATAGGTTTCCCTAGTGCAAGTGCCAAGGTCCTGGCAGCAGTTGCAGTAACCCTAAGACTTGGACCTAGTCCTGGTCCCTGGGAGAAGGCTATTAGATCTATCTCCTCCTTAGGTACATGTTCAAAGGCCTCCTTAATCAACTTTGGGAAGGTTTCTGCATGGTGATCTGCAGCCTCCCTTGGATTTATACCCTGTACTGGAGGCTTATACATTACAGTCTTGTTAAAGAGTATATTGCCCTCAGAGTCTATGATTCCCACCCCAGTTTTTTCCGCAGTACCCTCTAGTCCCAGAGCTATCATACTATCACCTCAACCCTCCAATACAGAGTAGTCGTATCTGTAGATCCCCCTTACCTTTACAACCTCCTCCCTTATTAAACCTGAGAATATTAACTTCTGAAGTTCATTTAAAAACTCTGATTCCGATAACCCCCTCTCCTTTACAATACTTAGTAGTCTTCTCCTCCCCCTTATCCTGTCCTCCCTTCTAAGGATATCCAGGATTGGACTTTCCCTACACCTATCCCTGAATTGAAGGAGTATCTCCCGTAGATGGTTGATATCTATCTTCTCCCTTAACTCCTTACACCTATCTGGAGGACTGTACAACCTTACATCCCAGGATCTCATATAGGCCCATTTTAGATTCCTTGCAAGAGGGGATATCTCATCTAACCTATACCTCCTCTCACCTGAAAGTACTGTAATCCGATGTTCACTTATCTTGGGGTAAGGGGGTATGTCCAGGAATAGAGTTGTGTTAAACCTTTCCGAGAGCTCCTCCTCTATCTTCCTTATCTCCTCCTCTCCCAGGTTTATCAGTATCCACTTCTCGTAGGGTGATAACTGGTTGTACTTAGCTACAAGTACATTCTTAAACAACTCCCTCCTGTCAAGCATCCTGATCAATTTATTGCCCTCTCCCTCAGATCTTCTCAGGATACTTATTAGATCTATGTCGTCCATCTTAGAGAGGTCCTTCACCTGGAAGAGTCCCTCCTCTATTCCATAGATAACGGCATTCTTCAACATGGTCTCAGAGATCCTTGAGGTGGGATGCATATACACAGAGGTGTACATCTGATACCTGGCTATGAGGAGGGACTCTGCCGCAACTACCCCCTTCTCCAGTATACCTAACTTAGGTTTACCCTCCTCGAAGAGGACTATACACCTAATCAGCCTGTTGTAGTCTATAGATCCATATGCCACTCCAGTGTGATAACTGTCCCTTAGAAGGTAGTCTATCCTGTCTATGTCTATGTCCCCACCTATCAAGGATCCCTCAGGCCCCTTACACTGTAGTACCTCTATAACCTCCCTTGGGGAGTAGTTCTCAATTTCCAGATTTTTTATTATCCTCCTGGTATAGTACTCGTGGTTGTAGCCTCTAATCTCTAGGGAGTGGGAGAAGGGTGGATGACCTATGTCGTGAAGTAGGGCCGATATCCTTATTAAGTTACAGTCCACACCCTCTAAACCCTTGGATACCTCCCCTGCAATATGCATGGCACCTAGGGAGTGTTCAAAACGGGTATGGGTTGCACTGGGGTATACCATATAGGTTAATCCAGTTTGCTTTATATTCCTCAGCCTCTGGAACTCTTGGGTGTCTATCAAGGATATCTCACTACTACTAACATGGATGTCGTAGTATATTGGATCCCGAATTATCTTATCCCCTGTCATATTAAATAGTCTCATATTTTAATATATAAATACATAACCGAAAAGTATATATATGTGGTGGCGGATCTATAGATATCGCTATTGAGCCTTGGTGGCTCAGCCTGGTAGAGCGTCTGCTTGGTAAGCAGAAGGTCGCGGGTTCAAATCCCGCCCAAGGCTCCATTTTTTATTTATTTTCTTAATATCCAATTATTTAAATATATTGATATCTCCCTTATTAAAAGAGAGGGAGTGAACCATGCTTATACTTGCAGGTCTTGGACTCTACGACGAAAAGGATATGACGTTAAAAACCTTAGAACATGCCAAGAGGGCAGATAAGATATATGCAGAATTCTATACCTCCCTATTAACTGGTACAACTGTGGAGAGGATAGAGAAGGTTATTGGGAAGAAGATAACCCTCCTCACCAGGGAAGATCTAGAGTACAGGGGTTATAAGTTAATTGAGGAGGGTAGGGATAAGGTGGTAATGCTCCTAACAGCAGGAGATCCCATGGTGGCAACAACCCATGTAGATCTGGCTATAGAGGCTAAAAAGAGAGGTGTGGATGTTAGAATTATTAACGCCCCCTCTATATACTCTGCAGTGGGGATCACTGGATTGCAGATATACAAGTTTGGAAGAACAACCTCAATTCCCTGAACCTAATTACTTCCCAGAGACACCTTACAATGTTATAAGGGATAACCTGAGGATGGGACTTCATACCCTATGTCTCCTAGATATACAAAGTGATAAAAATAGATTTATGAGTGCTAACGAGGGTCTAAGAATCCTCCTTGAGATAGAGGAGAGAAGGAAGGAGAATGTTTTAAGTGAGGATACTAAAGTTGTTGTACTAGCTAGGGCAGGGAGTTTAAAACCAAAAATAGTGTATGGCAGGATTGGAGATCTCCTTGATTACGACTTTGGACCTCCACTTCACTCTATCATTATCCCTGGAAAACTACACTTTATGGAGGAGGAGGCTCTAAAGTATCTATGTGAGAATGTACCCTAGTTAGGTAGAGGCCTTTATTCTTCTCAACCTCTCGTTTATCCTCTCCAACTCCTCCCTGGTTAACCTGGTGGACTGTTTAAGGTATTCCAACTCCTTCTTTAACTGGACTATTTTTATAAATAGTACAACGTTCAGTATAAGGCTGATAATCGCTACTATCATGGCTACTGTGCCATAAAACGGCATTTTCTCCCCTCATTTTTAAATTTTAAGGTTTTCCAGTCTCTCGTTTATCCTCGTAGACTGCTTCAACTGGTCCAACTCCCTTCTCAGTTGAAGTGCAGTTGTAAGTAGTAAAAGACATAGGGAGAGGCTAGAGAGGGAGAGTATAGATATTAAATTTTTTCCCTTTACTATGTTATCTTTAATCTTCTCAGTCTCTCGTTTATCCTCTCCAACTCCTCCCTGGTTAACCTGGTGGACTGCTTCAACTGATCCAACTCTCTCTTCAACTGGATCAACTTTATGGAGAGTATAATATTCAGGGTAATGCTCAAGGTGGCTATAATTATAGCTATTGTGTCGTAGGATATCATTTTCTACCCCCGAATATCCCTCTAAGGAATTTTTTAATGAAGGACTCTTTCTCCTTCTTCTTCTCAGGTATGTACTTCTTACCTATCAACTTGGCAGCTATCTCCATGATAGCCTGAGCTGCTGGTGAGTCTGGATACTTTAGTACAATAGGTTCTCCAAATGCGGCACACTTTCTTACATTTGGATCCTCTGGAACTACCCCTAGTATTGGAACCTCTAAGATAGTTGCAATGGCCTTTGAACTTAATTCTGAATCCTCCTTCATCGTTCTGTTTATTATGGCACCTAGTACATTTGTACCTAATTTTTTTGCAATGGCTATAACCTTCAGGGCATCGGCTATGGAGGATATCTCTGGGTTAACTACCAGTATTAGATGTTCCGAAGCTGAGATTGCTGTCAAGGCCTCCTTTCCAATACCTGCTGGACAGTCTATGATGATAATCTCTGCCATGTCATGTAACTTCTTTAACACCTCCTCCAATTTTTCCGGTCTTGCCTTCCTAAAGGCGTCTAGGGAGATACCTGCAGGTATTACCTTTACCCCTGCAGGTCCCTCGTATATAGCCTCCTCTATACTTGCATTGCCGGCAAGAACGTCGTTTAAAGTTTTACCCTTCTTCCCCTCAATCCCCAGTACCAACTCCAAATTAGCCATTGCTATATCTGCATCTAACACTATTACATCCTTCCCAAATTTTGCCAGGGCTACTGCCAGGTTTGCCGCGATGGTGGTCTTACCTGTACCCCCTTTACCTGATGCTATTGCAATGGATGTAGCCATCTTTTTCACCTACTTAGAAGAATATTTTCCAATTTTTCAACTACAGTAACTATATCTTCCTCTTTTACCCCTAGGGGTGCACTTATAACAAGGTAATCGTAGGGATACCTCTTGAGATAGCAGGTGCCAAATTTATCAGTGGATCTTACCCCTCTTGGACCTGTGACCCTTAAATTGTAAAGCTTCCCTGCTATCTCAACAGGGTCTGAATGGACGGTGACAGATAGGGATATTGGATTATCTATATTTAAAACTTTACCTCCTGTCTTTTCAGCTAGGTTATTCAAAAGTTCTTCCAGTAGATCTCTACATCTCCTCTGCTCCTCCATCAACTCCAGGTATCCCCTCATACCCAGGGATAGTAGGGAGACAAGTATATTTACAACAGGGGTTGCACAGGCCCTACCTGGATAACTTAGTGACACCTCCCTTAAGAAATCCCTATCCTTGGAGTATACAATGCCCCCTCCTATAGGTGTAAGTAGGTTCTTATCTGAGGAGCTTACTACAGCATCTAGACGGTACTTAAGAGCCCTCCTAATTCTCTCTATGTAGTATCTACTTTGAAGTGCATAGGCGCCATTTACAATATGAGGTATGTTGTACTCCTCGCATATCCTGGCGATCTCCTCTATATTATCACTCTCCCTAGGTGGAAAGAAGGTTAAGGTACTTAATACACAGGGGTTGTTACCCTCCCTTATCTCCTGGACTATGGCATCCTCTATATCCTCCACATCCACCTTCACCTTATCCCCGTAAAGTTTAGTCTCCACCAACCTCATCCTAAACCCAGCTAGATAGACCCCTTTTATTGGGCTCTTATGGGCTGCATAGGGGTATATTACCACGTTGGAGTTGTACATCCTCCTGGCGGCGTTGAGGCAGAGAGAGAGGGAGAGTCCAGTTGCCACAGGTAGTCCTATCCCATAAACCTTTAAGCCAAGATTTCTCAGGAAACTTGTTAGTATATCGTTGGTTAACCTGTACATTGCACTTGCACCTGGGGCCTTAGGTTGGGGATCTACAAGGTTACCACTTCTACCTATTCCATGACAGAATCCAGAGACTAGCTCCTCCTGGATCCTGGAGACACATCTACCCTCCCTCTCCCCTACCCTTACAACCTTGGGATCCTTGTCAGTATCCATAAGTGAGAGGAACTTTAAAAGTAATCTTATCTTGTCCTCAGGTATCCCCTCCCTTGGAATCCTTCGATGATCCAGGATGTCCTCGATATACCTTAGGTTGTCCTTCAACACCAGGAGCCCTCTATCTTCCAGGTTTTTAGGGATCAATCCACTTATATTCATTCTTAACATACTTCCACCTAATAGGGATACTATGGGCATAAGGGATTACATGGACCTTATAAGGGTGAAGAACTGTTTAATCGCATCCCTTGGGGCCGCTATAGCTGGACTAATCGCCTCTAACTTTAACATCCATATGCTAGATAGGATACTCCTCGCCTCCCTTGTAGTCTTCCTTATCTGTGGTTTTGGTAACGTTATAAACGACATCTACGATGTAGATATTGACAGGATAAACAAACCTCACCGCCCCCTACCCTCTGGTAGGGTATCTCTAAAAGGTGCCAAAGTACTGGCCTGGATACTGGCTATATCTGGACTACTCCTTTCCCTTTTCAACTGGATATGTTTTGTTATAGCCCTACTTAACACCTTTATCCTCTACCTCTACGCCAGATTATTTAAAAGGGATAAGAGGATAGGTAACCTTCTAGTGGCATACCTTACAGGTTCTGTCTTTCTCTTCGGTGGTGCATCAGTGGGTAATATCCTTATTACATTTATACTCTTCCTCTGTGCCCTGTTAACTACCTGGGCCAGGGAGGTAGTTAAGGACTTTGAGGATATGGAGGGGGATAGGGAGAGGGGGGTAATCTCACTTCCAATAAAGTACGGTAAGAGGGCACTCTACCTTGCACTGGGACTACTGATTCTGGCAGTGATTCTAAGTCCATTGCCTTACCTCATGGGAATATTCAGCTATCTCTACCTTCTAGGTATAGCACTCTGTGATGTACTACTTCTCCACTCTATAGTAAAACTACTGAGGAACCCTACAAGGGAGGAGGCAGAGAGATGTGCCAGAGAGATAAAGATGATTATAAGTTTTATACTGATAGCCTTTATACTAGGGACAATCTCTGGATAAATCTATAGGGGGAGATTATGAGTGGATTAAAGGATATAGAAAAATTTAAAAGGTTTATCAAAGGGGAGGAGAGTGATAAACCTGAGGTTATAGTTACTGGAAGATCCAACGTGGGGAAGTCCACCCTAGTTAGGATGATAACAGGTAATAAAAATGTGAGAGTTGGAAAGAAACCAGGGGTCACCTTAAAGATAAACAAATACCCCATGAAAAACTACATCTTAGTGGATCTTCCAGGTTTTGGATATATGAGAGGTCTGGAGAAGAAGGTTGAGGAGTCTATAAAGGATAAGATAGTGTGGTATATAGAGGATAACTGTGACAAAATAGCCTGCTCAATCTTGGTGATAGATGGGAAGGCCTTTCCCGAGATAGTGGAGAGATGGGACAGTAGAAATGAGATACCTATAGACATCGAGATGTTCCAATTTTTAAAGGAGTTGGATTTAAACCCTATAGTACTTGTAAACAAGATGGACAAGATAAAGAGGGAGAGATGGGATGAGCAACTAGATAGGATAGTGGAGTTATTTGGATACTCCCCTCCCTGGAGACAGTGGTCTGATATCTTCGTAGTTGGTTCTTTGAAGAAAAATTTTGGATGGAGTAGGATTCTCAGTATGATCAACAGATACGTTGAGGAGTATAGGAGAAAAAAGAGATAATTAAGTCACCTCCCCTCTCCTTGAAAGTACCTTTGTGAATATCTTGTCTAAGTCTACAGCCTTTCCATGATCTGCCTTGGCAGGATCTACCCCATCCTCTCCATAGGTGAATTGGACTATAAGTCCCTTTGCATCCCTAACTGTACCGTCGTACTCTACCTTTAAATCCTGGAGGGCATTTATAAGTCTCCTCTGCATATACCCTGACTGGGCAGTTCTAACTGCCTGATCTACTAAACCTTCCCTTCCTCCCATGGCGTGGAAGAAGAACTCAGTTGGAGATAACCCATCTTTGTAACAACTTCTAACAAATCCATGGGATCTTGCAGATAGACTTCCCTTCTTGAAGTGTGGAAGTGTTCTACCCCTGTAACCTCTAAATATTCTACCCCCTCTTACAGACTGCTGTCCTACACAGGCTGCCATCATGGTAATGTTTAGGAGAGATCCTCTGGCACCAGTTCTAGCCATAAGTGCAGCATGGTTATCCTCACTTAGATACTTCTCTGCAATTTTACCTGCCTCATCCCTTGCCCTACCTAGTATCTGCATAATGTAGGTTTCCCTGGATTCCTCCAAACTTCTTCCAGGTAGGGGCTCAAGGGTTCCCTCCTCGTAGGCCTTGATAATCTTCTCTACCTCCTCCTCAGCCTTATCCAGTATCTTCCTAATCTCCTCCTTGGCCTCCTCTGGAATATCTACGTCATCTATACCTGTGGTGAAACCCCTTATCATAAGGGTCTCAATGGCCATCCTAGTAGACCTATCTAGGAAGTCCCTTGCAACCTTAGATCCATACTCCTTCACTATGGTATTCAGGAGGACACCAGCCTCTGCACCGTATCCATTTTTATCAATAACCCCCTTTACAAGTTCCCCATCCTTTATAACTACCTTGGCGTCGTAGGGACACTCCTCCTTGCATACGTCACACTTCTTACAGATCTTTGCCTTGTACTTTAGATTGATTCCCTTTGGTATTACCTTACTAAAGAGTTTCTTTCCACTGTAGAGCTCTACACCATCCTTGACCATATCAGGTTCTCCCAACCCCTCCCTGATACCTCCAGCTCTCAGTATAAGGGCTGCCTCATCCTTTGTAAAGTAGGAACTTGTTAGTATATAGGCTCCAGAGATGTGATCATGGATGGCCCCTATAATAGGTCCTCCAAACCTTGGGGAGATGATATGTTTCTCCACCAACATGAGGACTTCAGCTTCAGCCCTTGCCTCCTCGTTTTGAGGGACGTGGAGGTTCATCTCGTCTCCATCGAAATCTGCGTTATAGGGTGGACATACACAGAGGTTGTGTCTAAAGGTTCTGTAAGGTAGAACTTTAACTCTATGGGCCATGATGGACATCCTGTGGAGGGATGGCTGCCTGTTGTAAAGTACTATATCCCCATCCATGAGGTGCCTCTCAACTACCATTCCCTCCTCAACCTTTTCAGCCCACAGATCCTTGTTCTTCTCATTTATCTTAATCTTAACCTCCTCCTCCCTTCCATCTGCCAACCTTATCTTCTTTATTATATAGTTCACTCCAGGGTGCTTATTTGCACCGTTCTTTATCAACTTCCTTATTCTCTCTATGTTATGTTTTGTAACCTTCTCAGGTACTGTCAACTTCATGGCTATTTCAACAGGCACCCCTACCTCGTTTATACTAAGTCTTGGATCTGGGGAAATAACAGTTCTTGCAGAGAAGTTTACCCTCTTACCTGCAAGGTTGTGTCTAAATCTACCCTCCTTCCCCTTCAACCTCTGGGCCAGTGTTCTAAGGGGTCTTCCACTTCTATGTTTAGCAGGAGGTATACCTGGAGCCTCGTTGTCAAAGTAGGTATTTACATGGTACTGGAGAAGATCCCAGAGATCCTCGATAATTAGATGTGGAGCTCCTCCCTCAATATTCTCCTCCAACCTCTGGTTTATCCTTATAATATCCACTAACTTATGGGTTAGATCGTCCTCACTTCTCTCTCCACTCTCCAGTGTAATGGAGGGTCTTACAGTAACTGGAGGTACAGGTAGTACAGTTAGGACCATCCACTCTGGCCTTGTAGTCTCTGGATTTATCCCTAAAAGTGGACAGTCCTCATCAGGTATCTTCTCCAGTATCTCCCTAACCTCTGAAGGGGTCATCTGTTTCTCTGTTTTACCCTCTATCCTGTAGTAGGTTGTAGGTTTGGAGTACTTGATAGTGTACTTGGTCTCTCCACAGTAGGGACATACCTCCTTCCCTGCAGCATCCTTAAGTATCTCGTCTACAAGGTCCCACTTGTTCCCACCTTCCTCCTCCAACTTCCTCATCTTCTCTAGATACTCCTCTCTCTTAGCCTCAGAGAGTGTTACCCTTCCACAGTGAGGACATACAGCCTTAAGAATCTTGTATATCTCCTTTGCAAATCCAATATGTATTACAGGCTTTGCAAGTTCAATATGTCCAAAGTGTCCTGGACAGGTTCCAATCCTTCCACCACATGTTTTACATATTAACCCAGGGTCTATAACACCTAACCTTGTATCCATTAAACCTCCTTCTATTGGATAACCGTCATCGTCGTAGGTATCAGGGGTTACAATTCTCGCTACAGATATCTTCCTGATGTAGTCAGGTGAGAGAAGTCCAAATACAATCTCTCCAATATCCTTTGGAATGTCGTACTTATCCATAGATCTCACCGTTATACTCTATCTCTAACCTTCAACTTTGGATTTATACACATACTCTTAAGTTCATCTAGGAGCAACTTAAAGGCATAGGGCATCTTAACCTTTGGTATCTTCTTGTTACTTTGGGCGTCCTCGATCTCTCCACATACCTGACAGTACTTAATACCCTTTCTATGGTCGTATATGGCAATCTCTCCACAGTTTGAACAGATGTAGCACTCGTAGGGGTCAGATTCATCAAACAACCTCTCCTTTAGAAGTAGGGCAGCACCATGCCCTATGAGTACATCCCTCTCCATCTCTCCAAATCTTAGACCACCTTCCCTTGCCCTACCCTCTGTAGGCTGTCTTGTAAGTACCTGTATTGGTCCCCTACTTCTTGCGTGGATCTTACCTGCAACAAGGTGGTGCAACTTCTGATAGTAGGCTATACCTATGAATATCTCGCACTCAAACTTCTCTCCAGTCTTCCCACTGTACATTACCTCCCTTCCATGGTGTTTAAAACCGTACATCTCAAGGGTCTTCCTTAGATCCCACTCCTTCTCTCCACTGAATATGGTACCATTTATCCTCCTACCCTCCAGGGCTCCAACCTTCCCCCCTATCATCTCTAGAAGTTGCCCTATGGTCATCCTTGAGGGTATGGCGTGGGGATTTATTATGAGATCTGGTACTACTCCACTTTCAGTAAATGGCATGTCCTCCTGGGGAACAATAAGTCCAATAACCCCTTTCTGTCCATGTCTTGAGGCAAATTTATCTCCCAACTCAGGTATTCTCAAATCCCTAACCTTTACCTTTACCAGTCTATTTCCCTCCTTAGTCTCTGTAAGTACTACAGTGTCTACTGTCCCCCTCTCCCCATGTCTCACTGTAACAGAGGTGTCCCTTCTCTGGGATTTGGTCCTAAGGGATATATCCTGCTCCTCTAGGAACCTTGGTGGAGATGTCTTTCCAATTATTACATCCCCAGACTCTACCTCTGCCTCAACCTCAGCTATACCATCCTCTCCAAGGGCTCTATAGGCCTCCTCAGATCTGTATCCTCTAACTCCCCTTTCAGGTATTTCAAATCTATCCATCTGTCCTCCTGGGTATCTCTTCTCGTAACCTTCATAACATCTAAAGAAGGTACTTCTACCTAGACCTCTCTCAATGGAGGCCTTGTTAAATATAAAGGCATCCTCCATGTTGTATCCTTCGTAACTCATAATAGCCACTACCAAGTTCTGCCCGGCAGGTCTCTTATCGAATCCTATTATGTCCTGATGTTTTGTCTTCACTATAGGTATCTGTGGGTAGTGGAGAAGGTGATCCTTGGTATCCATCCTCTGTCTAATGTTGGACATTGGGAAACCTATGGACTGCTTTGCCATGGCTGCTGCCATGGTAATTCTCGGTGCAGAGTTGTGCTCAGGGTAGGGGGCGACACCTGCACCTACCCCTAAGATAGTCATAGGATCTATCTCTAGATGGGTGTGCTCCTCAGTTAGCTCATTCTCATATACTGCAATATAGGCATTCTCCTCCTCTTCAGCATCTAGATATTCAATAACCCCCTCCTTAACTAGATCTGAGAATGAAATCTCTCCCCTCTTTAACTTCTCAATATGTTCCTTAGTTAACTTAGGTTTCCCATTTTCTACTACGATAAGGGGTCTTACAATCCTACCACCATCTGTGGAGATATGTATGTCGTTACTCTCCTCGTTGTAGGATATAGAGGTGTAAGGTGGTAACTCCCCCTTCCTCCTCTTCTCCCTTAAATATTTAACAACCTCCTCTGGATTATCTACAGTCCCTATCAACTTTCCGTTGAGATAGAGGTTTGCCTCCTTTCTCAAGGGTTTCACCTTTAAGGTGTTTTCATATCTTAGGAACTAGGTGGAGTTAGAAACTCTTTTACAGGGTTTATAGGAAGATCTTTCAAAACTTCCAAAACCTTTTTCTCCCCTTCCTTATCCTCTGTGGTAATCTTACACATTATTGCAAGGTTCTTAACGAGACCACAGTTTGGACCCTCAGGGGTTTCAGAGGGACATATCTTACCCCACTGGGTAGGGTGAAGATCCCTGGCCTCGAAGTGTGGCTGGGACCTGGAAAGTGGAGATACTACCCTTCTCAGCTGGGAGAGGGTGGAGAGGTAACTTGTCCTATCTAGCAGCTGACTTACTCCAGTTCTACCTCCTACCCAGTTTCCTGTAGCCATGGCATGTCTTATCCTCTCAGTTAAAACGTCACTTCTAACTGCAGACTGGATAGATGGAGATCTATTTCTAAGGACCTGCCTCTCCAGCTGATACTTTATATCCTTGACCAACTGGTTGAAGGAGTATCTAAAGAGATCCTCCATTAACTCCCCTGCAGGTTTCAACCTCTTGTTTCCATAGTGGTCCTTGTCATCCTCAACCCTGAGACCTAGGTATAACTCTATGGCATTTCTCGCCATCCTTCCCAGGAAGGCACACTTCTTAATAAAGTCCTCTCTTTTAACACCCATATGTGGTAGTAGATAGTTACAGAGTATAGTCTCCGCCCTCTTCAGTCTGTAATCCCTAGGCTGTCCAGGTGCTACCTTCTTTCCAATATACTCCAGGGCATCCTCCTGGGTAGCTATGTTGTACTCCTCCCTAACCTCGAGAATATTTGTAATCAACTGCATAACCACTCTTTGATCGTCAGATATCATGTTTATTATATCACTGTCACTCTCTGCTCCAAGTGCCTTCATAACTATAACAAGGGGGATACTTCCAGAGAGACCTGGAAATGTTACATTTAACTTACCATCCTCCTGTCTCTCAACGGTACATAGGGCCCTAAAACCATGTCTGGTGGAAAATACCTTGGCTACATAGATCATCTTGTTGTTCCTCTCGGTCTTCTCACATAGGATCCTGTTTTGGACTAGATCCTCCTGGGTTACCAGTACCCTCTCAGAACCGTTTATTATAAAGTAGCCAAAGGGATCCCTGGGATCCTCTCCCATCTCTATTAACTCCTCTCTACTTTTACCGTAGAGATAGCAGGCCTTGGATCCAAGCATAATAGGTAGTTCTCCTATATACACCTCTACAGTTTCACCTACAACCTCCTCCTCTCCCTCTCCTCCAACAATAGGGGTCATCTCAAGATAGAGTGGAGCGGAGTAGGAGAGGTCCCTTATTCTAGCCTCCATAGGGGTTATCTTTCTTATGGAACCATCTGCCTCCTTGTTTATAGGTTTTCCCACTCTGATCTTTCCAAGTTTTACCTTATAACCTCCTTTAATCTCTGTCTCTATAACTCCAACCTCATCTACAATCTTCTGTAACTTGTAATCTAAAAACCTGTTAAAGGAGTCTATCTGATGCTTAACTAAACTATTCTCTTTAAAAAAGGAATCAACTATAACTTGGCTTTCCATAGCCCTCCCCATAAAAGTAATTTTGATTAAAATTTAGACAGTCTTTTTAATTACCAATCTGTAATATACACTCCTCCCAGCAGTAGGACTCTCCCTGGTTATTCTAATAACATCCCCTGGCTTCGCCCCAATCTCCTCAACAACAGGATCTGTATCTAGTATCTTAGGTAACTGCTGTATCTTTATGTTATACTTCTTCAACAACTCCTCTACCTCTTCTTCAGACATAATTTCATGTTTAGGTACCAACACGTGGGAGGTTACCTTCACAATCTTAGCCTCCAAAAAAGTTAATTCCCTCGAGGTGCATCATACAGAATATTTTCTACTAATATATATCCTTTTCGGTGTAAAAAGTATTTAAATAATCCTGGTTAAAATATAGACAGTAAAAGTGTCGAGGAAGAAGTATGGGTAAGATATACGTAGACTGTGAGGATAAGGCAGGAGAGGAGATATACTACAAGGTGATACAGACAGCCCTACTAGATGTAGTTATTGGGAAGTCTTTAAACAAAGTAGTTATGATATGTAGGGAGAAGGATCCCTACTTTATTATAGGTGTACTGCCAAAATCCACCTCTAGACCTGTAAAACTTAGGGATGTTGTAAGTGTTGAGGAGAGTAAAAAAGAAGGGGATAAAATTATTACTAAGTTAAGGATAGTTGACGAGACCTACGCCCCCCAGGTGTTGGAGAAGTTAAATGTAATCGATCAACCCTCAAGGTTTGAGATTATTACAGACACCCCAATAGACCTAGATATGGTTATATACGATGCAGAAGAGGAGTTTATAGCCAAGGTACTGGACTTTATGAACAGGGTGTTTCCAGAGGGAATGAGGATAAGGAAGGCATTCTACGGCAAGAGTATTGTTATGATAGCCTCTGAGAGACCCTTTGAAGAGGAGTGGATAAAGAGAGCCCTTGAATTAAAGGAGGAGTTGGAAAGTGGATAATGTTATATCCTATGCATGTACTTAAATATATCCTCATGTTGTACTATCACCTTCACCCCTATCTCCTCACCCACTCTATTCAACCTCTTCACCAACTCCTCAAATGCACACTTCGACTTAGATATATCTACTAGCATTATCATGGTAAAGAGATCCCCCATAATAGACTGCCTTATATCCAGGATGTTTACGTTATTCTCTGCAAGTGTGGAGGCTATCCTTGCCACTATCCCAACCCTGTCCTTTCCAGTTACTGTAATAACAACCCTCTCCATTCCATACCACCTAACTCTTCTAATGGGAGAAGTGTTTCAGGTTGTAGATATTCAACCTCTTTTCAGATAAGAGACCTACAGCATCTGATCTACACTGCCTACATGCCCTAAACTGGGGTAGATATTTTCCGCACATCTCCCTTACCTTCCTTATCTCCTCACATGTAGGAGGTCTTAGATCCTTCATCTTGTAAAGGGGTATAAGTGGTATAATGTTCTGGAGATAGGCTATATCCTTAAAGGTTTTAGCCACCTCCACAAGGTGGTCCATGTTAATCTCAGGTATCAGTACACTGTTTATCTTCACTACAAGTCCTTCATCATGGGCCCTTTTAACACCCTCTATCTGATTCTTTATAAGTATGGCTGCCCCCTCCTCTCCCCTGTACACCTCCCCGTCGTAGTATATCCACTCCACAATATCCTTAAGTATCTTTGGATCCACGGCATTTACAGTTACTGTTACAGTTTTTACATCTAGATCTGCAAGTTTCCTGGCATACCTTGGAAGTAGTAGGCCGTTGGTGGAGAGGCACTTTATCAACTCTGGAAACTTCTCCTTTAGTATCTCCAAGGTTTCAAAGGTCTCCCTGTTAAATAGACTGTCCCCTGGACCTGCTATACCTACAACCTTTAGGTTAGGTATCTTTTTAAGTAACTCCCTTAGATAGCCCTCAACCTCCTCAGGTTTCATAATACGCCTTGCCACTCCAGGCCTCTCCTCACAGCACTCCTTACCTATACTTCTCCTACAGAACTTACAGGTGATGTTACACCTAGGGGCAACAGGTAGGTGGACCCTACCTATCTTGTCATGGAGTTTCTCGTTGTAACAGGGGTGTACCTTGAGTATGTGGGCAAATTTAGACATTTTTTTACTTGCCATCCTTTCACCAAAAATAAAAAAATTTAGAAGGGACATCTGAAATTCCTTCCTGCATACTTGGGATATCCAAGTTCCTCCTCGATTCTAATAAGTTGGTTGTACTTGGCAGTTCTCTCCCCCCTAGCAGGTGCCCCTGTTTTTATCTGACCGGTATTTAGGGCAACTGAGAGATCTGCAATGGTGGTATCCTCAGACTCCCCACTTCTATGGGATACTATAACTCCATAACTGTTTCTAAAGGCTAGATTTGCCGCATCTATGGCCTCTGTCAGAGTACCTATCTGATTCACCTTTAGAAGCAGTGCATTTGCAGCCCCCCTCTTAATACCCTCCCTTAACCTCTCGGTATTTGTTACAAAGAGGTCATCTCCCACTATCTGGATACCCTTCAACTCCTTTGTAATCATTGCAAAGCCTTCAAAGTCATCCTCATGGAAGGGGTCCTCGATGGAGACTATGTTGTACTCATCTACTATCTCCTTGTAGAGTGAGAGGAGATCATCCCTAGATAACTCCTTACCCTGGAGGATGTAACAGTCCTTCTCCCTGTTATAGAACTCTGTAGCTGCACAGTCTATGGCGTAAACTATTTTGTCCTCATAACCTGCCTGCTTTACAGCCTCATCCAGTAGATCTAAGGCCTCCCTAATCTCCCTTACAGGTGGGGCAAATCCTCCCTCATCCCCAACGTTTATTGCATCCCTACCGTACTTGTCCAGGATTACCTTCTTCAAGGTGTGGTAGACCTCTGAAGAGATCCTTATAGCCTCGGCGATGGAGTCTGCACCTACAGGCATTATCATAAACTCCTGAAACTCCAACTGATTACCTCCATGGATACCTCCGTTAAGTATGTTCATCATTGGGACAGGCATAACGTAGGAGTTGCAACCCCCAATATACTTGTAGAGGGGCATTGATGCAGTATCTGCCGCAGCCTTTGCAACTGCAAGGGATACTGCAAGTATGGCATTGGCGCCTAACTTACGTTTATCCTTGGTGGAGTCAAGTTCCTTCATAAGCATATCGATCTCTCTCTGCATACGGGAGTCAAACCCTACTAACTCAGGTTTTATAATGGAGTTTACATTCTCCACTGCCAGGAGCACACCCTTACCTCCAAATCTCATCTCCCTATCTCTAAGTTCCATAGCCTCGTGGGCACCTCTAGAGGCACCACTGGGAACTATTGCCCTACCGTATCCTCCACCCTTTGTTATAACCTCCACCTCTACAGTGGGATTTCCCCTGGAGTCTATAACCTCCCTACCTATCAAATCCTTTATCTCAAAGGACTCATCTACGTTTTTCAGCACCTTATCACCTTCTCTTTTGTTGAGAGTGTATTATAGCTCCCTCTTATTTTTTATATTTTTTTAATAAAATTAAAACATAATATCCTAGAGAGTTACATGGTGATTCAATGTCTGAAAGTATTGAGGATTTCCTAGAAAAGGTTTATATCTTCACCAGGGATAAGAACAGACCTGTAAAAACTACAGAGTTGGCAAAACTCCTGAATATAAAACCCCCAGCTATTACAAACATGGCTAAAAAACTTCATAAATTAGGTTATGTGGAGTATGAACCCTATATAGGCATAAGGTTAACGGAAAAGGGTATGGAAAAGGCAAAGGTTATCATGGAAAAACATAGAACCATAGAAAAATTCTTAGTGGAGTGTTTAGGGCTTGATAAAGAGGTGGCCTATAGGGAGGCCTGTAAGTTGGAACATGCCATGTCCGACATAGTATTTAAGAGATTTAAGGAGTTTGTGGAGAACTATAGAAAGTGTAAAAAGAGGCTAAACTCCCATTAAAACTCTAAATAAATTCCTAAGTCCAGGGGCAAGACCTAGAGCCATAATTGCTATTTTCAAGATATTTTTAAGACCCCTGTCTTCCACCTCCCTGTTAAGTATATAGAGGACAGTTACAACTGCCACCAACTTCAGGGGTATCATTATATAGGGACCAAGGAGTTCTATGAAAAATCTTGGTAGGGGATGTTGCTCCCAGTATCCATACAATCCAACTCCAAGGGCGGTGGATGTCCCATCTATAAGTTGGGCCAGTATAACGTACTTATCCATAGGCTGAAATATGTGTCTTAAAGGTTCTACCCTCTCAAGGAGGTAGTGAAGGGCTGCATATATCAGGGCCACTATGAAGAAGAGGTAGAAGAGTACCTCCACATGGACTATATTTTTTAAAAAGATAGGGAGGAGATAGAGGATAGGTATTACCGCCATAGATACTGCCAGTATATAGTACCTCTCTCTAAGTAACAGGGCAGATATTACAGTTGCCACCATGTAATACATACCCACTACTACAACGATACCAGGGGTGACAGTGTAGTAGGTACGGGGGATATGTCCACCATCTACAAGGGCCCTTATAAGTGATATAAGAAGGATGTAAAATACTGTAACCAGTACAAACCTTCTATCTATCTCTATCTGAAGTTTCTTACATATCCTGTAGAAGAGGTACACCATGAAAAACAGTAAAATACCGTAGGTTATCTCCTGGATGTAGTTGTACCCTGACTGTTTTTCTATGGGCTCTATGTAGTACCTGTAGAGGAAGTTTTTGATAGCTGAGAGATCCATCTATTCACCTGGGGATAAGATTTTTAAATGAATACTTATTCTCTAGATCATGGAAAAAATATATAACCATGATAAAACCACTTTTCAGAGACAAAGTTATCAAAAGGGTGAAAACTCCATGAGTAACACCTTTCCTATTAAAAACACGGAGATTGAGGAGTTGGAAAGAATAGCTAAGAGGATAAGGTACAATATTGTAAAGATGATAGGGTTGGCTAAATCTGGTCACCCAGGTGGATCCCTCTCTGCAACTGACATTATAGTTGCACTTTACTACAAGATAATGAATCACGATCCTAAGAATCCCAACAAAAAAGACAGGGATATATTTGTACTAAGTAAGGGGCACGCCTGTCCTGCACTCTATGCAGTTCTTGCAGAGTTGGGATACTTCGATAAGGAGGAACTGTGGAGATTGAGGAAGGTTGGCGCCCTACTTCAGGGACATCCCTCTATAAGTATTCCAGGGGTTGAGGCCAGTACAGGATCCCTGGGGCAGGGTTTCTCTATTGCTGTAGGGATAGCCCTGGGATGTAGGCTAGATAAATTGAATAACTGGGTCTACGTCCTTCTGGGAGATGGGGAATGCCAGGAGGGTCAGGTATGGGAGGCTGCCATGGCAGCTCATCACTACAAACTTGACAACTTAATAGGGTTTGTAGATAGAAACAGGCTCCAGATAGATGGCTGTACTGAGGATGTGATGAGTTTAGGAGATTTGAAGGAGAAGTTTAGGGCCTTTGGATGGGATGTATTTGAGATAGATGGGCATAACTTCAGGGAGATAATAGATACTGTCAACATGGCAAAGTCCTTAAAGAACGGCAAACCTAAGATGATCATAGCAAACACTGTCAAGGGTAAGGGAGTTTCCTTCATGGAGGGTAACGTTAGATTCCACGGTAAGGCTCCAAATGAGGAGCAGTTGGAGAGGGCACTTAAGGAACTCTCTTAAAGTATAGGAAGGAGAGAGTATGGTGAAGATAGGAGCCTCTATACTCTCTGCGAACTATGGACATCTAGAGGAGGAGGTTAAAAGGGTAGAGAGAGCAGGTGTAGACTTTATCCATATAGATGTAATGGATGGACACTTTGTACCTAACATAAGTATGGGTATAGGGATAGCCAACTATGTAAAAAGTATAACCTCTCTACCTACTGAGGTCCACCTCATGGTAGAGCATCCAGAGATGTTCATACCTATGCTGGAAGATATGGATATGATCACCTTCCATATAGAGAGTTGTAGATTCCCCTTTAGAACTATAAACCTCATAAGGGAGAGGGGCTCCAAAGCTGTAGTGGCTCTCAACCCCTCTACCCCCTTAAATACCCTAGAGTACATCCTAGAGGAGGTTTATGGAGTACTTGTAATGACTGTGGAACCTGGGTTCTCAGGGCAGAGGTTTATACCCCAGATGCTAAGGAAGATAGAGAGGTTAAGGAGACTTATAGACAGGGAGGGGTATAACACCCAGATCTTTGTAGATGGGGGTATAAACCTAGAAAATGCTCCAAAGGTAGTAAAGGCAGGTGCAGATGGGCTAATCTCTGCCTCTGCAATATTCAATACTGGGGATATAGAGGAGGCTGTTAGAAAACTAAGGGAGGCTGTAAATTTAGAGGTGAATCTATGAGGTATAAACTTGGTGAAAAGAAGGGTATGAGGGTTGCCTACGGAGAGACCCTTGTTAAACTGGGAAAGGAACTTCCAAACCTTGTAGTCCTAGATGCAGATCTATCAGGATCTACAAAGACTTCCATGTTTGCAAAGGCCTTTCCAGATAGGTTCTTCAACGTAGGTATTGCAGAGCAGAATATGATGGGCATGGCTGCTGGACTTGCCATAACTGGGAAGATAGTATTTGCCTCCTCCTTTGCCATGTTTGCAACTGGAAGGGCATGGGAACAGATTAGAAATTCCATAGCCTATCCAAATCTCGATGTAAAGATTGTGGCAACCCACAGTGGAATAACTGTGGGGGAGGATGGTGCAACCCATCAGATGACTGAGGACATTGCCATAATGAGATGTATTCCAAATATGAGGGTGATATCTCCAACGGACTACTACGAGACAAAGAGTATAATAGAGTGGTGTGCAAAGAATGAGGGGCCAGTTTATGTAAGGATGCCAAGGAGGGATACAGAGACTGTATTCTCCAGTGAGGAGGATGCAAAATTCCAATTTGGAAAGGGGAGGATACTGGAAGATGGCTCAGATCTTACCATTGTTGCCACTGGGGAGATGGTACCAGAGGCCATAAAGGCCCTAGAATTATTAAAAGAGGAGGGGATAGAGGCTCAACTTATAGCCATGGCAACAATTAAACCTATAGACGAAGATATTATAGTTAACTCCACCAACGACCTTATAGTGTCCATAGAGGATCACAACATCGTAGGTGGGTTGGGAAGTGCCATAGGAGAGGTCATTGCAGAACATGGTCTAAACAAGAGACTCCTTAGGATGGGGATAAGGGATGTATTTGGTATCTCTGGAAGTGCCACAGATCTACTGAGATACTATGGATTAGATGGGGAGAGTATATACAGAAGGATTTTAGAGGAAATTAAAAACAAGTGATTTTAATGAGGCTAAAAATTGGCATCCTTGAAATTTTGGTGATACTCTCTATTCTAATATCCTCGGGAGCCCTAGTATATAAATTTCTTTTATCTGGGGATAACTATTACTTCGATGGAAACCAGATGTACAAGTGTGCATGGATCTCTGAAAAGATTCTATCTAAGGGTTTTCCACTCTATGCAGATGTTTACGGCAGATGGACCAATACTGGAGAGGAGTTTAACGGTACAGTACTCATAGTGGAGGCCCGTGGTGGAACCCTCTACGGCCTATACAACAGTCGGCCTGTAACTATAGGGGGAAGGATGGCCTACAGGGAAGACATTGCTGCCGAGAGGATTGTCCTAAAACCCCTGGGAAATACTATAGTAGTCTATGAGATAGACCCTGTTAAGGGATACTCCTTCAAGGATGTGAAGAATAAGATAGAGAAGAGTATTAAGCCCTATAAAAAGTTGAATATTACTGTACTTGAGACCTATATCTCGGGGACCTTTGCAGTGGATTCAAAAACCTATACCCCCACTGAACAGCAATATATTAAAAATAAGATAGGAGATATAAACAACAGGGGGGAACGTATTAGAGTATACTTCCTAGACAGTGGACTGGTTATAGAGGGAAAGCAGAGGATAGATACTTTAGAGATTTACGACAACCTTACAACACCTGAGAGGATACTTACATCAAAGATAAGGGTATACCTTGTTGTAAATGAGACCTTAAAGGAGTTACCTAGGGATATTAGATCCTACAACATCACAAATCTAGTAACCTTAAAGTAATAACAACGGATTGTCATGGAGTGGATTAAAGTATATTGGGGAGAGAAGTTAGAGGGGCATCATCTATTTTTAATACTTACCTCCCTCTTTATAGTACTCACAGGAGTATCCTACTATACAGGTGTTTTAGTACTTCTCAGTGCCCTGGTATTCTACATCTCCTTCCTTGTAGGTAAGAGATTGTTTTACATCCTGGGATTAGAGGAGCTAGAGTGTAGGGAGGTAGATAGGAGAGGGTATATCTTGGGGTTAACCCTTATGACTGTAGGGTTACTCTTTTTAATCCTGGATCTTCTCTGGGCAGGGGGTATACCCCTATTTGATCCAGCCTCCAAAAGGTTTTTAAGCCCTCTATATACAATGCTTTCCCGTCTCTTAATCCTGGGATGGGCCATAGTAATAGCCACTAACCTCACCCTGGATAAAATAAGGGTGGTAGTATACGCCCTTATCTTCTCAGGTACTGTAATGCTTCTAGGATATAGAACAGGGGTAATGGTACTACTGATGTCCACCCTCTTTGTCCTCTACTATACCAACAGGATAAAAAATAGGGAGTTAATGTTACTAGCCTCTGGAGTGTTCCTCCTACTTCTCCTCCTCTCCCTGGTAAGGATGAAGATATTAGATAGTGGTGGTATCCCCCTACTCTCCAGGATGGATCTAACAATGAGTGTGCTAGATATAATAGTACATAACTTCAAGGGTGTATTCAACGGCTATCTAACATACTGTGCCATATACTCCTACCTTGGAATGGCCCCAGGTCCAAGGACCGTTATAGCAAATACCTTAGGTATCTATGGTGTCACAATAACTCCAACGATCTTTGGAGGGGTAATTGGAGATTACGGTATATTAGGTATTGTACCATACTTTGGTATACTGGGGTTATTTATGGGACTTCTATCTAAAATAGCCCAAAGTTTTAAAGGGATATATTTAGGGGTTTACGCTGTAATGCTCTCCTATCTACTGGTAGGTATTGAAACAGGTATCCTGGACCTAGATGTAATAATGTACTTTGTCCTAGGTTTTCTACTGTGTATCTACCTTGTAATTAGAAGTTTTATAAAGAGAAAAAAAGAGATTATTCAAATTTTACCTTAATGGCCTTTGTTGGACAGAGGTCTTCACAGACACCACAACCTGTACATAGCTCCTCCTGGGCTACAACAACCTTGTCCCCTTCAACGGCAAAAACCTCCATGGGGCAGTTATGGTAACACTCTCCACACTCCTTTGCACCTCTGCATAACTGGTAGTCTATAGTTACAGTGGGCATCTATTCACCGTTATAATCTTTTTTTCTTTTCTGAGAAAGCTTATAATATATAAACTTACCTATCTTTTGAGCCCTCCCCTACCACTCCATAGTGGAACTCCCTAGCTGTCTCAAATATCTTTATGCATCTATCCCCAAACCTTTCAACATCCTTCAGGAACATTCCAAATTGGATGTAGTAATTTATATCTGTGGTCTTACACTTCTCCTTCTCACAGAGAACCTTCAAGATCTTATCCAACTTTCTATGAAGCTCCTCCTCTAAATCGTATATTTCAAAGGAGACCTTCTTATCCCTAACCATATCCATGGCTATTGTGAACATCCTCTTAATTATGCTAAATATCTCATCTATGTCCTCGTGGAGATACTCCTTTATATACAGCCCCTCTATAACCTCCTCTGCAATGTTGGAGAGGTAATCTCCACATCGCTCAATATTGGAGGCTATCTTGGAGAGAAGTGCCCTCTGTCTTGGAGGTAGGTATCTGAGGCTGTCCATCTTAAGGGTGATATCAACCTCTTCCTCCAATTTGTTAAGGGTGTAATCCTGAAATATTACACTTTTCGCATCCTCAATATTCCCTGTCTTCAGTGCATTGTGAACCTTATCCAAGTTCTGTAGTACCTTGTTACCCATCTTATCCAGAAGATCTATAATCTGGGATATTGGTTTCTCTATAATGTTGTATATCTCCAACTTTGACAACTTCTCTATATCTACAACGTAGGGGTGTAGTACTATTTTCTCATCTATCAGGGGCTTTAACAACTTTGCAACGTATCTCCTACTTATGTTCAACTTCTTTGCTATCTCATCCTGGGTTTCAGGTTCCTCCCTTATTATGGTCTCTATAATGGCCGCCAATGTGGCGTCTTTGCCCCTTAACATCCTATCCCATTTTTGGCATATCTGTACATATTATAGGATTTGAGCACCTCATCCTTTAATATATTTACTATCCTCTTCCTGTACTCTATAAACTCCAGGCTATCCCTTTTCCTAGGCCTTGGGAGATCTATGGGGATAATATCCTTTATCCTTCCAGGTCTTGCAGTCATTACTATAACCCTATCTGAGAGGTATACAGCCTCCTCTACACTATGGGTAACAAATACCACCGTCTTCTTCTCCTTCTCCCATATCTTTAGCAGTTCATGTTGAAGTATAGCCCTAGTCTGGACGTCCAGGGCTGCAAAGGGTTCATCCATAAGTACTACCTTGGGGTCGTTGGCCAAGGTCCTGGCAATAGCTACCCTCTGCTGCATACCTCCACTAAGTTCATAGGGGTAGGCCTCCTCAAATCCCTCCATCCCTATCATCTTTATAAACCTCCTGGCAATCTCATACCTCTCCTTCTTAGGTACACCTCTAATCTCCAGTCCAAAGGCAACGTTATCCAAGACGTTCCTCCAGGGTAGTAAGGTGTACTGCTGGAATACTAAACCCCTCTCTGCCCCAGGTCCCTCAATCCTCCTACCCTCCATAAGGATCTCCCCAGAGGTGGGCTTCTCAAGCCCTGCAATCATCCTTAACACTGTAGATTTACCACATCCACTGGGACCTACTATGGAGAGAAATTCGTTGTACTTGACATCAAAGGTAAGATTATCCACAGCCAGGATCTCCCTGTTATTACTGACAAACTTCTTACTTACATTCCTGATCTCCAGTATGTTCTCCATCATAGACACCTTACTTTATTAGATACCTCCATTTGAAGTACCTGTCCTCTATGTACCTCAACCCCCTGTCTAGGATAAGCCCTATTATCCCTATAACTATCATACAGGCGATAACTACATCCATTCTACTTAGGGAGTAGGCGTACATGATGAGATAACCTAAACCTGCACTACTACCAGGGAGCATCTCTGCCGCTACAACACACATCCAGGCGATACCTGCCCCTATCCTCAACCCTGTAAGTATACTTGGAAGGGATGCAGGTATAACCACCTTTAGGAGGATGTCCTTCTCCTTGGCCCCAAGGGTTTGGGCAGTCTCTATAAGTATCTTAGGTACTCCCTTTACCCCTGCAATGGTGTTAAGTAGTATGGGGAAGAATGCACCTATAAATATGATAAAGAGCATAGAGGTCTCTCCCATACCAAACCATGCCAGAGCCAGGGGCACCCATGCAAGAGGTGGAATAGGTCTCAGGAGCTCTATGATAATGTCAAATAGATCCATTACCAGGGGGTAGTAACCCATAAGTATTCCCAGGGGCACTCCAACGGCACCTGCCAGGATAAACCCTGAGAGTACCCTCTTTATACTTACCAGGGTGTTATCAAGTAGGGTACCTGTTCCCAGGATAGAGATCTGGGGATTTATTAAGACCTTTATCACCTCCTCCACTGGAGGGAGTACCACTGGGTTATTTAACCATAGGGCTAAAAGTTCCCAGAGTGCAAGTCCAAGTAAAGGTGCTATAAACTTTCTGAGATTCATCCTACCTCCTCCCAGTACTTACCCTTTATAGTATAGTACTGTATTTTTATACTTTAAGATTAAATCTATGGGTGATGTTATACAATAGTATAATTCACATTAATTTTTATTGTTGGTGAAATTATGAAAAAAAGAGAGGATAATCCATTTAAGAAGATCCCTACCATCCTCTTTCCAGAGGAACTTATGGACAAGGCCTACAACAGGGCAGAAAAGGCTGCAGATAAACTTAGAAAATCTACGATAGGTTTTAGCCTATACAAGTCCAGGATTGTAGAGGACCAGAAGGTGAGAACAGCAGCTTCCGTTGTAGCAGATTACCTCTCCAACATCGTCAAGAGAACACCCTCTCTAGACAATCTCAGTCCCTTTTACAGGGAGATAGTGGAGATCCTCATAGATACCGATGAATTTAAGAAGTCCCTTGGAGCTATAAATTGGGCCTCCCAGTTGATAAGAAAACTTGGAAACACCTACAGTAAAAGGGTAAGGAGGGCAAGAACTCCACAGGAGGCCTCTAAGATAAGGAGGGAGTTCTTCGGTAGGGTCTCCTCCATACTTAAACAGATATATCCACATCTAGCCTGTGTTGCAGTGGCCAGGGAGAAGTTGAAGAATATCCCCACTGTCAAAGATATGCCAACAGTGGTGATAGCAGGGTATCCCAACGTTGGAAAGTCCTCACTTCTAAGAAGGTTGACAGATGCAGAACCTGAGGTTAACTCCTATCCCTTTACAACTAAGGGGCTCAACATAGGATACTCCCACTACGGTATCCAGTTTATAGATACACCTGGAATACTTGATAGACCTATCTACGAGAGGAACGACATAGAGCTACATGCAGTGGTGGCCCTTAACTACCTTGCAGATGCAATAGTGTATGTAATAGATCCTACAGAGTACTGTGGTTACTCCATAGAGGAGCAGTTGAATCTACTGAAGGAGATCATAGAGACCTTTGACGTACCTGTGATAGTTGCCATCAACAAGATAGACATAGATGAGAAGGAGTACAGGGAGAATTTAGAGAAGGTGGAGAAATTTTTAAAGGAGATGGGTATTAAAGATGTTGTCAAGATATCCACTGAGAAGGGTATCAACCTGGACACCCTCAAGAAGAAGATAATTGAGGTATTGAGATCCTCCAAAAAACTTGATTCCCAGGAGGACTAATATTTCTTAAATCTTTTTATAGACGTGGATATGTCTAGTTAGGCCACCGTGGACGTACAACTTATGTACCTCCATCAACTCTAAATCCAACTTCACCTCCCTGGGGAAGGCAAAAACCATATACCCTCCATCCTTTAGAATACCTCCAAGTTTTTTTAGAATAGCTGGTATGTCCCCCTTTACAGAGGTAAGTATACCGTAAGGTGGGTCTGTAACGATGGCATCTACACTTTCAATGCCCCTGGATCTTAGATAGTCCACAAGGTCCTTGGCATCCATCCTCTTTATCTCCACTATCCTATCCTCCAGGTTGTAGTGTTTTAAATTTAATAGGGTACCTCTTATCATCCTCTCATCGATGTCACAACCTATTAACCTACAACCTATCATCCCCCCCTCTATGAGAAATCCCCCTACTCCACAGAAGGGATCTAGAAGTATATCCCCCTCTCTCAACCTAGCCAGATTTATCATCCCTCTGGCAAGTTTTGGGAGGATACTTCCAGGATGGAAGTAGGCCCTTAGGTGGGGCCTGTTGTTGTAGAAGTACTTCCTATCCCTCTTTCTCACAAGTAGCCCAAGGTATATCCTGTTTTGAAGTATTACCACCTTTATAACCTTAGAGGGCTCCTCAAGGTTTACCCCTGCTCCAGTCTTCTCCTTTAGAATACCTCCAACTACCCTCTCCACGGTAGGGGAACTTACATCCCCATCCCCTATCTTCACAGCCCTAACTGCAAAGGTATCCCTAGAGGGATCCATCTGAAGGGTGGAGAGGATCTCCTCAGAGGGGAGTTCCCTTAACCTCTGGAGAAGTATTTCAAGGCCCTCCCTTAGAGATCCACTGTAATCCACCTTAGTAACTATGAGGTGCCCCTCCTCGTTATAGGCACCTCTCCAAATAATCCTATCTATGTAGTGAACAAGTGTGGATCTATCTAGGGAGGAGGATACCACCCCGTAGTTGTTGAGAACCTCCAACTTATCTCCCACTGGATAGACCTCCAGGAGGGCCTTTAACTCAGATAGTGGAAGTGTTTCATGCTCCTTTAGAAGGAGAAATCCAGCCTCCATGATCACCCCTTATCCCCTTAAACTCTTCTCGACTACTGGACCTCGAGGACTAACCTCCTCAAATATCTGGGCCTGGAAGGAGTATATCTTTACAGGGTATTTAAGCCAGGCATCTGGAGGTAGGGAGGCCTTGAGACATAGGTGGGAGAGATACTCTGCAACCTCCCATCCCTGCTCCACAGGGACCTGAGGTAGTAGTAACCCCCTGTACATACCATACTCAATTATCAACCCATCTCTACCTATCTCTATCTTCTCTAGATACTCCAGGGGATCCTCCACCTCTATCAACTTAGGTGGTGTTAATACACTTACCTCTACTACTATGTTATCCATCTCATCTAGGGTGACAGGGGGGAATCTAGGATCCTTAACTGCAGCACTTATTGCAGCCTCCTTGAGGGCCTTTATAAGGGGCATGATAGGTTCAGGTATTCCAATACATCCCCTCAATTCACGCTCTGGATAGGTATGAAGGGTTACAAAAACACCCCTAGGTTCATCGAACTTTTTAGGGTAGTCTACTGCCTCTATATCTCTACCTGCCAGGTAATTTTCAATAACAGACCTGGCATATTTTACAGCAAATGTACCCTCTTCTAAGGTTAGTCTATCCATGATATCTCCTTAACCTTTATAACTCAATAGTAAAAATTATTATCACTACTATTTATAAGGTGATCTCAATGTTTGCAAGGGAGATAGAGTTAAAGGGGCATATAATAGACAACCTTATCCTGCCAAAGGTATTTGACACTATACTGGAACTTGGAGGGGACTACAAGGTACTGGAGTTCAACATAGGTAAGAGGAAAACTGACATCTCCTATGCAAGGATACTTGTAATAGGGAAGGATCAGGCACACCTAGATAAAATACTGGAGGAGTTACAGAATATTGGGGCGGAGATTCCAGAGATTGAAGATGTGGAGGTGAAGAGGGCTGAGAGGGACAAGGTACTACCAGATGGATTCTACTCCACAACTAACCATCCCACCTATATCAAGTATAAGGGTCAGTGGATAGAGGTGGAAAAACCTAAGATGGATGGAGTTATTGTAGTTTATCCAGAGGAGATGAGGGCAGAGACTAAGGTTATAAGGGAGGTTAAGAAGGGGGATCTTGTAGTTGTAGGCCATAAGGGGATAAGGGTAATACCGCCAGAGAGGCCTAGGGAGAAGGGGCAGCTATTTGAATTTATGAAGTCTGAGGTCTCTGCGGAGAAACCAAAGGAGGCTATTATCAAGAGGATAGCTAAGGAGATGTATAGGATAAGGGAGGAGTACAGGAAAACTGGGAAGGGAGGTATAGTAGTGGTGGCAGGTCCTGCAGTGATACATACTGGAGGGGGTCCAGCACTTGCAAAGTTGATAAGGATGGGATACGTCCAGGCACTCTTTGCAGGTAATGCACTTGCAACCCACGATATAGAGAGTGTCCTCTACGGCACCTCTTTAGGAGTAGATCTCTCAACGGGAAAACCTGTATTAGGAGGGCATAAACATCACATCTACGCCATAAATACTATTATGAAGGCTGGAAGTATTAAAGATGCCGTGGAGCAGGGGGTAATAAAAGAGGGTATAATGTACGAATGTGTAAAGAATAAGGTTCCCTATGTACTAGCTGGGAGTATAAGGGATGACGGCCCACTACCAGATGTTATAACTGACGTTGTAGAGGCCCAGGATAGGATGAGGGAACTACTCCTAGATAAGAAGATGGTCCTTATGATGTCCACCTTACTTCACTCCATAGCAACTGGGAATCTCATGCCCTCCTATATAAAAACTATCTGTGTAGATATTAACTCAGACGCTGTAACAAAGTTAATGGATAGAGGTACCTCCCAGGCTATAGGGGTTGTTACAGATGTTGGAGTATTTATAACTAGACTGGTGGAGGAGTTGGAGAAGTTGGAAGGGGAGAGGGGTAAGGAAGTGGATAGCAATCAGTGAAGTGTGATACTATGGACAGGATGGAGGACTCAAAGGCCCTGATAAAGAAGGCCATCTCCACAATACACACCCTAAGTACTCAGGGGAGGAATACTCAAGAGGTGAAATCCTCACTATCCTACAGGGATGCGAAAGGGGGAAGGATAGATGTAGGGGAATTTAAAAGTGCCATATATACCCTTATAGAGGCTGACGATTACCTCTACAGGAAGGCACCCCACCATAAACTAGATGAGGAGGAGGCTAAGGAGTTCTGTAGGCTGATATTCAAGTGTAAAAAACACCTGGACAAGGTGTTGGAGGGTTTTGGTTTTAAATTCCATGGGGAGGGGAAGTTAAGGGGGGATGTGTTGTACATAGTTAGTAGTAAAAAATTACTTAGAAGTTTAAAGAGTAAGATGCCCGAGATAAATGTAATCTCCACAGATGGTGTCTTACACCCAGAGGATATGAAGTTAATAAGACCAGATATAAGTGAAAAGGCCCTTAAAGGTATCTCCAAAAAGTGTGAAATTGTGAGAAGAGAGATAGAGAGATTGATAGATAAGTTGAAACCCTCTGAGGTGGTGGTTATAGTGGATGAGAAGAACAGGGGAGATCACCTGGTATACTTAAGGGCCAGGGAGTTATACGGGGCTAAAAAGATGGATATAGAGGAGTTAGATCTCTAAGGGATAGTATGCTCTACGTGGTAGGTATAGGGCCAGGTGGAGAGAAGTACTTTACAAGGGAGGCTGAGGAGGTGTTGAATAGGGTTGACCTTATAGTGTGTTACAGTGGATATAGAAGGTATGTAGAGAGGTTTAAAAAAGAGATATACACCACAGGGATGAGGGGAGAGATAGAGCGTGTAAGGTATGCCCTGAAGGAGGGGGAGAGGAGGGATGTTGCACTGGTATCCAGTGGGGATGCCACCATATACGGTATGGCCTCCCTAGTTTACGAGTTAGCTGAGAGGGATGGATACAAGGTGCCTATAAAGGTGGTAAGTGGTGTCACTGCCGCCAGTGTATCCTCTGCCATATTGGGAGCCCCTCTGAACCACGACTTTGTAGTTGTCAGTCTAAGTGACCTACTTACACCTCTGGAAATAATACTTAGAAGGGTAAGGTGTGCCTTGGAGGGGGATTTTGTTTTGGTGATATACAACCCTCTAAGTAGAAGTAGAAAGAAACCCTTTTTAAAAACTCTGGAGATTATAAAAGAGTACTGGAAAAAGAGGGGGGTAAACTATATAGTAGGTATTGTTAAAAATGCTGGAAGGGAGGGGGAGGAATACAGGATTACAACCATAGAGGATATATGTGATCACTTAGAGGAATACCTGGAGTTTATAGATATGAATACCACCTTGATAGTGGGAAATACCAGCACCAGGATAATTCTTAACAAGATGGTTACACCTAGAGGGTATCTTAAAAAGTATAAGGTTTAAGATTCCTCCTCTCCACCCTCCTCAAATAACACTTTAAATAATTTATCGTTGTAACTCTTCGCCAACTTACAGGCGTCGTAGATACTGAACGCTATTATTAGCGGAATAATAAGGAAACCGATAAGTATTATACAGAATAACAGTGCAATAAAGTAGGTGCTAAATATAACTAGGCCTCTTATACCCTTCCCTATATAGAGATGTCCAACTCCAGGTGCTAAAAGGCTAAGAAGGGCTGCAATTCCTACATTCTTCTTCTTTAGCTCATAGTAAATAACCCTGTAATTTTTATCCATATCCTTAACCAGTTCCCTAACTGTATTCAACTCCTTCTCCCAGTCCTCATCTATGGTGTCTATAAATTCCTTAATAAGATCTCTCTCCTCCATATTTTCACCTTTTTTATTTAATCCTCCTTTTTGGAGGTAAGTACCCTATAACCTCCCTTCACAGTGACAGTTCTAACGTTGCCAAATACCTCCTCCATATACTTTGCAAGGGACTTTGCCCCATGCTTCCTCTGGACTACCAACCATATACTACCTCCCTCCTCTAACAAATCCTTCCCCTCTCTCACTATCCTATGGATCACATCCTTCCCAGCCTTTATAGGGGGGTTGGAGATAATCTTGGTAAATTTCCTATCCTTAACCTTCTCGTAGAGGTCACCTTGGAGTACCTCTATATTCCTATCCTCCAGGTTGTTTATCTTTACATTCTCCCTTGCAAGTTTCACAGCCCTCCTGTTTATATCTGTCATAACTACACTGTCCACCTCGTCACATATGCTTATACCTATAACTCCATATCCACAGCCAACATCTAACACCCTGTCTCCCCTCTCCAACTCCAAGGCCTCCACAAGTACCTTTGTACCCTTGTCAACCTTCTTAGGGGAGAATACACCACTGTCTGTTTTAAATACAAACTTTTTACCCCTCAATACATCTTCAATTAACCTCTCCCTGTGGGCAGATGTGGGTTTCTCAGAGAAGTAGTGCATACTATCCCCCTACATCAACCTCTGGGTTATCAACTTAATAAGTATCTTTATACCTGTAATTATGTTTGTACCCCTTGACATGGAGTACTCCGTATATATGGTCTTTATAGGCACCTCCTTAAATTTCAACCCCTCCCTCCTGGCAATTATTATAAATTCAGAGGAGACCTCGTATCTGTTACTCTTTAAGTTGGAGAGTATTACCTCTGCAGCCCTCCTGGAGAAGGCCCTTAAACCACTTTGACTGTCTGTAACGAGATAACCCCCAAGGAGGTAGGTTATAATATTAAGTATTCTATTTCCCACTCTCTTTACAAGGGGCATATTCTTTAACTCCTTCTTATCCATTAGCCTACTGCCCACTACCATATCGTAACCTTCGTAGAGTATAGGCTCTACCACCTTCTCTATATCCCTGGGATCGTGCTGTCCATCTGCATCGAAGGTTACTATTACCTTGGGGTTGTACTCCAGGGCACATCTTATGCCTGTACCTAGGGCTCCCCCTAAACCCCTGTTAATAATATGTCTACAGAGTATAACCTCCTCCTCCTTAGCTATCTTGGAGGTGTTATCCCTACTACCGTCGTCAACTACGATAATGTTATGATAACCCTCATTCTTCAACTTCCTAAGGGTATCTCTAATTACCTTCTCCTCGTTGTAGGCAGGTACAACAACGTAGATGTCTCCCTTGTCCATGGTAATCCCAATTAAAAATTTTACTTTACAATTATATACCTTGCCAAACCTCGCCCCAGGGCTATCTTACAGTTCCCTACCCGAGCTATAATTGGTCCCCTGTCGTTGGAGATTACCATTATCTTTGAGCCTGGCACTATTCCTAACTGGTAGAACTTACTACAGGGTTTAGTTATCTTTACAACGGTGTAAATACCTGGACCTTTATCTGCAAGGGTATCCACATCTACCACCTACTTGAAAATTTTAGCAGAGTCCCTCACATACACAGAACTCACAGAGGGAGTACTCATTCTTCTGCTTATTCTTCACTGGACAGTAGTACCTCTCTCCTCTTTTTTCAATACACCTTCCTCCAGGAAACCTAGTTCCTACTGGATGTAGAGGTTTCCTCTCTATAAAGATTAGATAGGGCACCACTATCTTGGAGAGTTTAATAAAGGCATCCTCCCCCTTAACCCCCCTTTTAAAACCCTCTATCCTCTTAAGAAGATCCCTTAATTTCCCCTCATCTACAGGGTAGTCCTCAATATCCTCCACCTTCCTCCTCTTTATCTCCTTGAGGGTATTTATAAAGTACATGATCTGATTTTTAAGGTAGTGCTCCCTGTAATCCTCAGGTAGATACTTCATATCCTCCTCCAGGAAGACCCTCACCTTCATAAGATCCTGGATGTTGAAATCCTTCGCCATCTCCTTAATTCTCTTAAATAACTCCCTACTTCTCATACTTCCACTGCAACATACCCTCAATTGCAAAACTTATAAGGGCCACTAGCAAACCAGTTACAGCCATCTTGAACCCTGAGAGTACAATATTCTCCCTGGATATCCTACCTATATAGACCCCTAGGATAAAGAGTATAAGGGTAGTTATCACCACTGCAAGGAAGATGGCAACCTCCTTTGGAAAGAGGAAAAAGGGAGTTATAGGAATGATGGAACCAAAGGTTGTAGATAGCCCATCCCATATACCACTTATGGTTGTTCTATTTAGTGCCTCCCTGTAGGCTAGAGAGGACTTTAGATATCCCTCCTCCTTTAGAAGTGCCTTCTCCTGGGACATCCTTACACTTTCCACTATTGCCCTCTCTGCAGTTAACGCCCCCAGGATATTGGAGATACCATTTGCCACTCCCCCTCCTACACCCGCTGTAATTATTAGGGAGGTATCCCCTCCACTGGCCCCTATTATAACGCCCAGAGAGGAGAGGGATCCGTCGATGATCCCCCTTATCACATACCTTATATCGAAGTTTTCAAAGAGAAGCCTCTTAATATCTCCCAGGCTCACCTGCTATCCCCCACCTATCCCTCTCTAACAATCTCCAGGATCTTAAGGGACATCTCGTAGTTCTTAAAGTAGTCGTCTAATACATTCTTCAGGGAACCTATGGAGTCTGTCTCTACGTAGAGTTCCAGCATCTCCTTTTCCCCATTGTAGGAGGTCCTTATTATAAGTCCCTCGTTAACGTCATCTACCTTTAAACTCCTGTACACTATCTCGTTTCCAGGTATCCTCATCCTGTATCTAACCCTCACGGCATCACCTCTAAATACCTCTTTACCTCCTCTATAACCTTATCTGTAACCTCTCTAGTTTTTAAATTTCCCCCTAGATCTGGGGTTGTATATCCCTTCTCAACTACAGATTTAACAGCCATTCTCAATATCCTACTTTCCCTCTCCATACCTAGGTATTGGAGCATCATGGCACCACTTAATATTGAGGCTAGTGGGTTTGCTATACCCTTTCCAGCGATGTCAGGTGCAGAGCCATGTACTGGCTCAAAGAGACCATATCTATCTCCAATGTTTGCAGAGGGTGCCAGACCAAGACCCCCAATTAATCCAGAGGCCTCGTCGGAGAGTATATCCCCAAAGAGATTTGTAGTAACTATGACATCAAAGAGTTGAGGATTCTTTACAATGTAGAGGGCTGTAGTATCTACGAGATAGTCGTCGGCCTCTATGTTGTACCTTTTATAGTGTTCACTGACCTCGTAGAAGGTCTTTAAAAATAGTCCATCTGTTACCCTTAGGACGTTGGCCTTGTGAACACAGGACACCTTTCTCCTATGGTGCTCCAGTGCATACTCAAATGCAAACCTTACTATCCTGTAACATCCCCTCTTGCTAATCACCCTCTCTGCAACAGCCTCCTGGGTATGGGGGTTGTAGTACTCCCTACCTACGTAGAGGTCTTCCGTATTCTCCCTTATTATTACAAAGTCTATGTCTTTGAAGTTGGATATTGGGCGGATATTTGCATAGAGATCTAACTCTCTCCTCAAGGTGATAATGGGACTCCTGTATCTCTTCCCCTCTAACTCATGGGGCTTTGGAGTGGTTACAGCTCCAAAGAGTATGGCGTCGCACTCCCTTGCAGTTTCTATGGTCTCCTCAGGTATAGGATCACCGTATCTCTTGAAGCACTGGTAACCTGCATATCCCTTTATAAATTGAAAGTCTCCAAGGTTTTCAAGTACCCTTACAGTTTCAGGTATTACCTCCTTTCCTATCCCGTCACCCTCTATAACACATATTTTATACCTCTTCATCTACTCACCAGGTAGGTAATTATAATTTTTATAGTGACAATCTTTTTAATAGGTTATCTAACAGTAAAGGGGGAAGTACTATGAAGATCCTAGAAACCTCAGAGAAGGACATACTTAAGGTTATACCTGAAAATTTAGATGACCTCTGGCACCTCTACAACATCATAGAGAAGGACAACATAGTATGGGCAATGACAGAGAGAAGAATAGAGGATAAAGGTGATAAATTAAGGGCTGACAGAGGTGCCAAGAAGAAGATAGGATTATCCTCTTTGACAAGGAGAAGGAGATAGCCCTGGAATATTTGGATAAAGATTAATTTTAGGGACCCTCTATGATGGATATTTTTTTAAACTCCCTTAAAATTTCCCTGATTTGCACCCTAAAGATGTTGTTTATAATACTCCCCACTATCTTTCTTATGAACTACCTTATCAACTCCGGTGTTATGGAGAGGATATTAGAGACCCTACTCCCCCTTGTAAAACATCTCAATATAAATCCCATCTCCCTCTCCTCTATACTGGCCTGTTTATTCAGCCCTACAGTGGGATACTCCATCCTTGCAGAGGGTTTAAGGAGTGGGAAGATAAGTGAGGAGGAGGTAATTGCAACCTCCCTTGCAAATTCCTTCCCCTCTATACTCTCCCATACCCTTACCTTCTTCCTACCTGTGGTAATCCCTATACTAGGTTTAACTGGAGTAATCTTCTTAATAATAAGGCTAGGTGTGGCACTTGTAAAGAGTATACTGGGAATACTCTACCTCTGGAGGATATCAAGGGGTGGAGATACTGAAAAAGAGTTGAAGATTAAAGGTTATAAAAAGAGGGATGTAAAGGCCTCCCTCTACAGTACCTTGAAGTTCTCAAAGAGAGTGGTACCTGTAATGTTTATTACCATGTTTCTAGTGGTACTTCTATCTAACTTAGGTGTCTTCCAGTACCTTAACAGTTTAATCATGCCAGTAACTGAGAGGTTTCATCTAAATCCCAATATTGGTCTCCTGGCCTTAACAGAGGTGATAAACGTCTATGGAGCCGTGGTAATGGCTGGAGAGTTTTTAAGGGAGAATATACTAAGTCCTAAGGAGGTACTTATAGGACTTGTCATAGGAAATGTTGTAACCTTCTCCTCGAGATATGTGAAACACTCCCTCCCCCTCCATATCGCCCTCTTTGGACCAAGACTTGGAAGTAAGGTAGTAATGATAAATGGGATCATCACCCTACTTCTGGATATAATAGTAATAGGTCTTCTCCTTATTATCTAAAGCCAAAGAATTTTTTAAATATCCCTCCTACTATCTTGGAGGGACTGTCCATGTCCCCCTCCCTTACTATGTATTCTACAAGTCCCCTCTTTTCAATAAACTCTAAAAGTTTATCTATCATGCCATCGTCCATTCTCTTTATGATACCTATAAACTTAATTCCAAGGTCTATCTCCCTACCTATCTCCTTTCTCCACAGTGTATGGTATCTCTTTAAATACTCCAGGTCGTAGTCTACACTGAGATACTCCTCTATAATCCTTCCGCAGATCTTGGCACACTTTGCCCCGTAGTACAGTCCTCCTCCACTTAGGGGTTTTACCTGTCCTGCAGCATCTCCAACAAGGAGAAGGTTGTTTTTAACAGTCTCTTTTAAATAGCCTATAGGTAGGGCACCTACAGAGAACTCCACAGGTACACCCCCTCTTAACATCTGGGAGGCCAGTGGATGGTCCTCTATAAAGTTGATAAGCTTCCTGTAACTATCTGAGGAATCACATAGGCCAACCCTTACCCTGTCCTCTCCCATGGGGATTATCCAGGCAAAGAAATCCCTGGAATACCTCCTGTCTAAAAATATATAGACAAAGTCACTGTCAACATCTACATTTACCATCTCCAGCTGTGCCCCAGAGAGTATCTCCCTCTTCATAGGTATACCTGCAGCCCTTCCAATACTGGATTTTGCCCCATCTGCACCTACTACAACCTGAGGATTTAAATGGTAGTTGTCCCCCATGAAACTTATGAATAGGGAGTACCTGTCCTCCTG
>JAHEQA010000007.1 GCA_019561615.1 Methanothermococcus sp. SCGC AD-155-E23
TTAAGAGATAACATCAAGGTACAGGTGTACTCCTTTGACAGGGAGAAGAGAAAGGTAGTCTTGACAGATATAGAGGAGGTATTGAAGATACCCTCTCCAAACCACCTACTAAGTATAACCCTCCAAGATGGCAGATCCTTTAAAACTACCCCAGATCACCCGGTAATTGTATACGACAGAGAGAGAGATGAGTTTATTGAGAAGAGGGCGATGGAGGTTAAAGAGGGGGATCTTCTACTGATTCCAAAGTTGGACAACTTTGGGGAGGAGATACCAGAGGCTTTAAAGGATAGGGATTTAGACTATCTAATGAAGTTGTTGGCACACCTCCTGGGATCAGAGTCCCAGGAAGAGAAGGATAAAGATAGACTGCCCTCCTTTGTATACAGGTTACCAAGAGAGAATGTTAAGACCTTTATCTCAACATACCTTGAAGTTGCAGGGGAGAGGAACAACGGAGGAATACTCTTAAAGGGTAGTAGGGAGCTGCTAGAGGACATAGATACCCTCCTGAATTCAAAGTTTAACATACTAGGTAGCTTCAATGGAGAGGGGCTCCTTCTAAAAGAGGAGGATGTTAAAAAGATACAGAGTAATGAAAAAGAGGATAACTTCGGCTGGATACTGGAGGTTAAAGATATAGAGATCCTTAGGCATGAGGGATACGTCTACTCCCTGAAGGCAAAAAAGTATCACAACGTCATTGTAGACTTCAACATACTAACCCACCAGTGTGACGGAGACGAGGACAGTATATTCCTCCTCCTTGACGCCTTCCTGAACTTCTCAAAGGTCTACCTCCCTGAGAAGAGAGGGGGGCAGATGGATGCACCACTGGTATTGACCACCATCCTAGATCCAAAGGAGGTGGATGGAGAGGTTCACAACATGGATGTTGTATGGGAGTATCCCCTGGAGTTCTACGAGAGATCCCTTGAGATGCCCTCTCCAAAGGATGTTAAGGACCTTATAGAAACTGTGGAGGATAGACTTGGTACTCCAGCCCAGTACGAGGGTCTTGGCTACACCCATGAGACAAGTAGGATAGATAAAGGTCCCCTGGTATGTAGCTACAAGACCTTAGATACCATGCTTGAGAAGACTGAAGCCCAATTGACAGTTGCGAGAAAGATAAGGGCTGCCGATGAGAGGGATGTAGCTGAGAAGGTAATCCAGTCTCACTTTATCCCAGACCTCATTGGAAACCTAAGGGCATTCTCAAGACAGGGGGTTAGATGTAAATGTGGTGCCAAGTATAGAAGGGTGCCTCTAAGGGGAGTATGTCCTAAGTGTGGTAGCAAGTTGATACTTACTGTGTCCAGAGGTGCAGTTGAGAAGTATATGGATGTCTCCCAGAAGATGGCAGAGGAATACAATGTAAACAACTATATAAAACAGAGGTTGGAGTTAATTAGAGATGCCATAGACAGTCTATTTAAAAATGAGAGGGTAGGTCAGAGCACCATAGGACAATTCCTTAAGAATCGCTAAATTATCTATTTTTTACTACCTCCTTGTTATCCTCTTTATCTAGATATGCAAACCTCTCAGTTATAACCTCTAGGCATTTCTCCACACTTTCACTTATAGAGATGTTCTCTATAACTGGGACGTTGTATTCGTAGGCCTTCTTTACTATATAGTCGTTTATCTTCCTTATTATCTCAAAGTGTTTTAAATACCTCTCCAGAGGTCTCGATGTAATTTTTGCCCTTGCTGCAAACCTCTCCTTGTGCATCTTCTCGGAACTAAGGGTTAAAACTAGAGTTATTATATTGGGCATCTTCATGTACTTCTCCTTCAAACATCCTGGGAGGATATGGGTACCCTCTATTATAACACTTAAACCCTCCTTTAAACTTCTGTCTATAACACTCTCCACTCCAACTAGGACCAACTCCACATGTCTCTCAAATCCCAGTATATGGATGTCCTTGTCGTTAACCTCCGAGGGTATCCTTAGAGCTTTCCAGGCTGTATAGGAGGACTCGTAGAGGATAGGTACCAGGTCCCGGGATATACTTCTCCTCATAACCTCCCTGATGGAGTCTGTACCTATGACACTGGGAATCCCCAACCTAGAAGCCAACTCAAAGGCTATTGTAGAGGTTCCTACACCACTGGCTCCACCTATGAGTATTATTATTGGATGTTTCTTCAGTATCCTCCTCCAGAGTAGATACTTCTCTGCAATACTATCGTAGTTCTTGGATATGAGATACTCGTACACTATCTTCCTTATCTCGGCCTTGGTGATGACTTCTACTCCCCTCTCCTTTAACATCTTTTCAATTTCCCTTGCTATATTGTAGGCCTCACTTGGTTTCATCCCAGCAGCAGTTAGGGACCTGGCAAGGATACCCTTGGAGAAGGGCATGTCGTAATTCTTACCCTTTACAATTATCTTGTTGGTGATCTTTTTTAGATCCATAAACTCTCCCTCACTCACTCTAAAAAATAATTACAAAAACTATTGCCATAACTATTATAAAAATCTCTTATTAACATCGTGGTTGA
>JAHEQA010000008.1 GCA_019561615.1 Methanothermococcus sp. SCGC AD-155-E23
TATGGGAAGGGGGTCTATGGGGTAAGGGCAAAGAGACCCTTTGAGATGTTGTTGAAAAGGGTGGATATAACCTATAACAAGGTTGTAAGTGATGAGTACGACCTCCTGGGATGCTGCTGTTACTTTGGTGTTCACGGAGGCTTAATTAACGCTGCAAGGGTTATCTCTGGTAGGGATGTTAAATCCTACTACGGTGATACCAGGAGGTTGGAGGATATAAAAATAAGAACCCTGAAGGAGGAGATTGAAAGGGTAACTCTATCGAAACTCCTAAATCCAAAGTGGATAGAATCCATGAAAAAACATGGATACAAGGGAGCTGGAGATATCTCCAAGAGAATAGGGAGGGTATTTGGGTGGAGTGCAACAAGTAAGGAGGTGGACACCTGGATATTCGATGCCATCTACTCCACCTTTATCAAAGATGAGAAGAATAGGAAGTTCTTTGAGAGAAACAATCCCTATGCACTTGAGGAGATTGGAAGGAGGTTACTTGAGGCCTATAAAAGAGGTCTCTGGAGTGCAGATAAGGAGACTTTGGAGGACTTGAAGAGGAGATACATGGAGGTGGAGGGGCTTATGGAAGATAGTTATCAGGGTGTAGATGTTGGAGATATCCAGGGTGGAAGTATAGAGATAAGTACGAAGTGGAAGGAGAAAGTGAAAACATCCTATAGAAGGTGAGGTGGTGTGAAGCTGAGAGAAAAACTTAAACTCTACGTTATAACAGATAGGAGATTTAGAGATGAGTTGGAAGGTGTAAGGGAGGCCTTAGAGGGAGGTGCAACTGCAATACAGTTACGACTTAAAGGGATATCAACCAGGGAGATGGTGGAGGTGGGTAGGAAGATCAGGGAAATCACCCAGGATTACGACGCCCTCTATATAGTGAACGATAGAGTAGATGTTGCCCTGGCTGTAGATGCAGATGGAGTACATGTGGGACAGAATGACATGCCAGTGGAGATAGTTAAGGAGATAGCACCACATTTGATAGTAGGTGTTTCGGCGTCAAACCTAAGGGAGGCCCTAGAGGGGGAGAGGAAAGGGGCAGACTACATAGGTGCTGGAAGTGTATTTCCTACAAGGACTAAGGAGGATGCCAGACTTTTAGGGTTAGAGGGGTTGAAGGAGATAGTGAGGAATGTACATATTCCAGTTGTAGCAATAGGTGGTATAAACCATGAGAATGTTAGGGAGGTTCTTAAGGTTGGAGTAGATGGGGTGGCTGTTATCTCTGCAATACTTGGAGCTGAGGATGTAGTTGAGGCCACCAGGAGGATGAGAAAGATGGTAGAAGAGTACTTATAATACTTTTTATTTTTTTAGCATTATTAATTATTTTAATTACGGTGAATCCATGAGTGAGAAGGATGTTATTTTAGAAGCTAGGGATATTTACTACAGGTATCCAGATGGAACCTTGGCCCTTAAAGGTGTAAATTTTAAGGCTAGAAGAGGTGAGATGGTAGCCCTCTTAGGTCCCAACGGTGCAGGGAAATCCACCCTATTTTTACATTTCAACGGGATCTTAAGACCTCACAGGGGGGAGATACTTATAAAGGGTAAGCCTATCAAGTACGACAGTAAATCCCTCTTGGAGGTTAGGAAAACTGTGGGGATAGTTTTTCAAAATGCTGATGATCAACTGTTTGCCCCAACTGTGATGGAGGACGTGGCCTTTGGTCCCCTGAATCTGGGATGTAGTGAGGAGGAGGTGAAGAAGAGAGTTAAAGAGGCTCTAAGGGCTGTGGGTATGGAGGGATACGAGGATAAACCTCCCCACTACCTAAGTGGAGGGGAGAAGAAGAGGGTTGCCATAGCTGGGATACTGGCCATGAAACCTGAGGTAATGGTACTTGATGAACCTACAGCAGGTTTAGATCCCATGGGAGCCTCCAGGATTATGAAGTTACTCTACAGGTTAAACAGGGAGGGGATGACTATAATAATCTCCACCCACGATGTGGATCTTGTACCTGTCTATGCAGACAGGGTTTACGTCATGGATAAGGGTAGGATTATAACAGAGGGTACTCCAAGGGAGGTGTTCAGTAAGGTGAATCTTATAAGGGGGGCAAATTTAAGACTTCCTAGAGTAGCACATCTCCTGGAGATTCTTAACAAGAAGGACAAGATACCTATTAAGATGGGGTATACTATAGGGGAGGTAAGGGCCAATATACTGGAGTATCTGAGAAAGGAGTGTAAGAAGGTTTAAGTGGTGATAACTTGAAGATCGCCGTTACTGGGAAGGGTGGTGTTGGCAAGACCTTTATAGCATCTACCCTGGCTAGACTCTTTGAGAAAAACAACTACAAGGTTATAGCGGTGGATGCAGATCCAGATATGAATCTCTCCTGTGCCCTGGGGATAGAGGAGGAGATCACCCCTATCTCCAAGATGGAGGATCTTATAGAGGAGCGTACAGGTGCGAAGGTTGGGGAGTATGGTGGGATATTTAAGATAAATCCAAAGGTGGATGACATAGTAGATAAGTACTCCTATAGGATAGGTAATATCTATCTTCTGGCAATGGGGACTGTTGAGCAGGGAGGGGAGGGATGTGTATGTCCTGCCTCTGTCCTCCTTAGGCGACTTTTGAGACACCTTATATTGAAGAGGGATGAAGTTGTAATTATGGATATGGAGGCTGGCATTGAACATCTGGGAAGGAAAACCACTGAAAGTGTAGATGTGATGCTCGTTGTGGTGGAACCCTCTAAGAAGGCTATTTTAACTGCAAAGAGGATAAAAAAACTAGCTAAAGATCTAGGTATTCCCAGGATTTACGCCGTTGTAAATAAGGTAAGGGAGGATATGGACAGGGAGAAGTTCAAGGAGATCTTTGAGAAGGAGGTGGGCATCCCTATACTTAAGTTCCTGCCCTACAGCGAAGATGTGGTAAACATGGATATGAGTGGAAAACCCCTAGATCTAGATACCCCCATTGGAAGGGAGATGGAGGATCTATTTAGGAAGATAGTGGAGGTTGTCCATGGAAAGAGATAGGGTAGTGAAGATATGGGAGATGATCACCATCTCAGACTATCTAACCCTGGTGAATATAGTACTTGGGATGTTGGCGTTGATACTCCAGGACTTTAGATGTATATATCTGGCCCTGGTCTTCGACGCCCTAGATGGATACCTAGCCAGGAGGACCAATACAGTGACGGAGTTTGGAGCCCAGTTAGACAGTATATGTGATATTGTCAGTTTTGGGGTGGCACCTGCCTATCTCCTCTACCACTACTTTGGTGGTATTTGGTGTTTAATAGCCTCTCTCATCTACCTACTCTCTGGAGCCCTAAGGTTAGCTAGATTTAATATTTTGAATATTAGAGACTTTATAGGATTACCTATACCTGTTGGAGCCCTCCTCCTCTCAACATCCTGTGAGATGTTTTTAAAGTTAGACCTCCCTCGGGGGGATATTATTATCTCTATATTAGGGGTACTCACAGGGTTTCTAATGATAAGTGAAATAGTATACCCAAAGTATCTAGGAAGGTGGCCTCTAATACTCTTTGGGATCTCCCTTCTACTATCCCTCTTTAACATCCCTGAGGGTCTATTCCTCTGTGCCCTGGGATATACACTATACGGGTTATCTAAGGGGATACTCCATGCTCTCCCTCTACGCCAAAAAGGTCCTAAATGAATCCCTTGTAAAGGATGTAGGCTATGGAGATATCACCACGGAGTTAATAATACCAGAGCATCACAGGTCAAGGGGGGAGGTAGTTGTTAAAGAGGATGCTGTAGTATGTGGTGTGAACTTTATCCTAGATTTTCTCAGGGACTACAACCTAAGATGTAATCCTCTTGTAGAGGAGGGGGAATTTGTAGAGGGGGGTAGTAGGATCATGGAGGTAGAGGGTAATACCAGAAAGATACTAACCCTTGAAAGGACTGTTCTAAACTTTTTGATGCACCTCTCAGGTATAGCCACTAAAACCTATAGAGTTGTGAGGAAGGTAAGGGAGGTTAACAAGAGGGTTAGAGTGGCCTGTACCAGAAAGACACTACCCCTTCTCTCACCCCTTGAGAAGTACGCCGTAGTTGTAGGGGGAGGAGATAGCCACAGGTTTAGATTGGACGACATGGTCATGATAAAGGATAATCATATAGAGGCTCTTGGAGTAGAGGAGTGTTTTAAAAGGGTAAAGAGGGTAAGTTTTACAAAGAAGGTGGAGGTAGAGGTGGACAGTATAGACCTGTTAGAGAGGGTACTTCCCTATAAACCTGACATAGTACTCCTGGATAACTTTAAACCTAGGGAGGTGGAGGAGGCCCTAGAGGTGATAGAGATCTTCAGGGATAAGATGGGGTATAGACCCTTAGTTGAGGTCAGTGGGGGTATAAGGGAGGATAACGTCTTGGAGTATGCCAAGTATGATATAGATGTTATATCCATGGGATGTTTAATACACTCTGCTCCAGCGGTGGATATAAGTCTCAATATTCTAAAACCATGAAGGAGATAAGAAGATTTTACGACAGCTACTCCCCAGAGGCACTTCCAGGCTATATTAAAATACTTGTTGATTTGGAGGAGAAGTTGGTAGTAGATATTGTAGAGAATTTAGAAGAGTACAGGGATGTTAAAAGGAGGGGAGGTAAGGTACTGGACTGTGGCTGTGGATTTGGATCCTATTACTCTCTAACTAGGGAGCTAGATGCCCTCTACCTAGACCTCTCTTATTATCAACTTAAGAGGTTTGGAAGGAGGTACAGACTCTGGAGTAAGAGGGTCTGTGGAGATGTATTGAATCTCCCCTTTAAAGACAACACCTTTGACCTCATCCTCTGTATCAATGTACTGGAACATGTAAGGGATATCCCCAGGGCTTTAAGGGAACTTCACAGGGTGTTAAAGAAGAAGGGTATCCTTGTAGTTGTAGTAGTTAACAGGGAGAGTATAGTGAAGGAGGAGGTTTTCAACGACTTTAAAATATACCATAGGGCTCTCTCTCTTGAAGATTTTAAGATGGAGGATTTTAAAATAGAGAGGTATGTCACCTTTTACTTCCTTCCCTCTATCTTCAAGGTACTTCCAGTGTCACTTCTAAGATACCTTATAGAGAGGGTTTATCTAAAGTTGGAGTATAGGTTAAGGGACCTCCTTAGAGGCAGAGGTCAATTCCTCTGTGTAGTTTTAAGAAAAATTTAACCCTTTTGAATAAGTTATTTATAAGTTATCTCACAACTCTTCTTTTCAATCTTCTTAAATACTGACGGTGATGTCATGAGGGGAGCAGAGGCCTTTATAAAGGCACTGGAGTATGAAGGTGTAAAGGTTATATTTGGATATCCAGGTGGGGCGCTACTACCCTTCTACGATGCACTTTACGACAGTGACCTTATCCATATCCTTACAAGGCATGAGCAGGGGGCAGCCCATGCAGCAGATGGATACGCCAGGGCCAGTGGAAAGGTAGGTGTATGTGTTGGAACCTCAGGTCCAGGAGCTACAAACCTGGTAACTGGTGTGGCCACCGCCTATGCAGATTCCTCCCCTGTAATTGCAATTACAGGCCAGGTACCTACAAGGTTAATAGGAAACGACGCCTTTCAGGAGATAGATGCCCTAGGTATCTTCATGCCCATAGTAAAGCACAACTTCCAGATAAGGAGAAGTAAGGATATACCTGCAACAGTTAGGGCTGCCTTTGAGATAGCAAAAACTGGGAGACCTGGACCTGTCCATATAGATCTGCCAAAGGATGTCCAGGAGGAGGAGTTTGACATAGAGAGTAATCCAATACCTGCAAAGGTGGATCTCCCTGGATATAAACCTACCTTAAAGGGACATCCTAAACAGATCAAAATGGCTGCAAAGGCTATCATGGCAGCAGAGAGGCCAGTTATTATAGCAGGTGGTGGAGTTAATATCTCCAATGCAACAGAGGAGCTTTTAAAACTTGCAGAGTTATGTGGTATTCCTGTATGTACAACCTTGATGGGAAAGGGTAGTTTTCCCGAGGATCACCCACTATCCCTTGGAATGGTTGGCATGCATGGGACGAAACCTGCAAATTATGCAGTGTCAGAGTGTGATCTACTAATTGCCATAGGTTGTAGGTTCTCAGATAGGATAACAGGGGATATCAGTAGTTTTGCACCTTATGCAAAGATTATACACATAGATATAGATCCTGCAGAGATAGGGAAAAACATAGATGTGGATATACCTATAGTGGGGGATGCAAAACTTGTATTAAAGGATATAATAGCCTGTCTCCTTAAGAGCTGTGGGACAGATGGAAAGGGCCTGAATAACCAGAATAGAGAGGGGTGGTTAAGGTATCTAGAGTCCCTGAAGAGATCCAACATCCCAAAGATGGACTACGAAGATATCCCTATAAAACCCCAGAGAATTGTAAAGGAACTTATGAATGTTATCCAGGAGTTAAAGCTAAAGGATAGATTTATTGTAACGACAGATGTGGGGCAGAATCAGATGTGGATGGCCCACTACTTCAAGGTACATCTACCTAGGACCTTTATATCCTCTGGGGGACTAGGTACCATGGGTTTTGGATTACCTGCTGCAATAGGGGCCAAGATAGCCAGGCCAGAATCCAAGGTTGTATGTGTCACTGGAGATGGAGGATTTATGATGAATATCCAGGAGTTAGCTACCATTGCAGACTATGGGATACCTGTTGTAATATGTATATTTGACAACAGAACTCTAGGTATGGTGTATCAGTGGCAGAATCTCTTCTACGGTGGAAGACAGTGTAACGTCACCTTTGGAGAAAGTCCAGACTTTGTAAAGGTTGCAAAGGGTTACGGTATAGAGGCCCAGAGGGTAACAGATCCCAAGGATATAAAGGAGGTACTCAGGGAGGCACTACTTAGTGACGAACCCTACCTTATTGACTTTGTCATAGACCCCTCTGAGGGATTACCTATGGTACCTCCAGGGGGAAAGTTGAAGAATATAATAGAGCCAGTTAGGGCCCCTCCCAGGGAGAGGATCCCCTCTTTCCAGGAGATAAAGAGAAAGTTGTTAGGGGAGACTAGAGAGAAGGGACTTTCTAAGGATGGACCTCAGGAGATGGGAACCCCTGTGGAAAGGGAGACCTATTAAAAAGGTGATCCTATGGGAAAACATGGGAAAAAGCAGGAGACCTCCACCCATATTATCTCTGCACTTGTGCTGAACAACCCAGGGGTACTTCAGAGGATAGCAGGCCTCTTCAGTAGAAGGGGATACAACATCTCCTCTATAACAGTAGGTACTACTGAGACTCCAAACATGGCGAGGATGACCATAGTGGTTAAGGGGGATGACAAGATATTGGAACAGGTTGTGAAACAACTTAACAAACTTATAGAGGTTATAAAGGTAAGTGACCTAGATGTGAACAAGTGTGTAAAGAGGGAACTCTGTCTTATAAAGATCCATACACCAGATGAGAGTAGTAAGTCCCAGGTGATCCAATACACCAACGTATTCAGGGGTAAGATAGTGGACATAAGTCATGAGTCCTTAACTGTGGAGATAACTGGAAGTAGTGACAAGATAGATGCCTTTATTGACTTGGTGAGGACCTTTGGGATTAAGGAGATGGCACGTACTGGATTAACTGCACTTATGAGAGGATCTAAGGTGTTAAAACCTAGAAAATAATTTTTATAATTTTTAAATAGGTGGGAGAGTGAGGTTTGAACTTAGGGGGAAGGTAGTATTTAGTAAGGAGTTAGACAGGGAGATAATAAGGGATATAGAGGAGGTTCTCAAGGGTAGTAGGGAGATATTTCTAAAGGGTGTTCCTAAGGGAAAGGAGGAGGAGGCCTCCAGGATAGTGGATTACACTTTTCAAGGTAGGGAGCTTCTACTACACATAGTGTCAGGTAGGTATACCAGGGCACATGAGGCCCTTATAAGGTTGAAGAAACCTATTATGGAGAAGATCGGAAGGAAACACAAGGTAGGTATTAGAGGTATTCTCATAGAGGACTACGAGATCTCCATACCTGTAAAGGGGGAGGTAGGGGATATAAAGGTACCTGAATGCCAGGAGGTGATCTGTGAAGGTGACAGGTTAAAACTTATATTCAGGGGGATAGGGGAGAAGGAGCTTAAGAGAAATATTATAGACAGGGCTATAAAGATTGTAAGGGATTACCTGGAGTCCCAGGAGGATCTAACCCGCCGTGTATGTGCCATAGAACCTGGTACCATAGTGAGGGAGTATAGGGCTAAGAGATCTATAACCTTCAGGGAGGATCCTACAGATGTTGCAGAGAGACTGGGATGGGTAAAGAGGTTTCCAGGTAAGGGACAATGGTTCTATACACCTCCAATGGCAAGACTATTCAGGGTATTCGAGGAACTTATAATGGAGGAGTGTGTCCATAAACTTGGATTCCAGGAGTGTCTCTTTCCCAAGTTGATACCCCTGGAGATCATGTACAAGATGAGATATCTAGAGGGACTTCCAGAGGGGATGTATTACGTCTCTCCTCCAAAGAGGGACCCTGAGATGTTCAGGGAGTTTGTCGCCGAGATGATGGTAAGGAAGGAGATACCTGTTAAGAAGTTAAGGGAGTTACTTAGAGATCCTAGCTATGTACTGTCCCCTGCCCAGTGTGAACCCTTCTACCAGTTCTTTGAACATATGTTGGTAGATGTGGATAAACCTGTGAAGTTTGTGGATAGAAGTGGTTGGACATATAGATGGGAGGGAGGTGGAGCCAGGGGGCTTGACAGGGTTAACGAATTCCTAAGGATTGAATGTGTAATGTTAGGTAGTCCAGAGTTCGTTGAAAAGGTTAGGGATGAGACACTTAGATGCGCCGAGAGACTAGCTGAAAAACTTGACCTGGAGTACTGGACCGAGGTTGGAGACGATCCCTTCTACCTGGAAGGGAGGAAGAAGGAGGATAGGGATATAGAGTTTCCAGAGGTGCCTAAGTACGAGATGAGGTTATGGCTACCCTATGAGAAGGAGGAGAGGAGGGGGGTTGCAGTAACCTCTGCAAATGTCCATGGAACCCACTTTGTAGAGGGCTTTAACATAAGGGATTACAAGGGGAGAAAGGTGTGGACTGGATGTACAGGTTATGGAATAACTAGATGGGTTGTAGGATTCCTTGCCCAGTACGGCTTCAACTACGACGACTGGCCAGAGATTGTCCAGAAGAAGTATGGAAAGATGCCTGAGATTCCAAAGGTGATCAACTGGCCATAAAGGTGAGCTCCCTTGAAGATCTATATCTATCATAAGAATCAGTGTGATCCTAAGAGATGTACTGCCCTTAAGATGGGAAAGTTAAATATGGCAAAGATTATAAAGGACTACCGTAAGATACCTAGAAGGGCCCTGCTGTTAAACCCCTTCTCCAAAGTTCCAGTATCTGTAGAGGATAGAGAGATTATTGAGAAATATGGAATATTGGCCCTTGACTGTTCCTGGCAGCATGCCAGGGAGGTATTTAAAAGGGTAAGGTTTAAAAACCATAGGCGCCTCCCCTTCCTCATAGCTGCCAACCCTGTAAACTATGGAAAGCCTTACAAACTTTCCACCTTGGAGGCATGTATTGCAACCCTCTATATCGCAAATTATAAGAATGAGGCTCTATCTCTGTTAAATGGTTTTAAATGGGCAAAGACATTTATAGACTTAAACAGGGACCTACTTGAAAGTTATGCAGGGAGGGGACGTGAGGAGATTGAGAAGATAGAGAAAGAAATACTAGATAGAATAAGTAAAAGGTGATAACATGGCATTTGAAGAGGCTATGAACAGGCTCTTTAAAAAGAAGATCTGTCTAAGGTGTAATGCAAGGAACCCCTGGAGAGCTGAGAAGTGTAGGAAGTGTGGGTATTCAAAGTTAAGACCTAAGGCCAAGGAACCTAGAGGATAAATCATTATTTTTAGGTGGGTAGATGAAGATAAGAAAGGGAATAGTACCTGCGGCAGGATTTGGTACCAGGTTACTTCCCATGACCAAGGCCCAACCTAAGGAGATGTTATGTGTAGTTGGCAAACCTATCATACAGTACGTCATTGAGGATCTGGCAGATGCAGGTGTGGACAACATACTAATAGTTACAGGTAAGGGAAAAAGTGCCATAGAGAACCACTTTGACAGGAACTTTGAATTGGAGTGGAAGTTAAAGGAGAGTGGAAAGTATCACCTACTTGAGGAGATCTGTAGGATTGACAGGATTGCCAAGATCTTCTATACGAGACAGAGGGAACCTAAGGGATTGGGGGATGCAGTATACTGTGGAAAGGAATTTGTAGGGGATGAGTACTTTATCACCATGGTTGGAGATACCATCTATACAGAGAACGTGGTAAAAAAGATGTTAGAGGTGTACAACAGGTATCGCTGTTCAGTTATAACCTTGGAGAGGGTACCTAGGGAGATGGTATATAAGTACGGGGTAATAGCTGGAAGGGAGATAGGGGAGGGTATCTTCGAGATAGAGGATCTAGTGGAAAAACCCTCTGTGGAGGAGGCACCCTCTAATTTAATTATTACAGGGGGTTACCTTCTGTCTCCAAAGATATTTGAACATCTGGAGAATACAAAACCTGGAAAAGGAGGAGAGATACAACTAACTGATGCCATGAGGACCCTCTTGGAGGAGGAGAGGATAGTAGGTGTAGAGATAAAGTGTAAGAGGTACGACATAGGGGATATTGAGGGGTGGCTAAAGGCAAATGTTGAAATTGCCTTAGAGAAGATACCTGGATTTAAGGAGTATTTAAGGGAGTTGATAGGAGGGGATGGAAATCTAAGGTGAAGGTTATGGATAAGGTTAAACTGGGATTTGTAATATCAGAGTTTAACAGGGAGATCACCTATATGATGGAGAAGTTGGCAGAGGAGCATGCAGAGTTCTTAGGTGCCCAGGTTACCTACAAGATTGTAGTACCTGGAACCTTTGACATGCCTCTGGCTGTAAAGAGGTTGTTGGAGAAGGAGGATGTAGACGCGGTGGTAACCATAGGTTGTGTAATAGAGGGGGAAACTGAACATGACGAGATAGTGCTCCACAACGCTGCAAGGAAGATGGCAGATCTCTCCCTCCAGTACAACAAACCTGTAACCTTAGGGGTCTCAGGACCTGGAATGACAAGGTTACAGGCTGAGGAGAGGGTTGAATACGGTAAGAGGGCTGTAGAAGCTGCTGTAAAGATGGTAAGAAGATTGAGGGCGTTGGAGAGGAGATAATGGATATACTTAGGGAGGAGTTCCAGATAATAAAAGAGAGGATAAAAAATAAACCTGAAGGTTCATACACTGCCTATTTAACTATCGACGACAGTAAGAGGGCTATTAACAAGATATGTGAGAAGATAGGGGAGGAGGCTACAGAGGTTATACTGGCGGCAAAGGATGGGGTTAAAGAAGAGATCATACATGAGTCTGCAGATCTCATCTATCACCTCTTTGTACTCCTGGCCTACTCTGGGGTGGAGTACGAGGAGTTAATGGAGGAGTTCAAGAAAAGAAGGAAGAAGTAATTACTTTTTTATCAGGGGTTTCTATGGATGCCAGGGAGAAGACCTTGGAGGAGAGGTTCCATACCTTTTTAGATATACTAAGTAGAAGGTTGAAGGATACTCCAGCAGTTGAAAGGATATCTAGGGAGGATAGGGAGGTTGAAGAAAGGGCCTTCAAGGTACTTCTCTCCACCATACTCAGTGCAAGGACAAAGGACGAGGTTACACTGGAGGTTTCAAAAAGACTGTTTAAAAGGATAAAAACCCCTCAGGATCTAGTGGATATTGATGAGAAGGAGTTGGAGAGACTTATATATCCAGTGGGCTTCTACAGAACTAAGGCCAGATATCTAAAAAAGCTGGGAGAGATGTTAATAGAGGAGTTTCAGGGTAAGGTACCAAGGAGGTTGGAGGACCTTATAAAGTTACCTGGTGTAGGGAGAAAAACTGGAAACCTGGTAATTACCCTGGCATACGACGATTACGGTATATGTGTAGATACCCATGTCCACAGGATATGTAACAGATGGGAGTACATAGACACTGAGACCCCTGAAGAGAGTGAGATGGAGTTAAGAAAGAAACTGCCAAAAAAGTACTGGAAGATTATAAACACACTACTTGTAGACTACGGTAAGAGGATATGTTCCCCTATTCCAAAGTGCCACCTGTGTCCAGAGGAGATAAGGAAGATATGCCCCTACTACCACAAGTTAAAAGGTATAGAGGGGGTACTGAAAAAATATAACTTTAAGAAGGTTTCAAGGGACAACATCCCAGAGGAGAAGGGTACCTACATCCTGAAGATAAAGTTAAAGGAGCCTAGAACTATCACCTACGGGAAAAATAGGAAGAGGTTTAAAAGGGGCTATTACTTCTACGTAGGATCTGCCATGGGGGAGAGTAACAATTTAAGGAGAAGGATAGAGAGGCATCTAAGGGAGGATAAGAAATTACACTGGCATATAGATTACCTATTACAGTACGGTACTGTGAAGGAGGTATATATCTCAGGGGAGGCTGTGGAGTGTGAGGTGGCTAGGGATTTAAGCTTTCTTAAAAGTATAGAGGGTTTTGGATCCTCTGACTGTAGTTGTAAAAGCCATCTATTTTTTATGGAGAGTTAATGTATTTTTACAACTCTTCTACTCCATCTATGTGCCCAGCACTGGATACAGATTCCCACTGGTAGAGATGCTGTATGGCATCCCCTGTACTCTATAAAAACATCTAGGGCTGTAACACTTCCACCGAGACCCATGGCCCCAATGCCTAAACTGTTAACATCCTCCAGTATCTCCCTCTCCAATTTTGCAACATCCCTCTCAGGGTGTCTCTCCCCTATCCTCCTTAGAAGCGCCTTCTTAGCCAGTTTTAAGGCTATATCTCCAGTACCTCCCACACCTATACCTAGGATTATAGGTGGACAGGGCTTCCCTCCAGCCCTGGCTACAGTTTCCAGTACAGATCTCTTTATACCCTCTATACCCTCTCCAGGGGTTAGCATCTTAAGGGCACCCATATTCTCACTACCGGCACCCTTGGGAAGTACCCCTATCTCCACCTCTCTATCTAGATTCCTATCTACCTCTATATCTACAAAGGGGGATCCAAGTCCAACGTTTGTTTTAAGGTTTTCCCTTGTAAAGGGATTTACAACGTTAGGTCTCAGGGGAACTTCCTCAGTAGCCCTAATTACACCCTCCCTTATCCCCTCTAAGATATGAAGGATCTCAGAGGAGGATATATTTCTCCCCACCTTTAGAAAGATAAGGGGAACCCCTGTATCCTGACATAGGGGTATGGATCTCTCCCTGGCAACCTCTATATTCCTGAGGATGGCCCTCAGGATACTCCTTGAGATCTCACTTTCCTCCCTCTCCAGGGCAGATAGGAGGGCTCTCTCCACATCCTCAGGTACAGTTGTTGCAGCCTCCCTGAAAAGTTCCACCACCACCTCTGCTATCTCCTCAACTTTCAAGTTACCACCTAGGAGTAGATCTCCCTGAGGAATGTCACAATATCCTTCTCCGTTATTATACCTACTAATCTATCCCTCTCCTCCACAACTGGAAGAGCCCCTACACCCTCCCTGAGCATTATCTCTGCAGTAGCTCTAAGGGAGTCCTCCCTCCTTACCCTCATTGGTTCCTTAGTCATAACCTCCTCCACCCTAACATTTGTTATTTCCCTTACATTCCCTGTAGTCATACGGTTGAAGGCCCAGTCACTACCTAGTAGTCTTATGAAATCTGTGGAGGTCACCATTCCTACCAGTCTATCTTCAGATACCACTGGAAGTCTTCTAAATCCATTTCTCAACATAACCCTTGCAACATCCTTTAACCTCATCCCTGGAGTAGCAACTATGGGATCCTCTATCATATACTCCTGGACACTTCTCCCCTCTATACTCTCTATAAGATAGCCTATCACATCTCTCTCAGTTATAAGGGAGAGGAGTATGTTCTCTTTATCAACAACAGGTGCCCCTCCTACATTCTTCTCAAGGAATACCTCTATTACCTCCTTCAAGGGTGTATTCTCCCTTACACATACAGGGTTGTAGGTCATTATCTCCTTGACAGGTTCGTTTATTGCAGCTAGGAGGTTACGGTTATGTTTAAACTTTACAAGGTTGTACTTGGAACCTCCTCCCATGAAGTCCAGTATATCCATTGAGGTTACAATACCTACAACCCTATCTGTACCTGGGTCTACCACAGGTACCCTTCTACTGCCACTGTTGTTCATCTTTAAAAGTGCATCCCTTATGGAGGTAGAGGGATAGACCTTTATAACTTTCTTATCCTTTACAATTTCAAATACCCTCAATGTCTCCCCTCTTTAATCTTATTTAGATCTCGTTATCTCTACAACTCTCACAGAGGTATCTACCATTTACACACTTAAGACGCCCCTGGTTACCACATAGCTCACATACCCCATAGAGATACCCATGCTCCTTTGGGTAATCCTCCTCATCCCTTATCTTGGATACCTCTATCATTATCTCGAAGATCTTAGGTGAGACAGAGACAATATCACTCACGGTGATTATACCTATTACCTTCCCATTCTCCACTACTGGAAGTCTCTTTATATTCTTCCTGGCCATTAACTTTGCAGCTTCAATAATTGTGGCCTTTGGAGATATGGATATAAGCTTTGGAGATACTATGTCCTTAATTAGAACCTCCTTTGACTTTAGGTTTCTTGCAACAACTTTGTGGACAAGGTCTTTCTCTGTAATAATACCAACAGGTTTCATGGCATCATCTATCACTACTAAACATCCTATGTCCTTGTTCTTCAGTATGTTGGCGGCATCGTAGGCTGTGGCATCTAACTTCACAGTCTCCACAGGGGTGCTCATAACCTCACTTACACTTATGTCAAACTCCATAACAACCACCATTTATAATTAATAATCATTATAATTTCTTCTTATTTATTTATTTTTACTTAAGGTGCATCCTACTTGTTATCCCCTGACCTAACCCCTCGTACAGTGTAACCTCTACCCACTCTATGTTGTCCACCTCTAGCTTCAGAAGTTCCTCCCTGATAAGACCTGTTATATAGAGGGATAATTCCTCTGCAGTGATACCCTTTAGAGGTAGAAGTAGAACATCCTCCAACGGGATCTTATACTCCTTTTTACATCCTCCCTGGGAGTATACAAAGTGGATGTAGTTTTCTCCAAGGGTGTACTTAAGATGGGGATGGTCCCTAGGTAAAAGTAACTTATGGTCTAATTTCTTACATACATCCTTCACAATCTTTTTTAATACCTTAAAATCTATGAGGAAGTTAAAGTCTCCAGAGGGTCTTCCACCTAACCTTACATCTATATAGTAGGTGTGGCCGTGGATAACACCACAGGAGTGGTGGCCAAATACTATATGGGCAGAGGAGAACCTTAGTCCTAGATAGAGCCCCTTTAACTCCAGTATCATCTTTTCCTCTCTTAGATGGTTTATCTAAAATAATTAATAAAATGGTGGAAATGTGGAACTCTATAAAACATTTCTCATTATAATAGCCTCCATATTTCTGGCACCTATTGTCCTCAGGAGGTTTAACATCCCTGGGATTACCGCCATAATGCTGGCTGGAATACTTATAGGTCCCTATGGCCTTGCTATCGTGGATATTAACGAATCCCTTAAAACATTCTCCATCTTTGGAGCCATATTTCTCATGTTCCTAGCTGGGATGGAGGTGGACAATGAAACCCTAATTAAGGGGGTTAAAAGTTCCCTATTTATAGCCCTCTTCTCTGCCCTCATATGTGGTATTGGAGGTTACTATATAGGAAGCCTCCTTGGTCTCCATCACTTAGGTGCCCTCCTCTACGCTATTATGTTCGCCTCCAACTCAGTAGGTGTGGTTTACGCCCTCCTAGAGGAACTAGGTATTATAAGGTCAAAGTTTGGAACTGTACTTCTGGGGGCTGTTGTACTATCTGAGGTACTTGGTATGATACTCCTGGCCATGGTGTCCAAGATCAGTGTAAATCAGTTGGAGGGTTCCCTACTCTTTATCCTTCAGGTACTCCTCTACATCCTAGGTCTCTTGATACTTATCCCCCTTGTTACAAAGGGGATATTAAAGAGGTTTGAAAAACTTCACTTTAGAAAGATACACTTTGTACTCCTGATAATACTCATCTCTATACTTGTTGGGGAGTACGTAGGGGTACATCCAATGATATGTGCATTTATTACAGGGGTAGCTGTATCTGAGGCTCTAACTAAGGAGGAGCACGACCTTCTACTTAACAGCAATCTAAATGCCATAGGTTACGGTCTCTTTATACCCATATTCTTTCTAACCTTGGGCATGAGTACAAACATCAGGATGTTGGCAGATCTTACTAACTTAGAGGTACTCCTTGGTACAGTGGGGGGCTTGATAACATTGAAAACACTATCTGGCTATATCTCCTTTAGGGTGATAGGTTATGACAAGTTGAGAAGTCTCTATGGAGGCCTGCTAACCATCCCTCAGGTCTCTGCCCCTCTCGTTGTAGCCTCCGTTGGAAGGGATTTAGGGGTACTTCCCCATAATTTCTTTATAACTGTTGTGATGATGATACTTGTAACCTCCATTATGGCCCCTATAGTTATCAAGTACCTCCTGGATAGGTATCCCCTCTCTCCCCAGAGGTGAGTTATTCTAGGGTGATGTGAACTCCACACCTCTCCACCCTGTATTTTAACTCCCTCCCTCTGGCGTTATCCACCAGTAGTTGGGAGAGGGGAGGGGTGGTGTATATACCTACAACAGAGGTGGTTATCCTGGGATTTACCTCTAGGATGTATACACTCTCCCCCTTTAAAAGGATATCAACACCTACGTAACCCTTTAAACCCTCTATTTTCCTAAGTGCCCTCATAGATTCCTCTATCATCTTATCTTTAAGGGGGTGATCTATGTTGATCTCTCCTCCTACATACCTTCCATCCTTATAGTACTGTCTATTTAAGGATAGGGGATAGAGTTTCCTCCCCACTATGAAGCTTGTGGAGTAGGGTTCCCCCTCTATATACTCCTGGATTATGTAGTCCTCAGAAATTATCCTATGATTGGAACCTCCACAACCCTCTATCTCCTTTACTATATACCTCTTTGGAGGTAGGGTTTTAGGTGTTTTAACAACATCCTTTATCCTCTTGTAGGTTAGATACTTGTTCCCCCCTACTTTCACCCCTTCACTGTGGGAGCCTAGGTTTAAGATATTCCTATCTTCAATTAATCTTGTAAGTCTGTAGAGGATACCATCACTCTCAGGTGCAATTACAAGGGCACCCTCTATATCCTCCCTGTCTAACACATCTTCAAGTGCCTCCATAAGGTTGGAACCCCTGTGGGTATATACCCTTAGGTTATCCCTGCCCCTGTAGTACCTACTATACCTCTCGCTTAAAAGGGTGACCACTGTAAAGTTGTTATTTAAGAAGTCCTCCAAAAGTCTGTTGAACATCAATTTACCCTCTTGAAGGATATGGGGATCTATATTTTCATTACTTCCTAGGGCGTACTCGAAGAGGAGTATCTTCATCTTACCTCACTCTAACGGCGTCTAGATTCATAGGGGCTCTTGTCTCCTTCTTAAATAGTTTATGGGCAGTACTTGCAAAGTCTATACACTTTGAGGCCTCACCGTGAACCATAAGTATCTTCTCAGGCATAGGTTTAAGTTTCCTGAGATATCTCAACAACTGCCTCCTGTCACTGTGTCCAGAGAACCCCTCCAAGGTATGGACCTCAAGGTTTACCCTTATCACCTTGGACTTTCCATTTTTACCAGTTATAGGTATCTCACGCCAGCCCTTCTGCACCTTCCTTCCAAGGGTACCCTCAGCCTGATAACCTACAAAGATAAGGGAGTTCCTCTCATCCCCTGCAAGGGCCTTGAAGTACTCAACACTTGGACCTCCAGTTAGCATACCTGAGGTTGTAAGTATTATACAGGGTTCGTCACTGTCTATTATGTTCCTCCTGTTGTTGGTATTTTTAACCTTCTTGAATACCTCTGAGAGGAAGGGGTTGTCACCCTCATGGAGTATCCTGTCCCTTATACTCTTTGCCAGGTACTCTGGATAGGCTGTATGGATGGCAGTAGCCTCCCAGATCATACCGTCTAGGTAAACTGGTGCGTTGAATATTCCCTGGTTGTACCCCTCCTCTAAGACCAGCATCAACTCCTGGGCCCTACCCACACCAAAGACAGGTATAAGTACCTTACCCCCTCTCTTCACAGTCTCTGAGACAATCCTTAGAAACTCCTTCTCTGTCTTCTCCCTATCTGGGAGGATGTCCTCCTGCCCTCCATAGGTGGACTCAATTATCAGGGCCTCTAACCTTGGAAACTGACATACCGCAGGTTCCAGGAGTCTGGTGGCCTCAAACTTTATATCTCCTGTGTAGGCTATGTTGAAGAGCCCCTCTCCAATGTGAAGATGGACTATAGAGGAGCCTAGGATATGTCCAGCGTTGTGGAGGGTTAGTTTTACCCCAGGTGCAATATCTGTAGTTACCCCGTAGTCTAAGGGTATGGTATGTTTGACACACTTCTTAATGTCCTTGGTAGTGTAGGGTACAACCTTCCCCTCCTTCTCTGCAATCTCCAGGTAGTCCTTCTGAAGTAGGGTCATTAGATCCCTTGTAGGTCTGGAACAGTACACCGGTCCATCGTAGCCGTATCTGAAGAGGCCTGGTATGAAGCCACAGTGATCCAGGTGGGCATGGGTGACAACCACTGCATCTATCTCCTCTATGGAGAACTCTGGAGTGTCAAAGTGGGGGAATGCCCTCTCACCATCCACGGCAACATTTATCCCACAGTCTATAACTATTCTGTTCTCAGGTGTCTGAAGGTAGTTACAGGTCCTTCCAACCTCCCTTGCACCTCCCAGAAAAGACACCCTTACCCAGGCATCCCCCTTAAATATTACATCCCTGTGTATCCTTCTACCTATCTTCCTCAGGATCTCTTTAACCTCTGCCCTCTCCCTGTAAAGTGTAGCCCTTATTGCATTTATGGTCTCAGAGGGTATTGGAGGGGTTCTAACAGGTTTAGGAGCCCACTTTATAGCCTTCTTGATCTCCTCCAAGGTACGCCCCTCCTTTCCAATAACGAGCCCAGGTTTCTTAGACTCTATAATCACCTCCCCAGTATTTGCATCGAATATACAGTTTGTTATCTCTGCATCCTCTGGTACTATCTCCAGTATCTTTCTCTTGGCAGTTTCTGGATCAGTTAGAACAGAGGGGTCTGGTCTTACAGTTATCCTCTTCTTGAACATCTTTGCAATATTCTTGATAAATGTGTTTGAAAAGATCTCAGGGTTCTTGGAGTAGATCACTACCTCTGGCCCTTCAAATTGAACATCGGTAATTATGGCATTTCCAGGTGAGTTCTTTATTACATATTCCTTTATCTCCCTTAACAACTCCTCAGCTGACAAAACTAACCCTCCAAAAAATTTTTTAAATAAAATTAAAAATAATGGAAATTTCTAGAAGAAAAGTAGTAGAATCTTGGGGTAAAATAAAGTAAAAAACAAAGTTAGGGGTATTATTTCTTCTTGATTCTCTTTATTAATCTATTCACCTCTTTCTCGGAGTATATCTTGACCCCATTTTTATCCACCACTCCAAGGGAGATACCGTTACCTGAGAAGGCATCCCTCTCCATGGCAGAGAGGAGGGCCTTAACTGCAAGATCTCTCCCCTTCCTTACCCCCATATTTCTCCTGTACTCACTTTCCAGGACCCCTAGGGCAGTGGGAGAACCTGAACCTGTGGCTGTAAAGGAGGTCTCCTCGTTAACTCCACCTAGAGGGTCTAGGGAAAATAGTTTTGGACCGTAGAGGTGGTCGTAACCTCCAACTAACAACTGGGTTAAAAAAGGGAAGTACCTACTACCGTGAAGTATGTTACTTAGAAGTGTGGCACAGGAGTGAGGTGGCATGTAATTGCCAGTTCTCAGTTTGTACAACTTGGCCTCTGCAGAGATCCATCTAACTAGGGCCTGGGCATCTCCAACACTACCTGCCACGGTCATGGCTATATAATCGTCTATCTTATATAACTTTTTCGCCTCCTTATCTGCAACGAGATTACCCATTGTAGCTCTCCTATCTGTGGCAAGTACCACACCATCCCTACATACTAAACCTACTGTAGTAGTCCCCTTCATACACTCCCTGTATAACTCCTTGGATACCATCATTCAATCTCCCCTCATTTTTTATTAAAAGTTCTATCTTTCTCCCTAATAATATATAAAATTACCTTAAATCCTCAAGAGATCTGTCACAGAGGTCTATAATCTCCCTTAAAGCCTCCTTAAGGACCTCTAGAGGATCCACACCCTCCTTAGTTATAATTGTTATCCTTGGGTTGGATATGTATCTACCAGTTTCAGGGTCTAAAACAGGATGTTCTATACAGTAGGAGGCCATAACAACCTTGTCCTCCTTTCTCAGTAAGAGATCCTTAAGGAGATTACAGAGTGAGTGGTCCTCATTTACAATCTCCAACTCTATACTGTTCTCATCCCTACTTATTATCTTCACATATTCGCCCATCCTCTCCCTCCTTCAAGTAGTACTCCTTTATAAGTTTAGGGTCCCTATTTAGGTGTATGGTACCATCCTCCTCTACCCTAAAGAAACCCTGCTCGATACACTCCTCTACAATATCCTCCACATCCCTCTTTGTGAGATAGGATAGGAGGATTATTAAGTTCTTCACAGGTTTAGAACCTATCTTCATGGTACTTAGTCTTGGATCACTGTGTATACTACTTAACTCCTCCAAGATCTTGTTGAACTCGTCATAGGACAACTTACACTTTATACTACCACTATCTTTCTTGTATCTGTAGTCAATATTTAGCATATTCAAGGTCTCCAGTATAAGGTCTTTACTTATGGGGTATCTTAATTCAGATAGTTGGAACTCGTAGTATCCCCTTGGATCTGGGTGATACCTCTTGTGTATCTTGTTTATTAGGGTCATCACAGTTCTATAGTCCTCTATAAGTTTGTCCTTGTCGTAGCCGTATATCTTTATCCTGAAGGTGTTTATATCCTCCTCCTCGCTGTACACCGTCTTTGACTCTACGGAACAGTTAATGTCCATCTTGGTTATCTCGTTACAGAAATCTACTATCTCCCTATTTGTAGCCCTTAAACTTATAATCTTCTTCATACTCCCACCTAGAGGTATACAATACTGTAGAAGTCCTTGTAGAGTGAAACCTTCAATCCAATCTTGGCTGCAATGGTCTTAACCCCAGTACTCTCTAGGATATACTTACACTCCCCTATCACATTTGTCATCTTTAGACCCATATGATTCATAATAACTAACTCAGGCTTTTTATTCATACTCTCCAGGAGATCTACCACATCCTCTGAGCACAGGTGTCCCCTTATCCTCTTTCCCCTCTCCCTCATAACGTTGGCTACAAGTACCCTAACTCCGTCGAAGTCCTGGGAGAGGGAGTCTATCTTTTCAGTATCTCCCGTGTATCCAATATCCCCCCTGTATGTACTAACCCTTAGACCTATACCAAAGGGGTCTCCATGTTTTGTCTTCGTACCAGTTAACTTTACATCGTAGATACTTACAGACTCTCCAGGGTTTAGTATGTGGACACCTTCACACATGGACTGATGGTACTTGGATATTGCATTCTCGTACTTGCCAAACCCCTCTAAAACAGAGAGATTACTTACAATATACCCTCTCTTCTTTGTCATCCCCCTGGTCATGGCCTCCACTACTACCTCTGCATCTGTATAGTGATCTGGATGGTCATGGGATACAAAGAGGATGTTGGTATCCAGGGGATTTATCTTCAAATCCCTCATCCTAACTAGGGTTCCAGGACCTGGATCTATATGTAACCTGGTTTTTTCCGTATGTATTCTAAAACCTCCAGTACCCTTGTTCTGATATATGGTCTCCCACCTACCTCCTCCAGCACCTAAAAATATTATATCCACCAAGATACCACATCCCTAATTTTAATAGTTAAAAAAGTGGTTGTGGTCAATGGATATAGATAACTGAGATATTCTCTACAACACCTTCAATCTCAACAACAATGTAAGGACTGGTTACAACAGGATCCTCTTTACAGATCTCTTTGATGTAGAGGGTTATATTACCTTCACTGTGCTCTACAACCTTCTCTACTGAGAGATGGCAGTCAAAGGGTTTCTTTCCTCCGTATATAAATATGAGAGTTCTATTCTTCAATATATCCAAATAGAGGTAGTGGGCTGGATCCTCCCTGTCACTATGTATTCCATACTCTAAAATAGTGTAGTTTACTATTCTAGGATACCTTATATATATTTTGTCCTCACCTCTATTAGGAGCTTCTATCTCTCCTCTGGTATGGTATATTTCCCTATCTGTGTTGACAGTTGTTTCAACTTTCTCACCAGTATCAATTTCACTGCTGGTTTCTAAGATTATCCCTTCCTCCTTGTAATCCATACAACAAGATAACAGGTTAATTATTACCAACAGGATAACAACTCTAATATTCATCCTATCTTCCAAACCTCCTTACCCTCCTTTGATAATCCCTTATTGCCCTGAGGAAATCGATCTTCCTAAACTTAGGCCAGTAGATATCACAGAAGTAAAGTTCTGAGTAACTTGACTGCCATATTAGGAAGTTACTTATCCTCTCCTCCCCAGAGGTCCTTATTATTAGATCTGGATCTGGGTGGGGAAGGTCAGCTGTATATAGGTGCTGGGAGATGGTCTCCACAGTAATATCTTCAATATCCAATTGATTCTTTTTCACCTTTTCTGCAATCTTCTTAACGGCATCTACTAACTCCTGCCTACCTCCATATGCAATAGCTACGTTGACCCTGTATCTCCTGTAATTTTTAGTCCTCTCCTCTGCATACCTTATAGCCTCCTGTACCCTCTTGGGGAGTAGGTGCAACCTACCTATGGCCTTTATATTGATCTCATATCTGTGTACATCTGGATCCTCTGCAATGGATCTAAACTCCCTCTCAAATAGATCCATGAGGGCCTCTACCTCCTCCTTAGGTCTATGAAAGTTCTCCAGGGAGAAGGAGTAGAGGGTAACTGTCTGGATATTTAAATCGATACACCACCTTATAAATTCCCTTACCTTCTTAGCCCCTAGGTAATGTCCCTTAATAGGTTTCTCCCCCAGTAATCTTGCCAACCTCCTGTTCCCATCCATTATAACCCCTACATGTTTTGGAACCTTATCCCTGTCAATCTTCCTCTCAAGTATCTTCTCGTAGATCTTCGATATCCCTACTTCGTTGAAAAAATCGTAAATTTTCATAAGTAAGGACAAAATTACCACCAGGAAAAATAGTTTTTATCTAAGGTTTTTCAGGAATTTCACACTGTTGTAGTACCTATCCCAGGTGCCACTTCTACTGGTATCTATAAACCTTATCCTCTTCTTACTTAGTACTAGGGCTCCACATCCTTCCACTCCACATACAAGGGCCAGGGATCTAAAGATAAGGTTACCTGAGATGCCATCTGGAGCCAGTATGACGTTGAAACCCTCCTTTAAGTACTCCTCCAACACTATCCCCCTATGCTCTATATGAACATTGTACTTTTTACCTATATACCTCACTACCTCTAAAGCCTCATCTATAGACCTGTCTATCCTCTCACTTCTCCCGTAGTCAGAGGGTCTTCCCCCAGAGAGTACACCTATCTTCACATCCCTAAATATGTCACTGTTCCTAAGAAAGTCCAGGATGTACTCTATTATAGTTACCTTATCTTTGAAACTCTCTTCTCCTATCTCGTCTATACCTACAGGGGCTAGAAGGAAGTATTCTCTGTTAAAGGGATTCCTCAGTATGGAGGCCCTGTAGAACCTTCCTATACATTCCCTTAAATAGGGTATAACCTCTGAGGAGGATAGGGTTCCCCTTATCCCCCCAAGCACTTCACCCCTCAATACAGCATCCACCAGCTCCTCTGGATCTTCCACAAGTTCTACCTCTATACCTTCACTTAAGAGTTTTCTATAGGCCTTTAGCAACTCTTCACTGTTTTTATTTCTATAGTCTATCCCCATGAGATACATAGTTACTCCTCTACTTCATCAAACCTCTGGGTCCTAAGTACTGTAAAGGCAAAGAAGGCTGGAAGTATAGCACCTCCAAGTATGGCCTCAGTTAGGGCAACATCTGGAGCCAGGAGGGAGGTGAATATATAGGCTAGTCCTAAACCTCCCAGTCCTGTGAGGACTACACATTTAATAAGATCCTTCTGGGTTAAGGCACCAAGGTAGGAGAGTACAATAAGTATTAGAACTGCCCCATCTATTACACTTAGAGGCATACCTTAACACCTTAACTTTTTTACCTTCTTCTTTCTCATCCTGTCGTAGTAGTCTGCATTGGCTATGGCATGGGCTGCAAAGGGGGAGAGGATAAGGTAGAGAAGTGCTAGAAGTGGACGATTTAAAAGGAGCATTATAAGTATACAGGCCAGGTCTATAACACCTGCTATATGGATACGGGCATAGACTATGTTCTTTCCATCCTTCATAACCCATAGTCTATAGGATGCCAGTAGTATCCCCAATGATGCTATTAGGAGTAGTACCTCCTTAATGGGGATGTACATATCCTACACCTCAGTTATAATTATAAAAACCTTGTTAATCTAATGGCATTAAATCTACACATCTCGTGGCAACAGTAGCAGTTTATACACTTCTTCCTATCTATCTCCAAGTTATCTAAAGAGATAGCTCCTACAGGACATATCTTCTCACATACACCACATCTTCTACATCTCCTCCTATCTATCCTAGGTTTCTCTATCATAGTAGAGAATATCAACTTCAGGATAAAAGGAGGTAGTATGGATGTGAGATAGAAGGTAAGTGGTTTTCTAAACTTTATCCTGGGAACATCCTTTAAATCCCTTCTTTTAACATCCTCTTCAACCTCTAGAATCTCCAAATCGTCCTTCCAGTTATATCTCTCACCAATTAAGATCCTGTTGGTTAGGACATCTGTAGGGTTGTATCCTATGTAGTAGGTTGCAAGGATATCCAATGCCAGGGCATCCCTAGAGGCTATTACCACCTTGGAGTTTACAGGTCTTCCATTACTTGGGCCGTTACCCTCCATTCCCCAGATACCATCTATTACAGAGACTATCTCTCTCCCCTTTACTAGAAATCTGTATAGCTCCACTAGAAGTTGTGCAAAATCCTGCTCCCTGGGAAAGTACTTATGAAGTTTTGGTTTCAATCCTCCAGGTATACAGCCGTATAGATTTTTAACAGCCCCAGTGTATCTAGTGAGGACATGGGTTTTCAACTTTGGCAGGTTTACTATCAGATCACTGTCCATTACAGTCTTTGAAATTACCAGGGAGGTATTTAACAACTTTACCTTTACACCTCTGTCCCTCTCAAAGGGTAAAAAAGAGATATGGTATTTCTCACAGATATCCTTTATCCTGGAAACCTCATAGGCCCTCTCGGTGGAGAAACCTGAGGACTCTCCCACCACAATCCTATCCCTCTCTACCCCTCTCACCTCTATTAGATAGCTCAGGATCCACTCTAGAAAGGCTGGATGTGTGGTTACATGTTTATCTGGTGGATAGGGCCCTAATATGTTAGGTTTTACAAGTATCCTGTTATACCCTTCTAGGTTGTCAAAGGTTAGATCCAGTAGGTTGTACCTCCTTTTAAGGAGGTTGTAGTCCTCAACAATACTGTAGTATACCTTCATCCTTACACCTAAGAGGGATTAGTATGGATGCAGTCAGTACTATGGAGGAGATACTTAGAAGGATAATATCTCTAAGAAAAAATCTTGAGGAGGATTTGAAACATATATCCCATCATATCCAGAAAATGGATGAGGAGGTATTCAACTTTGTAGTATCCAGGCTTAAAAAGGAGATTGAAATTGTTAAGAGGTATAAACCTCCAGTTAGACCTGCCATAGATCCCCTGGTATCCTCCTACCTAGGTGTCTACTCTGGATTGGAGTTTGCAGGGGAGTACGGGAAGTTGATGGGATATCCAAGTTGCTGCATTGAATCCTTTAAATCTGTAAGGTTTGCCATAGATGAAGAGCACCTTAAGGAGGCTGAAAGTTTTAAAGGAGAGGGAAAATTTGCTGTAGTGATAACCTCAGGTTTTATACCCTGTAGTTTAAAATGTAGGGAGGCCTGGAGAAGGTGTCTTATAGGTGTAGTATCCCAGAGGGAGTATAAGAGGATAATTAAGTTAGAGGAGGAGTTGTCTAGAGAACTTCCCCATTACCACGGTGGATATACTGAGTACTACGAGAAGATAGTACTTTTATCTCCTACTTCCAGATAATGGCAACCCCATCTACAACCCCCTCTATATCTACGGCATCTACCATTTCACCCTCACTGAAGAGTGCCCTCTTAAGGGACTTGATATGCTCCCTACATATTAGACCAAACTCAGTTTCAACACCCTCCTGAAGTATCCTCTCAATGGTCTCCTCCTCTGCATTTTTTATAAAGTCCATAACCTTCTTAGAATCCTTTTTAAACTGTGGACCTATCTTGGATTTGTCAGGTACAACCTCTACTATCTTCTGCTCCAACTTAGGTTTACCCTGTATAACCTTTAACTCCTGGATATTTAACGTTCCCTTTATATCCCTCACAACCTTTAACATCCTCTCGTAATCCATCTTATCCAGGAGGTATATCTCAACCCTTCTCAAGGGGGCATTTAGAGGCATACCCCTCTGGGCCTTGTACCTCCTTATAGAGGCTACCACCTTCTTAGCCAACTCTCCAACACTCTCCATCTCCTCATCTATCATATCCTCCTGGACCTTACACCAACTGGTATGGAGGTTCTCCACCTTGTAAATATCTCCCACTATCTGGGCGAAGTGTGGGGCAAAGGGTGCCAGGAGTCTTAAAACGTTAGTTATCACATAGTAGAGGGTATATAGACAGTGGAACCTATCCCTCTCAGCCTCCTCCCTGTACAACCTGTACTTAACCATCTCTATGTAGTGGTCACAGAACTCATGCCACAGGAACTTCTGGATGTTAACTATGGTGTTAAACCTGTAGTTCTCCAGGTCTTCAGTAACCCTCTTAATAAGTCTATTTAACTTACTTATTATCCAGAGATCCACTGGATTGTCTAGGGTGACATTCCCCCTCTCTATAGCTCTCTTTATCTCCTCTATGGTTTTATCCTCCAGGTGCATCTTTGCAAACCTTGCAGCATTCCAGAACTTCCTAAGGAATCTATAGTTGTAGTCAACGTCCTTCCAGGCAAAGGGTACGTCGTTTCCAAGGGAACTGTTGGCAGCCCACATCCTTAGGGCATCTACCCCATACCTCTCGGTAATCTCAGAGGGTTCTACTACGTTCCCCCTACTTTTACTCATCTTGTGACCATCCTCTCCAAATACCATACCGTTTATTACTATCTCCTCCCAGGGTTTCATACCTGTAAGGGCAATGGACTTTACAATGGTGTAGAAGGCCCAGGTCCTTATAATGTCATGTCCCTGAGGTCTCAGCTGCACTGGGTAGTGCTCCCTGAAGAAATCCTCGTCCTCCAACCATCCAGTTATTACCATGGGGGTGATGGAGGAGTCCATCCAGGTGTCTAGAACATCCCTCTCAGGTATAAGGTTTTTATTCCCACATTTACAGGTGTAGGGGCACTCCACTGTAGGATCTATTGGAAGATCCTCCTCCCTGGCAACTATTATCTCTCCACACTCTGGGCAGTACCATACAGGGATAGGTGTGGCGAATATCCTCTGTCTACTTATACACCAGTCCCAGTCTAAGTCCTCCATCCACTGTAGTAGTCTCTTCTTCATATACTCGGGGGTCCACTTGATCTCCTCAACTACCCTCCTGATCTCAGGCATCAACTTCCTTATATTTACAAACCACTGGTCTCCAACGATAATCTCTATGGGGGTTTTACACCTCCAACATACACCAACCTTCTGTTTTATACGCTCCTGTTTCAGGAGATAACCCTCCCTTCTCAGATCCTCTATTATCCTCTTTCTCGCCTCCTCAGTTTTCAATCCTGCATACTTGCCACATATCTCTGTAAGTTCCCCCCTCTCATTTATAGCCTTCTTAATCTCAAGTCCATGTCTATTTACCCAGAGGACGTCTGTCTTGTCTCCAAAGGTACAGACCATGACAACCCCAGTACCAAATTCCCTATCTACATCCTCATCCCCGTACACCTTAACCTCGTAGTTGAAGAGGGGTACCTTGACAGTCTTTCCAATTACATCCCTGTACCTCTCATCCTCTGGATGTACTACTATACCTACACAGGCAGGTAGAAGTTCAGGCCTGGTAGTTGCCACTACTAAGTATTTGTCCTCCTCATCTGCATAGGGGAACTTGATGTAATTGAGATAGGTCTCCCTCTCTATGTAGTTTACCTCTGCAAAGGCTATGGCAGTTTGACACCTTGGACACCAGTTGACAGGGTGCTTCCCCCTGTAGATAAGACCATCCCTGTACATCCTAACAAATGCAGTTTGGGACTTCCTGATATACTCAGGTTTCATGGTGATGTACTCCCTACTCCAGTCTATAGATATACCAAGGGATTTCACCTGTTCCCTCATCTTTTTAATGTTCTCCTCTGTAAGTTTTATACAGAGTTTTCTAAACTCCTCCCTGTCTACATCAGATTTTGTTATGTTGTAGATCTCCTCAACTTTAACCTCTGTTGGAAGACCATGGCAGTCCCATCCCTGTGGGAAGAGTACGTCGTAGTTGTTCATCCTTTTAAATCTCGCTATTATATCCATATAGGTCCAGTTTAGGGCATGCCCCAGATGCATACTCCCTGTAGGGTATGGAGGTGGAGTGTCTATAACGTAGTGAGGTTTATTTTTATCGTTTTTAAACCTGTATATCCCTTCCTCCTCCCATTTCTTCTGTACCTCCTTTTCCAGTTCTAGTGAATACTCCTTTGGCATCTCCATATTTCCCCCTCAGATGTTATTTTTTCCGACCATTACTGTAAACTTTAAGTAGGATTAGCAAAAACAAATATAGTAATAGTTAAATTTTTAGAATTTTAAATAATGCCTGGCCCTGGGGGGTATCTATGGTAGACATCTCCAATTTTTTAAAGAAGATCTTTAAGTTAAAGAAAGACAGAGAGGATGGAAATTTAGAGAAAGTTCAGATGGCTACTAATACTAGGGACCAGCAAGATGAAAAGGGAGACACTGATCCTAGCAACAAGGAGGAGAAATCTAAGAGTACATATAAGCGACTGTGTTTACCCCTTAACTATGAAGAGCTATCTAGGGTAGACAGACCTACCCTAGGTAGATATGTAGATGTGGTGGTATTTAGGGCATTTGTATTTTCTATTATAAAATACTTGGGATTCAACTCTACCCATAAGATATACAGTGCTGGGAAAGGTTTTGGAAAAAGTTTAAGGGTTAGAACTATGGATGATTTGATCAGGTATTTCAGGGAGCTGGGGATAGGGATTGTAGAGGTGGTGGAGAAAAATCCAGTGCTGAGGATCCGGATATATGAGTCTGTTTTCTGTTCAGGTTTTCCAAATATTGGTGAATGTGTATGTCACTACGAGAGAGGCATACTTGCAGGATGCCTAGAAAATATACTGAATAAGAAGGTGGAGGTTGTTGAAACCAGGTGTTGTGCCTGTGGAGATGACTACTGTGAGTTTGAGGTACGTATCCCTGGAGAGAGGTAACTATTTTTCATGTATTTTTTATACCTTTTTGCAAACCTTATTATATAGTCTCTCTCAGTCTCCGATATATTTAATATCTCGCAGGTTTTCCTTGCAATAAAGGACTTGCCAAAGAAGAGGGATAGTGCACTGGTGAAGTTACGAGGGGTCCTTCCAATTTTTGCACTACCAAAATCTATTATATATACCTTGGGAGGTTTTAACACTATATGCTTTCCCCCCTGTATCTCACCGTGGTCTATTCCATGGATGTCTAGACGAAGGCACTGTTTCAAAACCTCCTTTACAATATTTAAATACTCCTCTCTATCTATATCCCCACTGTTAATATAGTCTTTCAAGGTAATTCCATCTATGTACTCCATTACAAGGTAGTCCCTGGAGAAGGTATACAACTTGGGACCTATACCTAGGGCATTTACCTCTTTTAGGATACAACCCTCCTGGTAGATGGTATTCTTGGCATCTAACCTAGGTACCTTTATGGCAACTTCCCTACCCCTGTATATACCTTTAAATACCACTCCCCTATGTCCCTTCCCCAGTATATCTAGGAGCCTTATCCCCTGACTCTTCAATATTTCCTCCAGTCTCCTCCAATCTATCAGTCCACCTATAACACTATGCTCCCTGAATCTATCTAGGTTGTTCATAACCTTTCCCTGAGAGTAACTATAAGGAGGGGTATTTATGTTAAGTGATGTATTCAAAGATAGGAAGGTATACGAGAAGTACAGGAAGACTGTAGAGGAGATTAAGGAGAAGATAAAAGATCACGATGGATTGGTAAGGGTAATTACCCACTACGATGCAGATGGACTGTCTGCAGGTGCCATAATTATAAAGATGCTCTATAGACTGAACAAGAACTTCCACCTCTCCATAGTGGAGCATCTAAATGAGAAAGTTATCAACAGGATATATAGGGAGTACAACAACCCCCTCTATATCTTCTGTGATATGGGTAGTGCCTACATCGATGTAATTGCAGAGAGGGACATGAATGCTATTATCCTAGATCACCACCCTCCCAAGTTAAGGTATACCAAGGTGGAGGAGGTGCATCAACTTAACCCCCATATATTCAACCTTAACGGGGCAAGGGAGATTTCAGCAAGTGGTGTCTGTTATCTTGTAGCCAGGGAGTATGGATTTTACGACCTAAGTATATTTGCCATTGTAGGGGCTATTGGAGATGTGCAACATGAGCCCTTCCTAGGTATGAACAAGTTCATTGTAAAGGAGGCCAGGGAGCATGGTTATCTAAGGGAGATAGTAAAGGACATTATCTATAACGCCTACGACCTACCTATCTGGCAGTCTATAATGTACTCTACAAGACCTTATATCAAGGAGTTAAGTGACGAGGAGAGTGTAATAAACTTCTTGAAGGAGTTGGGGATAGATCCCAACAAAACCTACTTGGAGGGAGAGGAGAGGGATAAGTTAGTCTCAGCACTTAAGAAGTATGTAGATGAATCCCAGATCCTTGTGGATAGATATATTATAAAACATAAGATAGAGGATGCCTTCTATCTCTCAGAGATCCTTAACGCCTGTGGTAAGAGGGGTATGGGTTCTGTAGGTATAGGTGTTGCCCTAGAGGACGAGGAGTGTATCAAGATAGGAAGGGAGATGTACATCAAGTACAAGAGGGATATAATAGAACAACTGAAGAGTATAGAACTCCATAGGTTGAACAACATAGAGTACTTCTTTGGAAAGAAGGGTACCATTGGACATATGGCCTCTCTACTTGTAAGGGATAAACCAGTTATTGGTATCTACGAGGAGGAGGGTTACTACAAGATCTCCTCCAGGGGTAACAGGTTGTTGGTGGAGAGGGGGTTGGACCTCTCAAAGGCTATGGGTGTTGCCTCCCAGTTTGGAGGTAGTGGTGGAGGTCACAACATAGCCGCCGGTGCAAGGATACCTAAGGTATACCTCAGTGCCTTTCTACAGAAGGTGGATGAGATTGTAGGAGAACAGTTGAAGGGGGAGAAGAAAGAGGTTGAGGAGAATCAGGTGGTTTAAAAATCCCATCTCTTAAGTACCTCGTAGATCGGCCCACTCCTTGTTAAGGTACTTTTCATCAGTACTATACTCTCCACATAGAGGGTTCCAATATCCACATCCCTGTATTTCCTTATCCTCTCCTTAAGAAGTCTCTTATTTTTAAGGAACTTTACCCTCCCAATGGTAATATGGGGTATGTACTCCCTCTCCCTTTTAAAGTTCAGATCTTCCAGTCTCCTATCTACCTCCTCAAAGAGAGGTTCAAGATTGGAGGCTCCTACCCAGATAACCCTTATATAGTTCTCGTTGGGGAATGTTCCTAAACCCCCTATACGACTTTCCACAGGTTCCAGGGATAGATCCATACCCTTAATATCCTCTACAGTTTCCTCCCCAATCTCACCGAGAAATTTAACTGTTATATGAAGGTTTTCCCTCTCAACTAGTTTAATACCCTCTATCCTAAAGTTTCTCTTTAGATCCTCCAATCCCTCAACTATCTCCTCACTTAATTCAATAGCCAGGAAACACCTCATACTTTCACTTTCTCAGTAGTATGGGTATGTCATCTACTATGGGATAGCTCTCTCCACATCTCTTACATTGAAGTTTGTACTCCATCTTTTCCTCTAGAAGTTCTAGATCCCCTCCACAGGCTGGACACTGGAGTATATCTAGATATTCCCTTACCCAGGTCATTTTCTCAACTCCCTTATAACGTTATCCACTATCTCTGGGGCAAGTCCTATATAGGTGGAGTAATTGAACAACTCCTCTAACTCCTCCTCACTGAGGTACTTCATAACCTCTTCCTCCTCTCTCAGTACATCCTTTAGATGTCTACCCTCCTGATAGGCCTTCATGGCACATCTCCTTACTATTTCATGGGCTCTCTGTCTCCCCATACCCTTCCTGGCTAGTGCCATCATTACCCTCTCAGCCATTATGAGCCCCTTTGTCAATTCCAGATTTTTCTTTACATTCTCCTTATTCACCTTCAAATTCCTAATACCCTTTATACTCAGGTTTAATATGTGATCTAGGAGTACACAGGATTCAGGGAGGATACACCTCTCTGCAGAGGAGTTTGTTAAGTCCCTCTCCTCCCATAGGGGTATGTTGTCAAAGCCTGCAAGGGCATTTGCCTTGATAACCCTTGAGAGACCACAGATCTGCTCAAAGGTTATTGGATTTCTCTTATGGGGCATGGTAGAACTTCCAACCTGTTTCTCAGGGTCGAACTCCTCCTCCAACTCCCCAATCTCCGTCCTCTGCATATTTCTAACGGTCACCCCTATCTTGTTCAGGGTCTGAGCTATAAGGGCCAGTAGGGCCAGGAACTCCCCATGTCTATCCCTCTGGACAACCTGGTTGGAGATGAGAACTGGAGTTAACCCCAGGATCTCACCTACCCTCCTATGAACCTCCATACCCTTCTCCCCAAGTGCCGCCATGGTACCTACAGCTCCAGTCACCTTGGAGACGCAAAGTCTCTCCCTACACTCCTTAAGTCTATCGATATGTCTCTGGATCTCAGAGGCCCAGAGGGCAAACCTCATACCGTAGGTTGTGGGGATGGCATGCTGACCATGGGTCCTTCCAACACATACGGTATACTTATGCTCCTCTGCTTTCTTAAGCAATTCCTCCTTTAACTCCTCCAACTTCTTAAGGAGTATATCTATTGTCTCCTTAAATTGCAGTGACTGGGCAGTATCCACTATGTCGTTGGAGGTTACACCAAAGTGAACGTATTCCCCAGCATCCCCCTCACATACCTCTGCAAGGGCCTTAACCATGGCCATAACGTCATGTTTTATCTCCCTCTCGATCTCCTTAACCCTCTCCAACTTCACGTACTTGGTAGAGGCCTTTCTACAGATCTCCTCTGCAGCCTCCTTAGGTATGATACCAAGTTCTCCCTGGGCCTTTGCAATGGCTCCTTCTACCTTCAACATCTTCTCCAATCTACTCTCCTCATCCCAGATCCTCTTCATCTCCTCTGAACCGTATCTGTAGTCTATGGGATGTACTGCCATAGTATTACCACCTTTTAAGCACCGTACTTCTCAGCCCTATTAATAAGATCTAGAAGTATGGGCATGAGATACTTACCCTTTATCCAGCAGAGACCCCCTTTATAGGTGGAAAACTCGTCAAATCTATCTACATCGTCTGTTCTAACCCCTTTACCCCATATCACTATAGGAACAGGATCTGCAGAGTGATCCCTTATCTCTACCGGCGAACTGTGATCCCCAGTTACCACTATGTAAACTTCTTCCCTGTCCACCCTATCTAGTATATACTCCATCATCCTGTCAATGTTCTCAAGTACCTTTACCTTTGTCTCGTAGTCACCGTCATGGGAGGCCTCGTCAGCACCCTTTACATTGACCATTACAAAGTCGTAGTTTTTAATACTCTCTACAACAGCCCTGGCCTTACCCATGTAATTGGTAGAGGGGGTACCTGTAGCACCTTCCACAGGTATAAAGTCCAACCCCACCATCTTCGCTATACCCTTTATCAATCCAGTACCTGCAATACAGGCTCCCCTTAATCCATACCTCTCGTAGAAAGGTTCTATATGGGGGACAACCCCTCCACCTCTAGGTAGGATGATGTTTCCTGGAGGTAGTCCTTTCCTCCTTCTCTCCTGGTTTACAGGGTGGTTGTTTAACCTCTCGTAGGAGATCCTTATAATCTTGTTTAGAATATCCGCGGTTCTCTTCGCCTCCTGAGAATCCTCCAGGGGTTTAACCTCAGGTACCTTAACACCTACCTTATGGGGATCTCCATCTGAGACCTTATCACTTAGTCCCTCCCCCCTTAGAACAAGGGCAGCCCTGTAACCTCCCGACTCTTTAAATATCACCTTAACCCCCTCTATCTCCAATCCATCTATAACCTTCTCAAGTTCTTTAGTCTCCCTTATTCTCCCTGCCCTTCTATCTATCACTTTAAAATTCTCATCTACAGTGGCGAAGTTACATCTAAATGCAACATCTCCAGGTTTCACATCTATACCTACACCTGCAGCCTCAAAGGGACCTCTCCCAGTGTAGTACTTGTAGGGATCGTATCCAAGGAGGGCTAAGTGGGCAGTGTCACTTCCAGGTCTCACCCCTATATCTATGGCACTCATTATTCCACAGATACCCTCCCTGGCTATTCTATCCAAGTTTGGGGTGTTAGCCTCCTTTAAAGGTGTATTCCCCTTAGAATTAGGTCTATCCCCCAATCCATCAATAATAAAGAGTATTATTTTCATGGTAATCACCATCTTTACTATGAACTTCCAGCTCTTTCACTGAGGATCTCCCATACCTTATCGAAACATTTTGCCTTGTTGTACCAGGGGTCTACATACGCTNGATTTAACTCCAGTGCCCTGTTGAAACACTTCAGTGCCTCTTTATCCTCTCCCAGTTTTTGATAGGTAATACCTTATATTGTATCATGCCTCTCCAAAGAATGGATATCAAAAAGAGTCCTTCCCTCATTGAGCCATTTCTCCCCCCTTTTGCCATTAGATGGCATACATTTAATACCCACTTTTTTATAATGGTTAATTTAAAAATCATAAATAATTAACGGAGTTATGGTGTATCCACTATGGATAGGGATACCATCTACTTAAAATCCCACTTTCTATACGGTGAGGACTTTCAATACAGAAAGGGTATACTGGTAATCGAGGATGGTATAATAAAGGGATTTACAGGGGAATATATAAGGGATCCCCTCTGTCATAGAGGGGTGGTAATACCTCCCCTTATCAACGCCCACACCCATATAGGAGACAACATTATAAAGGATATAGGGATAAACAAAACCTTAGATGAACTTGTAAAACCCCCCAATGGATTAAAACATAGGTTTCTAAGGAGCTGTAGTGAGGAGGAGTTGATAGAGGGGATGCTAGATGGTTTGGAAGATCTTAAAGATATGGGTATAACCTACTTCTGTGATTTCAGGGAGGGGGGATTGAAAGGGGTGAACCTACTAAGGGAGGCCTATAACATATTCAGGAGGAGATACAACTGGGAGTTTCCCTACCCCCTTATACTGGGGAGACCTACAACCTCTGGGAGGGAAGAGTTGAAGAGGGAGATAGAGGAGATCCTTAAGGTGGCAGATGGTATAGGGTTAAGTGGATGTAACGAGTACTCTGATGAGGAGTTAAAGACCATTAGAAAGTTAGATTACAAGATATTCTCTATACATGCCAACGAGCATAGGGGCTCTATAGAGTACTCCAAGAAGGTATACGGGATGAGCGAGATAGAGAGGATAGTGAATTTAAAACTTCAACCTACTTTTATCATACATGCCACCTATACCACACCTTACGAGGGGGAACTTCTAAGGGAGGAGGGTATACCTGTTGTTGTATGTCCAAGGGCAAATGCCTCCTTCAACGTAGGGCTACCTGACATTCACAACTTAATGGATAAGGGAGTACTTATTGGGCTGGGAACTGACAACTTTATGGCTAACTCCCCCTCTATACTGAAAGAGATGGACTTCATATACAAGCTATACCATATAGATCCCAGGGAGATACTAAGGTTCTCCACTATAAACAACAGTAGGATACTGGGACTTGAAGGTGTTGGATTGATAGAGGAGGGTTACAGGGGAGTATTCACCTTTATAAGGGACTGTCCCTCTATAAGGTACTCCAGGAATATTGTGGCCTCTATAATCACCAGGTGTGAAAAGGGAGATATTGTAATCTTCGGGGGAGAAGATGATAAGGGATCTTCTTAACTCCATCGAGAAAATAGAGATACCCTCTGCAGAGAGGAAGTTCNGTATAACCAGGGTGTTGAAGAGGTACGATGGGACCCCTGTATATATAAGAGATGTGGAGGGTTACGAGGTTATAGGAAACCTCTGTAACAGGGAGGTAATTGCCAGAAGTCTAGGGGTTCCAGTGAAGGACCTTATGAGGTATATACTGAGATGTATGGAGAGGGAGAAGGAGGGTGAATTAATTGTAAACAACAGGTTGAAAAAAGGGTATGTAGAGGACCCACCCAGTGAGATAAAGAATTACCCAATACCTATCTACTATCCAAGGGATGGGGGTCCCTACATCACCTCAGGTATTGTAATTGTCAAGGATAGGGATTACGGAGTCAACGCCTCCATACATAGGATACTTGTAAGGGAGGATCATCTTGTCATCAGGATGGTGGAACAGAGACACCTTCACTACATCTACAGCAAGAATATTGTAAATGGAGAGGTGGATGTTGCCATAGTGATAGGGGTCCATCCGGCAATACTTCTAGCTGCNTCCACCTCTGGAGATATTACCTTCAACGAGTTGAAGTACGCCTCTGTTCTCATGGGTAAGNCCCTGGAACTTGTGAAGTGTGACACCGTAGATCTAGAGGTACCTCCTGGAGAGTTTATCATCGAGGGTAAGATTACTAGGGAGATGGAGGATGAGGGTCCCTTTGTAGATATCACTGGAACTTACGACAAGGTTAGAAAGCAGCCAGTTATAAGGATAACATCCCTGAAGAGAAGGAGGAATCCTATATTTCACGCCCTACTACCGGGAGGGGTGGAGCACAAGGTGCTTATGGGGTTGCCCCAGGAACCTAGGATATACAAGGGTGTAAGGAATACAGTACCCACTGTAAGGGATGTTGTACTAACAGAGGGTGGATGTTCCTGGCNCCATGCTGTAATCTCCATTGAAAAGAGGACTGANGGGGATGGAAAGAATGCAATACTTGCAGCCCTGGCCTCCCATCCAAGTTTAAAACATGTTGTAGTTGTAGACGAGGATATCAATATACAGGATCCTAAGGATGTGGAGTACGCCATAGCAACTAGGGTACAGGCAGATGAGGATGTGATAATAATTAAGGGTGCCAAGGGATCCTCTTTAGACCCCTCTATAAAAGAGGATAAAACAACTGCCAAGATGGGAATAGATGCCACAATAAGTTTTAAAAAAAATAGGGAGGACTTCATCAGGGCACAGTTACCTGAGGAGTGATTTTACTTCTTAGAGAGGTCTCCTTTCATCTCTACAACGATCTTACACTTAGCTGGTATCTTCATGGCACACCTTCTTAAGGCCTCCTTGGCATCCTCTATCTTATCTGGAGTGGTATATATGGTGATGATCTTCTGCCCCTTCTTTACCCTTGCCGCGGTACCAATAGGTTTACCAAAGGCAAGTCTCATTCCATCGGAGATTCTATCTGCCCCAGCACCAGAGGCCATCTTGTTCTCCCTAAGTATCTGATGTGGATACACCCTAATTAACATCCTGTAACCCATCCTACCACATTTACTCTGGATATACTTGTTCCCCATAACCCTTGCAGCCTCCAGTGCGTTGTGCCTTATCTGCACATCGTTCTTAGATACTAGGTGTACCTCTACTGGAAACTCCTCACTTAGGTTACCCATTNCAAAGTGAACTATCTTAGGCTGAGGTACACCCCTTACATACTCCTTTCTAGTATAGGCAGGTTTATCAACATCTCTGTAACACTTACCTGGTCTCAGTCCCATAGTCTCACCTTTATTTTATTCCTAACCTTTTGAAGGATTTGTGTTATATATAGTTTTTTGAGAGTTATCGTATTCAAATACCAGAGGTATTATCTCGTCTAACCTCTTAGCTGGAATGATCTCGATACCTCTATCGTCTATCACATCTATCATGTTGGCCTCTGGAATGATGACCCTCTTAAATCCATACTCCCTTGCAGCATTTATCTTCTCATTTATACCTCCTACAGCCAGGATATTACCTTGAAGATCTAAACTTCCAGTTATTGCAAAGTCCTGTTTAAGAGGTATCTCTAAGAGGGNGGAGATGATACTGAGACATACTGCAACAGTTGCACTGTCTCCATCTATCTTGGAGTAGGACTGACTGAACTGTATGAAGATCTCCTTCCTATTTAGATCAATGTCTTTCTTACCCTTCAGTGGCAACTTACCCTCAGATATATACTTCTTAGAGAGAGCTGATGCCAGGGTAATACTGTGTTTTGCAATATCCCCACTTATGTTCAAGAGATGGGTACCAGGGTTCTTGGAGTCTACTATCTGGGTGATGATCTTTGTTACATCCCCTATACCCTCTGAACCTATAACTGCCAGCCCATATACAACTCCTATCTTTGGTGTATCATTTGGAACTATATGCTTGTACCTCTTGAACTCCCTGAGGTAGTCTATGGCCACCTGTTTTGACATACTGTAGAGGAGATCAAGGAGAAGATAAAAGATCACGATGGATTGGTAAGGGTAATTACCCACTACGATGCAGATGGACTGTCTGCAGGTGCCATAATTATAAAGATGCTCTATAGAC
>JAHEQA010000009.1 GCA_019561615.1 Methanothermococcus sp. SCGC AD-155-E23
TAGCACTTAGAGACAGGCATTTAAAACCTACTCCTCAGTGGCGAAGAGGTCTCTCAGATGAGGAGATCCTCAAGTTTGCAAGGAGGGGTGTTGGGGTAAGGGGGATACCCCCTAAGCATCTAAGATCTATGGCCCAGTGGATTACATTTAACAGGGAGATCCAGAGGTTGTACAAGGAGGCAAGACGTATTGAGGAGGAAATAGCTAGGGAGGTTATAGAACGTTCCCAGGTTGTTCTCAGTACAAACTCCTCAGTGGCACTTGAGTATTTGGAGGGTTTTAGATTTGACGTGGCTGTTATAGATGAGGCCTCTCAGGCTACTATTCCCAGTGTCTTAATACCTATAGGAAGGTGTGATAGGTTTATCTTAGCTGGGGATCATAAACAGCTCCCTCCAACTATCCTCAGTGAGGAGGCTCAGGAACTAAGTGAGACCCTCTTTGAAAAATTAATCCAGTTGTACCCTTCAAAGAGTAAGATCCTGGAGATACAGTATAGGATGAACGAGAAACTCATGGAGTTTCCAAGTAAGGAGTTCTATCAGGGGAGAATTAAGGCCTACGAGGGTGTTAGAAATATAACCCTCCTTGACTTAGGTGTTAAAAGACCTTCCTTTGGAGAACCTCTAGACACCATCCTAGATCCTGGGGAGCCTTTAATTTTTATAGACACCTCGAGGCATCCTGCAAAGTGGGAGAGACAGAGGAGAGGTTCCACCTCAAGGGAGAATCCACTGGAGGCAAAGGTGGTTAAGAAGGTACTGGAGGGTTTAATAGAGATGGGGGTATCACCAGAATCTATAGGTATTATAACACCCTACGAGGATCAGAGGGATCTACTGGATACTTTAATAGGGGATTACGGTGTGGAGGTAAAAACTGTAGATGGTTATCAGGGAAGGGAGAAGGAGGTTATTATTCTCTCCCTTGTCCGTTCCAACAGGGAGGGGGACCTTGGATTCCTAACAGATATGAGGAGGTTGAATGTCTCCCTCACAAGGGCAAAGAGAAAGTTGATAGTTATTGGAGACTGTGAAACCCTCAAGGTGCATCCAGTCTATAGGAGATATATTGAATTTGTTGGGAAGGAAGGGAAGATGGTAACTCTAACCCCTGGATTCCCTCGGTAGTGATAGAAGTGGCACTACACCTCCCATCCCATTTTCTTATAATAAAAAGTTGAACCCCCGGTGCGAAATCCGCACCCCCTCAAAGATTTTCCCCGGGCTTTTTCTCACCCACCTTCCCAAAATCCCAATTCCATATATATACCTGCGTCCCAGGGTATATATACCCCTTGACGCATTTCGCAC
>JAHEQA010000010.1 GCA_019561615.1 Methanothermococcus sp. SCGC AD-155-E23
TGGAGCATGGGTAATATAGAGGAGAGGAAGAGGATGGCACATATCTCCAATCCCAAAGAGGTAGTAGTGGATATGTTTGCAGGTATAGGTTACTTCTCCATACNTATGGCCAAGTACTCCAAACCTAAGAGGATATACGGGGTGGAGATAAACCCAGAGGCCTACTACTACCTAAGGGAGAATATAAGGTTGAACAGGTTGAGGAATATCCAACCTATCCTGGGGGACAACAGGGACTTAGATCTTGAGAATGTGGCAGATAGGGTGATAATNGGTTATGTACTTAAAACCAGGTACTTCCTAGACAAGGCCTTTCAACTTTTAAAGGAGGAGGGGGGAGTTATACACTACCACGACACCCTACCTGAGAAGGCCCTGTACTCCGAGGGTGTTCAAAGTATAAGGAGGGCTGCGGAAGTTCACAACTACAGGTTAACCTCCTATGAGATAAGGAAGGTAAAGAAGTACGCCCCAGGGGTATGGCATGTGGTAATAGATGCTAAGGTGTGTAGTAAATAGCACAAAACCGTAATTTTTATATAGAAGATTTGTTATTTGTTTTAACTGGGCCCATGGTCTAGCTGGCTATGACATCGCCCTTACAAGGCGAGGGTCGCCGGTTCGAATCCGGCTGGGCCCACCATTTTTTTATAGAAGGTTACATTCATTTATTTAAAAATATAAATGTAAACCAATAAAAAAATTATAGTTTTTTANACCTCCAGNTAACCTTGTTACTCTCCTCGTCGTATTCTACACATGGCTTGGTAGCCTTATAGCCGTACATCTTACACAACATATACATAAGTATCTTATCTGGGGAGAGTACCACTGGGATATTCTCCTTTTTCAACTGTATCAAGCTCTCTTTTATTACAGGGTTGATTATCTCAAGGACTATATACCCTCCATTTTCATAGAACCTGTAGTCATCACAGAGACCTAACTCCNCAGTAACAATCTTTTTTAATTCATCCTCTTTTATCTCATCCTCTCTTGACTCTGTTATCTTCTGGGAGATAAGGTAGTCCATGAGATACTTTGAGGAGACCCTGGAGATTGTTTTTGAGGTATCTCCCATTAGGTTGTAGAGAGCCTTATTTATAATGTATACCAGGGTATTCAGTAGTTTTTCTCCACCCATGTCTTATCCCTCATTTAATTTCTATTTTTAGCCTTTAACTCTCCAATTCCTTTAAATACTTTTCTAGGTAATTATATATCTAAATATATGGATATAAGGGAAGATAAAAAAATATATGGGAGGTACTTACATCATACCTNCCATGTCCTCTCCCATCTCTCCTCCTCCACCTTTCTTATCCTCTAACTTCTCGGCAGCGATTATGTCGTCTATTCTCAGGAGCATCTCGGCAGCCTCTGATGCAGACTGGATTGCCTGTGTTTTAACTCTCAGTGGCTCAACCGAGAGATGGCTAAAATCAACATTACCGTTGTAGGTTGTGGTGGTGCAGGGAACAACGCCCTAAACAGACTTGCAAAGGAGGATATAAAGGGGATAAAGACTGTGGCCATAAATACTGA
>JAHEQA010000011.1 GCA_019561615.1 Methanothermococcus sp. SCGC AD-155-E23
ATTCTCCCGGGTACTTATGGTTTAACTTATTTCTATTTACTACACTTGTGATATAGGCGTTTAAACCACCTGCAAGGGCAACTATCTTCCTGCCGTCATGGAATACCTTCTCTTCGAATAGTTTCTCAAGATCCNTGGCCTCCAGGGCATACTTCCTTATCTTCTCCTGGAGATACTCCTTGTGATCCTCTATATAGTGGGTTGAGATGTTTCCCTTCTTGAAGTCCTCCTCCTCCATGACAGCCCTGTGGNAAGGTTACCTACTATCTTATGTTTAGGTTCTGAGGAACCCTTCTCAATGTTTAACTCCTTCTTTATAAGTGCTGAGGTTGGAGGGATACCAACCTCTATCTTGAAGGTCTTATCCTCGGTATTTACAATGATCTTAACTGGAACACTCACCTCGTAGGCCTTTGTCTTCTCGTTGATCTCCTTCACTACCTTCATAACATTTATACCTAGGGGTCCTATAGCTGGGCCAAGAGGTGGTCCCGCTGTAGCTCTACCTCCAGTTACCAGTACCTCTACTACCTCAGTACCCATTTTCTCACCTTTTAAATTTGTAATCCTTGATAAATTTCCTCTCTATTTAAAATTTACGTTAATCAGGTGCTCTTTGAGACGATCTTCACCTGCTCCACACCAACTGTCACAGGTATGGGGACTGCCGCATCTATCAACTCCAGTGTTACCTCCTCCTTATGTTTATCCACCCTTATAACCCTACCCCTCTCACCTTTAAAGGGTCCTGCTATCAACTCCACAATGTCCCCCTTCTCTATGTTCTCTATTATCTTATGTGGTGACAGCAGGTGCTCCAGTTCATCTACTGTAGCCTCTCCAGGTACTATCCCCCTAACCTTGTATGTCCTCCTTACCAACTCCTCCACTGCACCTCTATTTGGAGCCTCTACCAACACGTAGCCCTTTAAGTCCTCAGTGGCCAGTATGGAGTATATGTCTATCTTCTCCTTCTCAGCCTTGGATGCTAAAAATTCAGCGACATTTTTCTCCTGACCTGCTATAGTTCTAACTGCATATATCATAATAACCACCACAAAAAAAGTATTAAAAAAGGGCAAAAAATAAGGTATAAATTAAAAGAACTCTAAAAATTTTTAATAAATTGATATAAATAATTTACTACCTGCCTCTAATCAACCCCTTCAGATACACTATTGGCACGTGGATGATATAGCCCAGCGTTCCCAGGAAGCATATCCCCAGACCTGTAACCTTTGCAACGTTTAAATACTCCTCCAAGGTAGGTTTCCTCAGTACCATCAGTACCCTTTTACACTGATGGAGGAAGGCCTTCAACTCCTCAACTTTCCTCCATATCTGGGATAGCCTCTCTCCATCTCTTCTGTCCTCCACGTTATCACTCCTTATATACTTGGCAGTATGTCTACAACTATAGGTTTCTTACCCTTTGGGGTGTTAAATGGTGTTATCTCCTTGGTCTTAGTACCTGTGATTATAAGTAGTACCCTAATGGTGCTCTCCTCATTTTCATCTATTGTGGTACCCCAGATTATAACGGCGTTCTCATCCAGCCTCTCGGTAACTGTTGAGACGATCTCCCTGGCCTCCTCTACACTCATATCCTTAGGTCCTGTAATGTGTATAAGTGCACCCTTGGCCCCGTCAACGTCTACACAGAGGAGGGGGCTATTCAGTGCCATGTTAACTGCCTCCTTGGCCCTGTTCTCCGAGTCACTCTCCCCTATCCCTATCATGGCTATTCCACCGTTGCTCATCACAGCCCTAACATCTGCAAAGTCCAGGTGAATCTCTCCCACGTTCTGTACAAGATCTATCATTCCCTTTACAGCGTTGATGAGAACCTCATCTGCCACCTTAAATGCCACCCTCAGGGGTACATTGGGGACTATCTCCAGGAGTTTGTCGTTGGGTATTATAACTATAGTGTCAGCCACCTTCTTCAACTTCTCCAGACCCTTTATAGCGTTGTTCATCCTTATCTTCCCCTCCATGGAGAAGGGCAGGGTAACCACTGCAACAGTTAAGGCCCCTAGCTTCCTTGCTATCTCTGCCACCACGGGAGCAGCACCTGTCCCAGTACCTCCTCCCAACCCACAGGTTATAAATACCATATCAGAGCCCTGGATAGCCTTCTTAATATCCTCTGCATTTTCCTTGGCAGCCTCCTCACCCTTCACAGGATCTCCACCTGCACCAAGTCCCCTTGTAAGGTTCTTACCTATAAGTACCTTTACATCTGCCTTGGTCTTAAGAAGTTGCTGGGCGTCAGTATTTATGGCCACAGTCTTTATCCCCTTTATATCCTCCTTTGCAAGTCTGTTTAGGGCGTTGTTCCCTGCACCACCACAACCTACAACGGTAATGTTGATTTTAGCCATCTCGATATACTTTAAGAGTTCCTTATCTTTCTCAGATAACTCCATATTTTCTTCTTCAAGGGATTCAACGTCCTCTTCCACAATACTCTTTAAAAACTTCAAAGTCTTACCCCCTTTTAATTTGTTGGAATTATCTTTATAAATTGTGAAAAATGATATTTATTGTTAATGTAAAAAGCATTTTTATACTTATGGGGTGAGATCTATGATATCCTCCAAGGCTAGAGAGAGAGCTAAAAAGAAGATTATAGAAGTTGCCAACACCATGTACGACCTTATATTAAAGGGTAAGAGACCAAAACTTAAGATACCTATTAGAAGTTTAAGTAATGCAAAATTTGACAAGGAGAAGGGTACCTTTGTACTCCTGGGAAAGGAGAAGGAGAGGACCTTAACAGTTAACCAGGCTAAGATCTTTGCACAAACTGTTAAGATGATGGAGTTTGCAAAGGAACTCC
>JAHEQA010000012.1 GCA_019561615.1 Methanothermococcus sp. SCGC AD-155-E23
CGTTCAATATACTAGCCCCTGCAGCCCCCCTTATAGTGTTGTGTTCCAGGGCGGTATACTTAACTGTGAATATGTTGTCCCTTCTAACCCTGCCTACAGTAATGGACATACCTCTACCGTTATCCCTGTCCAACCTTGGCTGAGGCCTATCTACCTCCCTCCTGATAACAATAGGTTTTGCATATGTTGGAAGGTTGTAATCCCTCAAGGGGTCGAAGTTATCCATAACCTCTATTATATCCTCAGGCTCTGCCTCCTCCTGGGTTTTGACAAATATACTCTCTAGATGACCATCTATTACAGGAACCCTGTTACAGGAGACTCCAATCTTGAAGTTGGCGTATTTAAATCTACCTTCCTCTAACTCTCCCAGTATCTTGAGGCTTTCACTCTCCATCTTCTCCTCTTCATTTTTAATGTAGGGTATTATGTTGTCCAGGATTGCCATGGATGGAACTCCCCAGTACCCTGCCCCACTGACAGCCTGCATCGTTGTAATATTTACCATCTCCACACCAAATTTATCCATTATAGGTTTCAAGGTGATAACTGCACAGATGGTGGAGCAGTTGGGGTTGGTAATTATCCCTCCATCCCATCCTCTATTTTCCCTCTGGATCTCTAACACCTGAAGATGTTCAGGGTTTACCTCAGGTACAACTAAGGGGACATCCTCTTCCATCCTCATAGCCGAGGCGTTGGAGAAGACCAACTTGCCTCTCCTGGCAAACTCAGGTTCCAAAACCCTTGCCAGATCTGAGGGGAGGGCTGAGAAAACTATATCTACATCTTCAAATGCCTCGTGATCTGGATCTGTAGGGACAACTATCTTCTCCCCAATATCTTCAGGGATGGGCTCTGGGAGATACCAGTAGCAGGCCTCAGAGTATTTCTTACCTGCACTCCTCTCAGAGGCTGCAAGGACCTCCAAATCAAAGAAGGGGTGATCCTTAAGTAGTTGAACAAACCTCTGTCCAACACTTCCAGTGGCCCCTAGGACCCCCACCTTTATCCTCATAGCCTTTCACCTTTTACTCCCAGGTTCTTACTTCTTGCTAGGTTTTTTCCACTCTGTGTATCCACACTTACCACAGGCGTATCTATTTAGGTGTTCTGCCATGAATACACCGGGACCACATCTTGGACAGGTCTTCTTCAACCTTATTACCTTACCATCCTCGATTTTGTAGTACTTGTACTTCTGGACACTTTGATGCTTAGCCATTGTTATCACCTTCACCCTCCTCCTCTATCCTGTTTTTCTCCAAGGTGGATTTCTTCTCTATTATCTTCATGGTATTTTCATCGGAGTATATCTTTACATAGCACTTGGACTCCATCTTACCAAATTCCTGATCTATCTTATCCACGATTACCAGATTCTTATCTACGTTGTACATTGCAGCTATCTTTAATTTTACATCCTTTACAGTAGGTGTTGGACCTTCATGTCTTATTAAAAATCTAATCTCCTTCCTGTTCAACAAAGGGTTCTCCCTCTCAGATATTACCTCTATCTCCATCCTATCACCTCTTTATCATAAGTGAGAATATTCTATCTACCCTCTTCTTTAAATCCTCATCTATCCTTAGTACCACCACACCCATATCAGGTTGTCCGTAGAGTACATAGGTACCATAGGGGAAGTACTTTATAACAGGTAGTGCCAGGAGATCCTCCTCCCCCTCTACCCTCAGTGCTATGTTCCCCTCCTCCACCTTGGAGAGGTATTTAATCACCTCCATAGCTTCGTCGGATATGCAGCCTGGGGGATTCCTCACCTTAAAGACCCTTCTAAATCTGTGCTCTATAGAGACAGGTATATTCCTCCTAGTTTTTAAGTCAAAAATGGAGAGATGGGGTATAATATTCTTGGATAAGAGGGTCTTAGTGGTGATATCTCCAATGGCAACAACCTTTCCACTTATACAAGGTGGCTCCTTATATACTTTTCCAAAGGGCTTTTTAAGTATCTTCCTCAACTCCTGAGTAATAATATACATTGAGTTCCCCTACCTATTTCACACTCAGTGCAAACTTTCCCTTCATATCTACCTTCACCTTCTTTGCCACCTCGGACTTAAGGGGATTTAGTACTATCAACAGTCCCCTCCAGTTCTCAGAGACCTCTGAGTTACATATGGGGCATTTATCCTCCTCTGTTAGATACTTACACTTTAAACAGGCCTTCATTGGATCACCTACTTACCATCTGGACTTTTTTCTTTTTCTTCTCCTCCTCTATCCACTCCAACTTCCCTAAACCAGGCTGTCTCATAGTTAAGGCTATCTTACTTCCCCTCTTTTTAGTCTCCCTTAAACTTACCGCTATAATCCTCGCCCTCACTATGTCCCCCTTCTTTATAACCTTTCCAGTATCCCTTCCCACCATCCTCTCATTCTTTGGATCGTAGGAGACGTAGTCATCCATGATCTGGGATATATGAACTAGACCATCTAGAGGACCTAGTCTTACAAAGATACCAAATTCCACAACATCTACAACCTCCCCCTCTACAACTTCGTAGAGCTCTGGGATATAACATAGGGCATCAAAAACCACAGGGTGATAGGCTGCACCATCCCCGTATATCACCTTCCCCTCACCTATCTCCTTTATCTCCCCGATGGAGAGTATGAGACCTATATCCTTGTCCAGGATTCCCTCGTATTTCTCCACAAGTATACTGTGTATACTCTCCTTGAGGGGGTTTCCAAACATACTAGGGGGTACCCTAACGGTGTCAGAGATAGTTACCACTTTATACAACTTATCACCTTAAAAAATTGTAGAAAAAAGAGAAGTTGAAGTTAAAAATAGGGAGGGCAAAAAAAGTAACAGTCAATAATTTATCTCTTATTTTTGAGATATATATAGTTTTTTGTCCATCATTTAAAAATTTTAAATAATATAAAATTTTCACTATCTCTACACCTTCTCGGATGTGTTAACATGATAAGAGACCTAATTAAGGAGGGTGTTAACAGTTTAGAGGCATGCCTAGAGTTAAGAAGGGAAGTTATTAAAAAGATACTTGGGGGAAAGCTCTCTGAGAGTGATATAGTAGAGGTGGTAGATGGGGTAGATGACCTAAGTATGGAGGACATTCAGAAGTTGGGAAGTAACTTTAGGAGATTTCCCCTAGGTTGTGACGTGGTGGAGATGGCGGTGGGTCCCTGTGCCTCCTCATTGACACTGAGGGAACTACTGGAGAACTGTATCTTTGCAGATCATATAGGCTTTCCCCTTCACATATGTGCCTATGCCCTTGGAGATATAGGGGAGAGGGAGGGACTATCCCCCCTGGAGGTTTTTAGGAGGATCTACGAGAGGGTGAAGGTACCTATAGATGTGGATCACTTTGGTATGTACGGTCCTATGAGGTTTCCAAAGGAGATAACCCACTGCTATGGAGAGTGCTACTACCTTGGAGGGCCCTTTAAAGAGTGTCCCAGGGGTAGGATACATGAGAGACTGATAGAGAAGGAGAAGGAGTACGCCCATGAGTTCTATCACTGGATAGAACTGGCCTCCAGTATATGTATAAACGTTGTAGAGGAGCAGGGTGGAAAGGGGCATGCCCCTCCACTGGAGGAGATGAAAGTTGTAGCAGAGGCCTGTAAGAAATATGGTAAAGGGCTAGAGGGGATATTCCATATTGGAGATGGACATGAGGATCTCATAGAGGGCATTAAATCCTGTATAGATTTAGACGTGGACGTGTTTGTTATAGAGGGGGCTCCCTTCAACTGTGCAAGGGATAGGCTAAAGGCCTTTGCAAAGGCAACTACTGTAAGTCGTATACTTGTTAAGGGAGGGGTTGTAGGTACAAATGGGGCCTACGAGGACGAGTGTAGAATAGGACTTAGAAGTGGATTAAATCTAATACTCAGTGGTTTCAGTGAAAACCACCACGGTTATATGTGTGGTTACTCCCCAGGATGTGCTAGAAGGGGAAACTTTGGAATACCAAGGGTGTTAAGTATAATAAAAGAGGAGGTCGAAGGGAGTAAATTAAATACGAGACTGATGGACATTATCCTCTCAAGGGCCCTAGTAAGGGGATGTAGGTTTTTGAACTACAAGGGGAGGAGTATATTCTATCCCAACACCCTTGGGAATCTCTTTATAGGGGATGCCCACTGGCTAACCTTTAAAAACAGTAAACTCTACAAACTGGAGAAATATAGTACCACTTTAGATGATATTGAAAGGGTAGATAGGCTGGGATTGTTAGGGGGTAGGTATATAGCCTGGGGGATGTCCAAGGTTTTAGAACCTGAGGAGGTATACATCAGTGATCCAGATCCCTGGGTAGAGAGGGTCACCGTAAAGGTACTGAGGGATGTAGGGATAGAGGCCTACGGATGTAATGGAAGGGACGAGGAGGTATTGAAAAATGCAGATAAAACATACATAGCCTCTTTTATCCCAGAGATAATACTAAAGATTAAAAGGAGATTTAAGGGGGAAAGGAATTTGGAGAGTTTGATATAAAAACCCATTTTTAATAATAGAGGGGGTTTAAATGAAAAAATTACTTACTATCCTAGGATTAATACTAGCCATAGCTATTTCTCCAGTATATGGGTTGTCAATAGACCTAACAACAAATTCTTCAGACTCTAAGGTTGGAGGTGTAGTGGTAATCACTGAAAAGGTAAATTCCTCCGAGGAGATTAAATGTATTATACACTTTGAAGTTGATCCAACAGTACTGTTACTTCCTGATTATGGATACTTTGTAAATGAGGGAAGCAACTTCAAGTACATCTACAGGGTAAGCACCATACCTGAGAGGACAGAAATCCACCTAAATATTAGAGGGATAAAAATAGATGTAGTAATCAATAAAGCTTTCTACCTCAAAAATGGATAAGGCATCCTCAGAACCCGGGTCTCCTCACCGATCAGCAGGGATGACTCTCATCATCGGATACCAATTTTTAACTTTTCAACTTCCTCTTCTTCAAGTAGGGGATCAAACCCCCATCCTTTAAAATCTCCATCATAAACTCTGGAAGTCTCTGGGCCTTCAACTCCACACCTGTTGTAAGATTTTTTACAACCCCTCTATTTAGATCTACCCTTAGGATATCTCCATCTTTAACATGTCTCCTTATCCCCTTACACTCTAGAAGTGGAAGGCCTATATTTATGGCGTTCCTGTAGAATATCCTTGCAAAACTCTCTGCAATAACCAGAGATATACCTAACCCCTTTAACCCCATTGGTGCATGCTCCCTAGAACTTCCAGAACCGAAGTTCTTCCCCCCTACAATGATATCTCCCTTTTTAGCCTTCTTGGGAAACTCAGGGTCTATACCAGTCATGGCGTACTTTGCCAACTCCTCCTCTGTAGTATACACCAGATACCTTGCTGGAAGGATAGCATCTGTATCTACGTTGTCACCAAATACCCAGGCCCTACCCTCTATTATCCACTCCATATTTTACACCTCCTTGATCCTTTCAATGACACTCCTAAGTACATCCATATCACACTCTATCTCAACAGGTTTCTCACTGGCCCTTATGGCTGCATCTGGATCCTTTAGCCCGTTACCAGTTGTTACACATACCACCCTCTCATCCCTGTCTACTATACCCATATCCAACAACTTTATAAGTCCTGCAATAGATGCTGCAGATGCAGGTTCAACGAATATACCCTCCTTCCTTGCAAGGAGCTTCTGGGCCTCTATAATCTCATTATCACTTACACTCTCTGCATAACCTCCAGAGGAGTAGATGGCATCTAGAGCCTTTGGATAGTTAACTGGATTTCCTATCCTTATTGCAGTTGCTATGGTCTCAGGATTCTCCACAGGTATTATTTCTCTAGAACCCCTTTTAAATGCATCTACAATAGGCTTTGCACCTTCAGCCTGGATACCTGTCATCTTTGGAAGATCCTCTATTATACCAGTTTCCCTAAACTCCTTAAACCCCTTCCATATTGCACTTATGTTCCCAGCATTTCCCACAGGCACTATAACCCTATCTGGTACCTCCCAATTTAACTGGTCACATATCTCAAAACCTATGGTCTTCTGCCCCTCCAACCTGAAGGGGTTTATGGAGTTGAGGAGGTAGAGTTTTCTCTCCTCAGCAAGTTTCATCACCATCTCCAGGGCCTCGTCAAAGTTCCCCTTAACCTGGATTACCTTTGCACCGTAGAACATGGCCTGGGCAAGTTTTCCCAGGGCTACATTTCCCCCTGGAAGTAGAACTATACACTTCTTTCCAGCCCTTGCAGAGTAGGCTGCAAGGGAGGCTGAGGTATTTCCAGTGGAGGCACAACCAACAACATCTACACCTAACTCCCCTGCCCTAGTTACCCCTACAGTCATACCCCTGTCCTTAAAACTTCCCGTTGGATTGGCACCTTCGTTTTTCACGTAGAGTTCCTTTAAACCTAACTCCTCACCTAGGTTCTTACACCTGTAAAGGGGTGTCCCCCCCTCATAAAGGGATACTATACTTTCAGGGTTTTTTACAGGGAGGTACTCTAGATACCTCCAGACCCCAATCTCTCTCA
>JAHEQA010000013.1 GCA_019561615.1 Methanothermococcus sp. SCGC AD-155-E23
GAGGAGGTTTCACTATAAGAAATGGGATTTATATTATAAGGAAAAAAGAGAGGTGGTGCGAAATGCGGCAGTTCCGAGAACACGAGTCCCGGGGAGATTTTCGAAAAGGTGCGGAATGCGTACCCCTAACCCTCATAATCCTGGGGCAAAACCTTGCACAAGTGCGGATTTCGCACCGGGGGTCCAATTTTTCATTATAAGAAAACAGAGGGGGTTGATTTTATGTTATAGTGAAAAAATTGAAGGGGTACGAATTTCGTCAAAAATTTAAAGACAAGGTGACCAAACTCCCCATGTCCAACAACCTACTTAACCTCTCAACGTCTCCCCATACTCAAGAAGAATATTGACAAACCCTGTACCCCTCTCGGTATTAAGTACTTCACATATGAGTACAGAGAAGAGGTTATGTATAGAGAACATCTAATGTTACTATCTATAGTACAGCCCCTTAGAATCTGGTTTAATAAAAAATGTAAGGTGGTTCCATGATAGATGCCCATGTCCATCTAGATGTTAGGAGTTTTGAAGACCTGGAGAAAATGGCACTAGCTGGTATAGAGAAGGTTGTCACCTGTGCCCATAACCCNTACAGGATGAGTGTACCAGAGGTCTATCTGGACCACTGGGAGAGACTGATAGAGGTGGAGACTGAGAGAGGTTCCATGGCTGGGGTGGAGGTAAAGGTAACTGTGGGGATACATCCCATGGGGTATCCAAAAGATTGGCGTAAATTGATAGAGATGATGTCCAGATATCTAGAGAACAGAGATGTTGTAGGTATAGGGGAGGCTGGGCTTCACTACTTAAGGAAGGAGGAGAAAGACCTTCTAAAGGAGCAACTTAAAGTGGCAATAGAGTACAGTATGCCTGTAGTTATCCATACACCAGAGAGGAATAAGGAGAGGGCTCTAAAGGAGATACTGGAGATACTTAAAGAGGTGAAGATAGAGGAGGATCTGGTGATGATAGACCATATAAACAGGGACACTGTAGATCTCATAGATATGGATGNGTACGTAGGTTTAACTGTACAGCCTATGNAGATAAGCCCAGAGGAAGCTGTGGAAATTGTGGAGAGATACGATAAAAGATTTATACTAAGTAGTGACCTTGGAAGTTTAAAGTCAGACATCTATGCACTTCCAAGAACTAGGCTACTTATGAAGAGGAGAGGAATTGAGAGGAAAAAGATAGTGGAAAGTACCTATAGAAATGCAAGGGACTTCTACAGGTTATAGGTGAAAGTTGATGAGAGTCTACAACAACTATAAAGAATTTAAGAATACTTTGGAGAGACTTAGAGAGAGGTATAAGGGGGAGATGGGATGTTGTGTATCTATTACAGGCTACGTAAGAAACTATGACCTGGTGGAGGGAAGAAGGATACCCTGTGAGGGCATGTTTGTAGAGGATAGATCAAGAGAGATAGAGGGTATAGTGGAGGATGCCCTTAAGAGGTATCCCATCTTAGATGTTGTAGTTTATCACAATATAGGTCACTTAAAGGTTGGAGATATTATAACATCCATCTACGTATTTGCCAGACATAGGAGGGAGGCCTTTTTAGCCTGTGAGTATATTATCGATAGGATAAAGTCCCTGTAATTCTGGTGGTTCCATGATCCTCCCACATAGGAAGCCCTCACTAAGGGGCTTATTGGAGCCCAGGGGAAATCTCAGTGAGTTGATAACAGTGATAGAGGACCTACTTAGGTATAAAAGGGATATATCTATACTCCCCTCTGGAAACGCCGGGTTGTATGTAGCCTCCTATATACTGAGAGGTATTAAGGAGAAAGAAGGGGATATCTTAGTACCTGATATGGGAGGATGGAGAGGTTTCCTGGAGTATTCAAGAATGTTTAAATTTAACCTTCTAAAAATTAAGACCAACTTAGGTGTAGTAGATCCAGGTGTATTGGAGGACTTCTTGAGAAAGAATAACATCTACGCCTTCTTTTTAACAACCCTTGGAGGCTACCTAGTACGTCAACCAATGGAGGAGATAAAAAAGGTATGTGAGGATATGGGGGTTATACTTGTGGAGGATGCCTCTGGAGGTGTAGGAGGATCCTGTGGGTTTGGAGATATAGTGGTATGCTCTACTGGATCTCCCAAGATAATAAACTGTGAATATGGAGGATTTATAGGGATAGATAAAAAAATAGAGGATCTCCTCAGGGATAAGGGGAAGATGGGGGAGTTAAAGAGTCTCTTAAAGGCCTTCAAGGTGGTAAATATATACGGCCTTATGAAGGAGGAGGCCCTCAATGCAAGGAAGACATATAAGAAACTGGTGGAGTACTGTAACATCCTAAAGGAGGAGTTGGAGGGGGCCTACTTTAAAGGTGAGGAGGGTGTCTGTGTATTTGTGGAGCACCAGGATCCAAGGGAGGTCTCAAAAAGAGTAAATGAGGTTATAAAGTTAGACAGTGGAAAATCCCTTATTACAAGATGTCCCATCTATGAGAGGGTATTAAAAAAAGGTATAGTAGTCGAGATGAAGAAGTTGGATATTCACTCCCTCTCCACTGAGGATATCTACGAGATAGCAAATATACTAAAAAGGATCTTATGACAGAACGTTTTTTACCTTCTCTGTACTTCTCTTCATGGCCAACCTTATTAACCCCAGGTTTACATTGGCATCTGTAAGTACTACCAGTATACCCTCCCCTGCATCAGTCATAAGTGTTTTACCATGCTCCCCTTCTATCATCATCTGTTGCAGTGCCCCCTGGTTTATCTCGGCAGCTGTTCTCTCAGCGGAACCGTAGGCTGCAGAGGCCATTGCACCAATTAACTCCACATCTATACCAGAGGGCATCTGGGCTGCAATTACCAGTCCATCCTTACCTACAACCATTGAACCCCTTACCCCTTCGACCTTATTAAGATCTGCCAGAATTCTGTCGATCATTACTTTCACCGGGAAAAATTTTATTAGAATTTTGATATCTGTTGTTATATAAATTTTTTTGTTTACAAGTAGAGGTTTATTCCCAGAGATGCGGCAAGTAAAACTACTGCCCTGGTCATCTCATTTGTAGCACCTAATACATCCCCTGTAACACAGTTGATCTCACTGTTCGATTTTTTTGCAAGGGCCATGGCAAAGAACACTGCAACAGTGGAACATAGTACCCCAATTCTAGGTATATCCAGGAGGAAAGAAAGTATCATCATCAGGAGATAGCCTAGAGATAGGTGGTATTCATCTGTATTCTTGACAAAGTATCTCCCTGTACCCTCCTTAGAGGGAATACCACAACATGCACAGGTTAGAAGTCCCAACCTGGAGGAGGCCTCTGTTAACACCATCAACTTGGAAAAGGTTAGAAAGGAGAGTTTAGAGTAGAGGTAGCCTATAGATGCCAGGGATATCATCTCCACGAAGAATACAAACACCAGGGCTCCAATACCTATATACTTATCCCTCATTACCTCCAACTTCCTTCTGGCATCTCCCATAACCATCCAGGCATCTCCATAATCCCCAAGTCCATCCACATGGTGAAAACCCTGGATATACAACATGGTGAAGAGTACCAAGGTACCTACCAGGAGGGGGGCCTCTATACCCAGGTAGTAGAAGGGAAGGGCTACAAGGGATCCAAGGAACCCTATGAACATACCTATAAACAGTATAAACAGTAGATACTTAGACACCTCCTCCAGGTCACCGTGAAAGTCCCCAACAGGTATCCTTGTCATGAAGGCTATTAATCCCTTAATCCCCTCTATGACTTCACCTATCTTCTTCATGCCTATCTTACTCCCTTCCATTAATTAACCTCCTTACAATATCTACAACCTCCCTTAAACTTTTAACCTCGTACTTACATTCCCCCTTCATATCCTTATACTTACCCCTGAGTATCCTTATGGTATGCATACCCACCTTACTTGCCGGTATAATGTCGTTGTCTATCCTGTCCCCCACATATACAACCTCCTCTCCCTTCAGGTTTATCTTCTTAAGGGCGTACCTGTAGAATTCCAGGTTTGGCTTTCCTAGTCCAAACTCCTCTGAGGTTACAACCTCGTCAAAGAAATCAGCTATTCCAAGTCTAATGAGTTTCTCCCACTGTTTTATGGTAATACCATCTGTAACTACACCTAACTTTAGACCCATCTTTTTCAACTCTATAAGGGTTTTTATAGTATCGGGATAGGGTCTCAAGAGGGCAAATTTAACGTTGTGATATGTAATCACACCCATGGTAACTATCTTGGGGTTGTGCCTCCCCTCTATAGCCTTTACCAGATCGTCGAAGTGATGGCCGTAATTTGGACCCTTCTCTTTTATTATCCTCTGGAGGATGTTGTAGGCCTCCTCCTCTGTAGCATTTAGTCCAGCATCTATCATCATCTTTATGGCCTCTCTTCTAGCCCTATCTACAAAGGAGGTAGAGTCGTAGAGGGTATCGTCTAGATCAAATAGCACTCCCTTTATAGTCATCTGTAGCACCTTTTAACCTTTTGATCTCCTAACCTTCTCCCTAACCATGTTGAAGAGCCCTACAAAGTCATCCTCAACATTCACAGGCACTACTATAAGTCCCAACTTCCTATGCCTCTCTATCCATTCCCTGTCATAAACTGGAACCTCTATCTTCACAGGTTCATCCGTAGGGTTACCTACAATTACATTCCTGTAGGGGAAGACCTTCCCCTCCCCTTCACCGTAGGGTACTAAGGTCTCCCTTATATACCCTCCTAAGGCCATAGTCAACCTTGGAGGTAGTATCATCTTTGGCATCCTATCCCTCTTAAAATTTATAGAAGATAGCCAGGTACTATATCCTTTGCAATGAGATCTCCGTAAGTCTCCCTCTCCCTTATAATATAGACCCCCTTCTCACTAGTTAGTACCATCCTAGGCCTCCCCCTACCGTTGTAGTTGTTTGCCATACTTATCCCATATGCCCCAACATCCAGTATAGCCAGTATATCCCCTACCTTAACCTTTGGAATATTCCTATCCCTTCCAAAGACATCTGAACTTTCACATAACCCTCCCGCAATATTTACAACCTCCCTCTCCTCCCTAAATACACAGGGTACTATCTCGTGGTAGGCGTCGTAGATGGCAGGTCTCATCATGTCGTTCATACCTGCATCTATCATAACCCACTTTCCATAGGGGGTCTCCTTTATATGATGAACCTTTGCAAGGAGCACTCCAGCTGTCCCTACAATACTCCTTCCAGGCTCAAGGAGGAGGTTAGGTAGATCTACCTTGTCCTGGTACTCCATCATGGTATTGATTATAACTTCAGCCAACTGATAGGGAGTAGGTACCTCCCTGTCCTTGTGATAGGGTATCCCCAATCCCCCTCCTAAGTTCACGTCCTCTATCTTTATACCTTCCCTTTCCAGCTCCACAACAAAGTCCATAACCTTTCTAGTCTCCTCCTCAAAGGGGGAGAGGTCTGTCAGCTGGGATCCTATATGGCAGTGTACTCCCACAACCTTTACATTGTCCATCTCTAGAGCCATCTTTACAGCCTTCATGGCCATACCAGATTGGACGTCAAGTCCAAATTTACTCTTCTTCAAACCTGTAGCTATCTTAGGATGGGTCTTTGGATCTACATCTGGATTTATCCTAAATGCAACATTTGCCACAGCCCCCATCTCATTGGCAATCCTGTTAATGAGTATTAACTCACTTATACTGTCTACGTTGAAGGCCCTTATGTTGTTCTCAATACCCATTACAATCTCTTCCTCTGTTTTACAGTTCCCGTTGAATACTATCTTCTCAGGTGGCACCTTGGAGAGTCTAGCTATGTACAACTCACCACCACTTACAACATCTGCCCCACCTCCCAACTTAGACAGTAGTCTTGTAATGGCCAAGTTAGCATTTGCCTTGTAGGCGTAGCAGAGGATAAAATCCTTTCCTGTCTTCTTCTCATACTCCCTAAATGCATCCTCATAGGCCCTGTAATTCCTTACTATCTGGCTCTCACTCATAACGTATAGAGGGGTACCGTATCTCTCTGCAAGTTCCCTTGCATCGTATCCATCTATCTTTAGTACCCCATCCTCTAGAGTTATCATGTCGTTTCCTAGGAATTTCACATCAACCACCCTCTTTTACCCTCTAATATTAAAGTGGGCTATGGGACTATTTATAAATTTTAAAATTTTGAAATTATAATAAAAAAGGGAAAAATATGGATCTCAAAGATTGGGCACCTATATACTCTAGGATAGTGGAGGATTTTAAATTTGACAGGGAGATGGACCTAAGAAGTGGTTTACTACTTAGGGATCTCCTTGATAGGTTGGGGAACAGGGTAATGGAGGAGAGGTTAAGGGAGATTATAGAGGGGAGAACTGTCTATGTAGTTGGGGCTGGTCCCTCTATAAGGAGACATGTTAAGATACTTAAGAGCTTAAAGGAGAGGGGTGTGATTATCTCTGCAGATGGGGCTACAAAGGCACTACTAGAGGAGGGCATCCTTCCAGATATTGTGGTTTCAGACCTAGATGGAGATATAGAGAGTATAATTGAGAGTAACAGGAGAGGTTCCATTGTTGTAGTACATGCCCATGGAGACAACATTCCAAGGATAAAGAAGTACCTTCCAAGGTTGAAGAATGTGGTGGGAAGTCATCAGGTTCCCATGGAGATTTCAGGACTTATTAACTTTGGAGGGTTTACAGATGGAGATAGGTGTTGCTTCCTTGCAGAACATTACAATGCTAAAAGAATAGTACTATGTGCCATGGACTTTGGAGAGTATATCACCAAGTACTCAAGGCCAAATTTAAAGAGGGATGTGGAGAGGGGGGACAATATCAAGATAAAGAAGTTAAGGTATGCCAGGGAGTTGATAGAGTACCTTAAAGAACATGGTAGATGTGCAATCTTATCTATAGAGGAATGGATAAGATGTCAAAGGTGAATATCCTACTAGTTGGAGGTCACGATCCCACAGGTGGAGCTGGGATAGTTGCAGATGTGAAAACTGTGAAGGCACTAGGCTGTAACCCCCTAACTGTGATCACCTCCCTTATCCCTCAAAACAACAGAAGGGTATACTCCAAGATGGACATACCAGGGGATGTTTTAGAGGATCAACTCCAGGCTATCCTTGAGGAGTTTGAAGTATCCACTGTAAAAACTGGAGTGTTAACTAAGGAGGCCATAGAGGTACTCCTAAAGTATCAGGAGGAGTATAACTTTAAAATAGTCTGTGATCCTGTCCTAAAATCTACTACAGGCTATAACTTCATAGATGAGGAAACCCTTGAGAAATACTTTGAACTCTTTAAGAGATCCCTTTTAATACTACCTAACTCCCAGGAGTACAGGGTAATAAAAGAGTCCAAGTACTTCAGGGACTTGGAGAAAAGTGATCTCTATATACTTGTCACTGGGATAGAGGATACACTTCTCTACAGGGGGAAGGTGGTGAGGAAGTTCAGGGGGAGGAGGATAGAGAGGGAGGTACATGGTACAGGCTGTGTATTTGCCTCTGCAGTGGCATCCCTTATTGGAAAGGGGTACAATATTATAGAGGCCATCGAGGAGGGAAAGAGGGTGGTATTCACCTCTGTAATATACGCCATTAAGACAAAGTACGGCTACAACGCCAACCCCCTCTATATAAACAGGGAGAGGATATTGAAAAATCTCTACTACGCCCTCCATCTACTGAGGGAAATAGATCTTCAACACCTTATCCCAGAGGGTGGCACCTATATTGGAGAGTGCCTTCCCCTTCCAAGGGGTGTTGAGGATGTTGTCACCTTAGGGGTTAAAGGAAAAGAGGTAAAATTTAGAGCTTCCAACACCCTCTCCAAGATAGTAGTTATTGCCCACCACTACCATCCCAGGATTAGAGGTGCAATGGTGATAAGATACTCTGAGGATATTCTAGAGGCCCTGGAGAGATGTGGGTTTACCTCTTTTCCCCTAGATAGTAAGGGGGATATTAAAAAAATATTTGAGAAGTATCTACCTGATGCCCTTTACTTCAGGGGGGAGATTGTTGTACTTGGTGAGAATGGGTTAGATGTTGCAAAAAAGGTAAGGGAGATTTACGAAGCTTTAATGTAAAAACCTCCTTATTACATCCACTACCTCTCTAATACTCTCTATCTTAACATCTGCAGTGTCTAGTGCCTTTTTTGAAACCTTACCTCCCTGTAAGTTGATCACCGAGAGATCACTCTCCAGCATTGCAGGGACGTCGTTAGTCCCATCCCCCACCATAACTACCTTATAACCCTCCCTCTTCAACTTTAACACCAAATCCCTCTTAAGGTGTTGATGGGCCTCTGGAAGGATGTGGTCCCTATCTACACCTATCAACCTACTTAACTTCTCGAGGGCGTATCCACTATCCCCAGAGGCTATATACACTTCGACCCCCATATCTTTTAACTCCCTCATAGTTTCCTGTACCCCCTCAAAGAGACAGCCTCCAGTGGCAACGGTGTACTCCACCTTTCCCCTTAAAGTATCACAGATAAGTGCATATCCAGGATCTGTCTCGATTTTAAATCTGCTAAGTATATAGGCAGGATCCTGTAACTCCTTTACTTTGGTCTCAGAGTCTTTCAGTATGTTGTCCTTGAAGATAGGGGGATGGCAGTAGGTGATCCTCCACTTCACCCTTTGAAGTAGTTCCCTCATTGACATATCTGGGTCTAGATTTAAAAGAGGGATATTCTCCCCTATGACAGTTAGAACCCTACCCCTCTTATTGTCTACAATATCAACGGTCTGATGGTTACAGAGGAACTTCTGGGATTCTATCTCTTTAACTATTCTTTTAACATCTACTAAGGTGCCAGAGCAGTCAAAAACTACGGCAGTTTTCATAAGATCCCTTTCAAACGTTCTACAAAGGACCTTATCAGATCCTCACTTTTCTCCCCATTCCTCTCCACACCACTTGATACATCTACTCCAAAGGGTTGTACGTAATCTACAATCTCCCTAACATTATCAGGGTTCAACCCCCCTGCAAGTACTACAGGGAATCTTCTACAGACTATCCTACTTATCCTGTGGTCGTGGGTGACACCACATCCCCTACCTGTATCCAGGAGGATCCTGTCCACTACATCCCTGTACCTCAATATCCTCTTTATCAGATCCTCTGCATCCCTCTCAGGAGAGGTACTCCTTCTAGGTACCTTGAAAGCCTTCATTATAAATATATGGTACTCCTCCTTCAACCTCTCTATGGCCTCAACATCCATATCTGAGTGGATCTGGATGTACTCACTTCCAGTTTTTTCTATTACCTCTGCCCAGGATTGAAAATCCTCCAAGGTAGATACTGTAAATACGGGAATACTGGAGATTTTTATTAACTCCCTAGCCCTCTCTAAACTTATCCTCCTTTTAGACTCCGACTCCACTATCACTCCTGTGGCATCTCCATATTTCTCAACTATCCTTAACTCCCTCTCCCTCCTGATGCCACATATCTTAACAAACATCAACTATCACTCTACAATTATCTTGACAACATCTCCATTCTTCAGGGATAGGTACTGTCTCAGGTTCACTGGTGATATTACCTCCACCACATCCTTTGGATGAGTGGATTTCTCCGGGAATATTAGGGCACCCTTTACAGCAAATTCATTCTTACATATCCATCCAGGGAGTACCTTTACCCCGTAGTACCTTTTACCGTTGTACTCAAAGCCCTCTATCTCCAAACACCTGGACATATCCACTGGTACATACTCACTTAACTTGATATTTAAGGTTCCCTCGTAGGGGTAGTAGCCAAGGAGGTTTTTAAATCTCTCCTTGTAAGGTTTTAAAGACATAAAGTACTTCCCTTCCCCCTTTCCAGAGATAACCTTTCCATAGAGTATCTGCATTGATATCACCTTTTAAAACTATTAAAAAAGTAGAGGGTAAAAATTATTTTTAAAATTAAAAAAAGAGATATTTATACTTTACAAGTCCTTTACAGCGGGGATTACCTCTTTACCTATCAACTTGATACTCTTCTCCTTGTTAGGTCCAATTGGAGAACCTGCAACAACCTGGGTAACCCCCATCTTTGCCAGACCCTTTATCTTCTCTATTACATCCTCTGGGGTTCCATAGAGGGAGAAGGCCTCTAACATCTTCTCATCCACTGTGGAGAGTGCAGTTTTAAAGTCCCCCTTCTTAAGGGCCTCCCTTATCTTCTCAACCTTCTCCACATCTATACCATGTCTCTCCAGTACCATTGGAGGAGAACCTGCTGCAATAAATGCCACCACTGGAATTGCAGCCTCTTTAGCCTTCTCTGGGTTCTTATCCACTGACATACAGGTGTAGGCTGCAACATCTATCTCCTCCATACTTCTACCTACAGCTTCAGCCCCCTTCTTAACTATTGGTATTGCCACCTCAAAGTCCTTTGGATGGGAGGCGTTGATTAGAACCCCATCTCCAATCATCCCTGCAGTTTCAAGCATCTTTGGTCCCTGGGCCCCTATGTATATAGGTATCTCAGACCTTGGTCTTATAGACAACTGGGCACCTGTTTCCAACTTCTCTCCCTTTATAAGGGCCCTTATATTTGCTACAGCCTTCTTAATCGTCGATACAGGTTTTACCCACTCTATACCTAAGGCGTCAAAGGTGGCCTTGTCCCCTGGCCCTATACCTAGGACTGCCCTTCCACCTGATAACTCATCTAAGGTAACCATTGCAGATGCTGTAATTGCAGGGTTCCTTACATATGGGTTAGTTACACCAGGTCCAAGTTTAATCTTGTTTGTTACCCCTGCAATAGCTGTTAATGTCATGTACACCTCTCTGTTGTTGTAGTGGTCGGTGATCCAGCAGTACTGGAATCCACTGTCCTCCGCCAACTTTACATAGTGGCATATCTTAGTTATAGGTTCGTTAGGTACGAACTCTATCCCAACCCTCATTTTTTCACCTTTTTAGTCTTGTAAAATTATCTCTCTATCCTGTTATATATCTAGTAGTTATTTAGGCTAAGTAGAAAATTATAAATAACATCCTAGGGCACCTACGGTGATTTTATGGACTTTGAAAAACTCTATACAAAGAATATCTCACGGAGAGAGTGTTTAGAACTCTTTAGGGATGAGGAGAACCTCTTCGATATTCTAAAGGTAGGTGATAACCTAAGGAGGATGATAGTAGGTGACGTGGTAACCTATGTAGTCAATCGAAATATAAACTATACCAACATCTGTGTAGGCGACTGTAAATTCTGCGCCTTCAGGGTAGATATGGGAGATAGGAAAGCCTACTTCCTAGATGTAGATGAGATAGCCAGGAGAGCTCTAGAGGCAAAAAAGATGGGTTGTACAGAGGTATGTATCCAGGGAGGTCTCCATCCCAAGGTGGATACCTACTTTCAGGGGGAGATACTTGAGAGGGTTCACAGTGTCACTGAACCCTACGGAGGTATTCACATCCACGCCTTCTCCCCCATGGAGGNTAAATTTGCCTCTGAAAATGCAGGTCTCAATGTAAAGGAGGCCTTGAAGATATTGAAGGAGAAGGGGTTAAACACTATGCCTGGAACAGCGGCGGAGATTCTCGATGACACTATCAGATTGGAAATATGTCCCTCAAAACTCTCTACAAGGGAGTGGATAAAGATAATAAAAACAGCTCATAGATTGGGGATAAAGACCTCCTCAACTATCATGTACGGTCACATCGAGGACTACAGCCATATAGTTAAGCATCTCTTTATCTTAAAAGAGATACAGGAGGAGACTGGTGGATTTACAGAGTTTGTACCCCTGACATTTATGCACAGGTTTGCCCCAATATATCTGCAGGGGAGGGCTAGGAGAGGTGCAACAGGTATTGAGGACCTTAAGATCTACGCCATAAGTAGGATACTCTTTAAAGACCTTATAAGAAATATTCAGGTGTCCTGGGTAAAGTTAGGGATAAAGATGGCCCAAGTTGCCCTGAGATGTGGTGCCAACGACTTTGGAGGTACTCTAATAGAGGAGAATATCTCAAGGGCTGCAGGTGCCCAGTACGGCGTCAGTCTCTCTGTGGAGGAGATAAGGGATATAATTAGGGAGATAGGTAGGATCCCCAAGGAGAGGAATACACTCTATGAGATACTGGAGTGATCTACTTCAACAACCCCAGAGCCTTATCTGTCATCTCTATAGACTTCATCTTGTCATCTACCATCTCCAACATAGCCCTTATACAGTCTATGTTCTCAGGTACTACGTCACTTTCCTGATGGATGGCCTGCATAAGGAATACCTCCTTATCAACAACGTTTATACTCTCCTCCCAAACTGCAATCTCGTTGAGGTCGTATCTCATCCTTCCAATGTCCCTTGCAAACTCTATTATTGCGGCAGTTGAGTGGAAACCCTCCTCTGCCCTTACTGTGATTATCCTTGGAGTATTCTCTATCCCTTCTATAACCTTCTCCCTGGTTGTACCTGTGGTCTCCACCATGAGGACATGCATATGCATCAAGGTTGTAGGTACAACCACCGCCGAGGTGAATATCTTCCCCTCAAGCTCTGGAATTACAGAGACTACATCAGGTCCATGGTGAGAGGGTAGAGTTGGTGGATTTGGTACTATGGCATTTATAGGTCCCCTCTTTATGTCATGGGGATCTGCCCCCCTCCTTACAAGTACCGCCCTAACCTTCTCAATATCTGTAACTGAGTCTATGGCGTAGAGTATTCTACATAGCCCAGTGGTATTACAGGATACCACCCTTACATAGTTCTTTCCATAACATCTCTCATAACTCCAGAGTGCATTGAAGTTCTCCTCCACATACTGGGCCTTCTCCCCTCCCTGGAGTATGGCCTTTACCTTGTACTCCTTGTACATCTTTAGATTCTCCTTTCCTACACCACCTGGGGTACAGTCCACTACAATATCTGCCTCCTCTATAACGTCGAAGATGGTACNTTCCACCTCTATACCCCTCTCCTCAAAGAGTTTTTTCCTCTCTGGAATAGCTGCATATAGTTTATACCCCTTCTCCACAGCTAACCTTGCTTCAAAGTCTGGCTTTGTCTTGGTAACCCCTAGTACCTCCATATCCTTCTGCTTTGCAACGGCATCTGCCACCCTCTTACCTATGGATCCATACCCATTTATTAGAACCTTTACCATGTTCTACCCCTCCAATTTTTAACGTCCATATTTATAAGAAAGAAAAGATATAAAACATTATGGTTATGAGGATCTAAGGTGGGAATATGAGAAAGGTAGGTACTGAGGTCCTAAAGAGAGGATTTGCAAAGATGATGAAGTACGGAGTTATAATGGATGTTACAAATGTTGAACAGGCACAGATTGCCGAGGATGCAGGGGCTACTGCAGTAATGGCTCTAGAGAGGGTACCTGCTGATATCAGGGCCCAGGGGGGAGTTGCAAGGATGTCAGATCCCCAGTTGATCCTTGATATTAAAGATGCTGTCTCCATCCCTGTAATGGCCAAGGTAAGGATAGGACACTTTGTAGAGGCCCAGGTCTTAGAGGCAATAGGTGTGGATATGATAGATGAGAGTGAGGTACTTACCCCTGCAGACGATGTACATCACATAGACAAGAAGAGATTTATAGTACCCTTTGTATGTGGGGCAAGGGATTTGGGGGAGGCCCTTAGGAGGATAGAGGAAGGGGCAGCCATGATTAGAACTAAGGGTGAGGCTGGAACTGGTAACGTTGTAGAGGCTGTGAGACATGTAAGAGCTGTAAATGAGGGAATAGCTAGAATAGTTGGATACTACGAGATGGGATTAGATAGAGAACTACTACAGATGGCTAGAGATCTAAGGGTTCCTGTAGATCTCCTCTACGAGGTGGCAAAGTTGAAGAGACTACCTGTGGTAAATTTCGCTGCAGGAGGTATTGCCACACCTGCAGATGCTGCCATGATGATGCAGTTGGGATGTGATGGAATATTTGTAGGTTCAGGTATCTTCAAGTCTGAGAATCCAGAGGAGAGAGCTAGGGCTATCGTTGAGGCAACATTCAACTACGATAGACCTGAGGTTATAGCAGAGGTTAGTAAAAACCTTGGAGAACCTATGAGGGGTATAGATATAGAGAGTCTACCTGAGAAGGAGCGACTTTCAAGAAGAGGGAATTAAAAAATTTATTAAGGGGATAATATGCCAGTTGCAGAGGTTAGTATAGTACCTATTGGAGAAGGTCCAAGTATCTCAAAGTATGTAAAAAAGGCTATAGAGGTTTTTAAGAAGTACAACTTGAAGGTTGTACCTGGTGCCATGGGCACTGTACTTGAGGGAGATCTAGATGAGATATTAAGGGCCTATAAAGAGGCCCATGAAAGTGTACTTAAGGATGCTGTAAGGGTACTAAGTACTTTAAAAATAGATGACAGAAGGGATAAGGAGAATACTATAGAGAGGAAGTTAAAAGCTATAGGTTGTAATTAGAGGGCGTCTCTCAGTATACCGTCGTACACCAGTACTGCATCTCCTTTTAAATAGGCTCCATCCTCCCCAATCTCCACCTCTAGATCCCCTCCATCTAAATGGACCACTACCCTTTTTCCAGTTTTTCCTAACTTATGAGCTAGGATTGCTGAAGCTGTTGCACCAGTTCCACAGGCCCTTGTATATCCCACTCCCCTCTCCCAACTTACCATCCTGATCTCATTCCTTCCCAGAGTCTCTACAAAGTGAACATTTATCCTCTCAGGGAATACTTTATGGTTCTCTATTTCCCTTCCCAACACCTCCAAGTTCCTCCTTACAAAGTCCATGTCTATGTTGTTGTCCTCAAGGAATACAATGGCATGGGGGTTACCAACATTTACCACACTTAATTTAATCCTATCCAGGACACCACTGTCTAAGTGTAGATACTCATTTAAGAATACATCATCCTCCCTCTTCCCCTCCACCACCATAGGTATATCCCTTAGTTGAAATCTGGGTTTACCCATGTAAACCCTTATAGATTTTACAGTATCCCCCTCCACCTCCATCTCACATACCCTTAACCCCCCCAAGGTCTCCACATAGAGTGGATTCTTCTTCAACACCCTCTCATAGACGTACTTTGAGAAACACCTTATTCCATTTCCACACATCTCAGCCTCTGATCCATCACTGTTGAATATCCTAAATTTCACATCACACCTTCTATCCTCTGGTCTCTGTATAAAGATTACCCCATCTGCACCTACGGAGAACCCCCTCCTACATACCCTTCTAGAGAACTCCCCCTTGAAATCCTCCTCAACCTTTATACCCTGATACTCGTCTATTACTATGTAGTCGTTTCCTAGGCTATGCATCTTTGCAAATTTAATATTCTCCATCATGTTATCCCCTGTACATCAACTGTCTCATAATCTTTCCAATAGGTCCTCCCATCTTTAACATCTTACCTCTCTTCAGGTTTTGGAATGCACTTTTAGTAGTGGTGTAGTACCTTAGAAGTTCCTTTACATCCTCCTCTCTAACTCCAGCACCCCTTGCTATTCTCCTTATCCTCGAGGATTTAATAATCTCTGGGTTTTCCCTCTCCTCCTTAGTCATGGAATCCATTATAACCTTGTACTTTTTTAACTTCTGCTCCGTAAGGTGTATGGCCTCCTTAGGTATAGCCCCTCCAAAACCTGGTATCATACTTAAGATCTGCTTCATAGGACCCATCTTAGATATGGCCTCAAGTTGAGAGTACAACTCATTTAAAGTAAATTTCCCCCTCATTATAGCATCTAAACTCTCCTCTGTCTCCTCATCTATTATATCCTCAGTCTTCTTCAGGAGGGTATCTAGGTCTCCCATACCTAGGAGTCTTGAGACGAACTTCTTTGGATCAAAGGGTTCTAAGTCCTCTATCCCCTCCCCTGTACCTATAAACTTTATAGGTGCCTTTATCTCAGCTACGGCACTTAGGGCACCTCCTCCCTTTGCAGATCCATCTAACTTGGTAACTATTATACTACCGATATCCCCAACAGCTTCCTTAAAGGCCTTTGCCTGACTTTTAGCCTGCTGCCCCAAGGTACCATCTATTACAAGTATTATCTCATCTGGATTGGCAACCTCTTTTATCTCCTTCATCTCCTTTAACAACTCCTTCTCCTCCTTATGCCTCCCTGCAGTATCTATTATCACCACATCTACATTCTTTAAACGTTCCAAACCCTCTTTGACGACCTCCACAGGTGTCTTCTCTCCAGACTCCACTCCATACACAGGTACATGTATCCTCTCTGCCAGCTGTTTCAACTGCTGATAGGCCGCAGGCCTGTAGGTATCTGCCGCTATTAAACCAGGCCTCAAACCTATCTTCTGTAAATACCTGGCTAATTTGGCGGCAGTGGTGGTTTTACCACTACCCTGAATACCCACTAAGAGTATAACGTTTCTTTTTTTAGGATCTATCTTTAACTTCTCTCCCTCCTCACCAAGTAACTTTATCAACTCCTCGTATACTATCTTAATGATATGCTCCTTCTTTGAGAGTCCCTTAGGCACCTCCTCGTATATAGCCCTCCTCTCTATCTCCTTACTCATCTTCAGTACCAACCTAACATTTACATCTGCCTGTATCAACGCCTTCTGAATATCCTTTATAACCTCCTTTACAAGTTTCTTATCTACAAAGGTGGCATTCTTGATCTTGTTGAGAGCCCTGGTTATGCTCTCTCCCAACTTCTCCAACATATCTTTCACCTTAATATTTAGATATCTCCCCATCTTTTAAATAGGTCGTTGGAAATACCCAGGTTGTCAAGTACCCTTCCAACGACGAAATCCACTATATCCTCCACCCTCCTAGGTTTGCTGTAGAATGCAGGGATAGGGGGCATGATAACAACTCCCAACCTAGAGAGTTTCAACATATTCTCCAAGTGTATGGCACTTAGAGGCATCTCCCTGGGCATCAGTATTAACTTCCTCCTCTCTTTAATTGCCACGTCACATACCCTACATATTAGGTTGTTGCTGTATCCATGTGCCACTGCAGCCAGGGTCTTCATGGAACAGGGTACAACCACTACACTGTGAAACCCATGGGAGCCAGAGGCCAGGGGTGAGAAGAAGTCGTCATTTTCATAGTACTCGTAGGATAGATCTATAAGGTAGTCAAGGCCCACATCTAACTCCTGCTCTATAACCCTCTTGGCAGATTCAGAAACGATAAGGGACGTCTTTACACCCTTATCTTTAAGTACCTCCAAGAGTCTCTTTGCATAACATACACCACTTGCACCTGTGACACATACAACTACCTTCATACTCTCCCAGTTTAACCCTCTAAAAACCTCCAGAGGGATCTAACTGCACTGGGGTTGCTAAGCTTCTTACCCTTTACCAGGTATAGATATCTCGTTAGGTCCAGATCCTCTACAGGTACTATCTTCACCAGCCCCGCCTCTACAGCTCTCCTAGCAGGTATCTCAGAGATAATACTTACTCCACTGCCCTCAGAGACTGCAGTTATTATGGAGGAGTTACTTCCAAGTCTCATAACTACGTTAAGGTCCATCATGGAGTATCCCTTCTCGTTGAGGGCCCTGATAAGTACCTCCCTTGTACCAGAACCCTCCTCTCTATCTATGTAGTCCTCCTTCATGATATGGGAGAGGGTTGCCCTACCTACCTTAGCCAGTCTATGATTTGGAGGTACAATAAGTACTAGACGGTCCTTCCCTATTATCAGGTGCTCATAATCCCTGTTATAGAGGTAACCAACTGCAGCAATATCAACTGTACCCCTCTCCAGTAGCTCAAAACACCTCTTAGAGTTGGTTATCTCCACCTGGAAGTCAACATCCCTGTACTCCCTCTTGTACTCCTTTATTATCCCTGGTAAAATATGCTCCCCAGGGGTTGTACTTGCAGAGATTTTAACAGTTCCCTGTGGGTACTTGTTAAGGGATTTAATACGCTGCCTTGTAGACTCAATTATCTCCAGTATCTTTTTGGCACTTTCATAGAGGATCTTACCCTCTGGGGTTAACTCCACACCCTCAGGGGTTCTTATAAATAACTGGGTGTCAAAGTACCTCTCCAGGGCTGAGATGTGATTACTTACAGTACCCTGGGTAATACCAAGTTCCCTGGCAGCCTTGGAGAAGCTTTTTGTTGTGGCGGTAATGAGGAAGGTCTTAAAGTAACTTATCTTGGGATCCATAATTTCACCATAGTCCCTATCTCCATAAGTATATAAGAGATTATTTGTAAAATTTTTAAGATTATGATAAAAAGGTGAAAAGTGAAAGGGATGTTCTGGGACAGTAACTTTAGAGAGATACTAAGTTGGTACTATAGGGTAATGGATAACAGGGCCCCTGCAAAGTTCATCATATGTAGAAGGATAGAAGGTGAGGATCCTACCAAGCTAGACATGGAAAATCTCTGGGACCTTCACAGGAAGCTCTCCAAGGACTTCGACAGGGTATTCAGGGATATTAAAAGTGAAAGGATGGAGATAGAGGACCTTCCCACTCCAAGGTTTAACTTCCTAGATCTCAAGGTTGAGATAGCAAAGAACATATTTAGAAGGTGTCACTTCTGTGAGAGGAGATGTGAGGTAGATAGGAGGATGGTGGAGGGGGACTGTAAGGTAGATTTTACCTATGTCCACAGCTGGTTTCACCACCATGGAGAGGAGCCTCCACTGGTGCCCAGTGGTACCATATTTTACGGGGGCTGCAACTTCCACTGTGTATTCTGTCAGAACTACGACATAAGCCAGGAGTATCCTAAGGAGGGTGTTAGGGTAAGTAGTAGGGAGTTGGCACTGATAGAGAAGAAGTTGAGGATAGAGGGGGCTAGAAATATAAACCATGTAGGGGGAGATCCCATCCCAAGTACATATGTAATCCTGGAGAGTTTCAAGTACTTGGATGTAAATGTACCTCAACTTTGGAACAGTAACATGTACTGTAGTGTAGAGACCATGGCCCTACTTAGGGAGGTAATAGACATCTGGCTACCTGACTTTAAATACGGTAGTAATACCTGTGCCAGGAGGTTAAGTTTAGTGGAGGACTACTGGGAGATAACTACAAGGAATTTGGAGATGGCCTACAACTCTGGAGATATGATAATTAGACATCTTGTACTTCCAAACCATATAGAGTGTTGCTCAAAACCTGTACTGAGATGGATAGGGAAAAACTGTCCAAGGGCCCTGGTAAATATAATGGGACAGTACAGACCTGAGTACCTAGTTGCCAGGTATCCAGAGAGGTGGCCAGATATAAGTAGGACACCAACCCCTGAGGAGATGGAGGAGGTGTACAGATACGCTCAGAAACTGGGGATCCTATATATCTACTAGAGATGTCTCGTAGAGAACTCCCCTGGCCACCGTATAGATAGGTACCCCTTTAACCCTCCAATTCTCAAAGGGTGTAAACTTAGATTTAGATTTAAATTTCTCCCCCTTTATAGTAACCTCCCTCTTTAAGTCTATAACCGTTAAATTGGCAGTCTTTCCCTCCCTCAATCTGTTATCTATCTGGAATATCTTTGCAGGTCTCTTGGAGATAAGATCCACAAGGCGAAAGAGTGATATCACCCCCTTATTTACAAGGTCCAACATTAGGGGTAGAAGGGTTTCAACCCCTGGAATACCTGCGGGACACTCCCTTACATCCCTACATTTCTCCTCGTAGGTATGTGGGGCATGATCCGATGCTACAATATCAACACTTCCATCTATTAAGCCCCTTATAAGTGCCCTGTTGTCCTCCCTACTTCTTAGAGGAGGATTGAATTTACCTAGTCCCTTTAACTCCTCTGCCATGTCCATATTTAGATAGAGATGGTGAGGTGTAACTTCCAGGGTAACTCCCACATTTTTAAATTTTTTCTTTGCCTCCTTTATTAGATACAGCCCCTCCTTTGTAGAGATATGGCAGAAGTGGACATGGGGTTTTCCCCCTAACCTTTCAATCTCCTCTAAATTTCTCAGGATCTCCTTTATCCCCTCCACCTCACTTCTCCTATCTCTTATCCTACAGTGATCTATCCAGGAGTTTAGGGGATACCTCTTTTTATTCTCCTCTATTACCTCCCTGTGTTCAGCGTGGATGGTAAATACCTTGTCCTGATTGAGGATATCCCTTAACTTACTGTAGTCCCTTATGTAGAGGTCTCCAACAGATTCAACCATAAATATCTTGTAGGATTTTGCCTCCTCTATTCTGTCTAAGTAGTTACTCTCAGTTACACCGTAGTTAAATTCTATATTCACCTTGCTCTTCTCCTTCCCCTCCCTGTACTTCCTGTAGAACCTCTCCCTGGTGGTGATAGGGGGGTTGTCATTGGGCATATCTATAACGTAGGTTATACCTCCGTTTATGGCAGCCTCACTACCTGAGATAAAACCCTCCTTTCTAGTGTCCCTGTATCTAAAATGGACATGGGCATCCATAATTCCTCCAACAACTATCTTCCCCCTTAGATCTATTACCCTCTCATTTCCCCTGATATCCTTTTTAATCTCCTTCACAACTCCATCTTCAATAAGTATATCCCCCTCCACAATCCTGTTATCCATTACTATCCTACAGTTCTTCAGTATCATTTATAGCACCTGGATTTATAAGTAAAAAAAAGAGTTTAAAAAGTGTTATTCCCAACACATCCTCCTACAGTACCCTCTTCCAAAACCTAATCTACCCTTCCCTCTGTAGCAGTTGTATGGATAGACTACGTTATCTTGACTGGAGTAGTTTACATATGCTCTGTAACATGGACAGTTTTTAACACAGGGACACCCTTCATTGACATAAGAATTAACACTCTCTGTATCTTCTGTCCCTATAACAGAGGTTGCAAACACCACTGGGATCAGTACTAGAGGTAGTAGTATCCATTTTTTGTCCATAATTTTCCCTCAGTATTTTGTAGCAGAAATACAAGGGTAGGATAACGTTCACCTCCTATATACAATTTTTGATACCTTATAACAGGCCTAGGTACTTATGTATCTGGGGGGTGCACATTACCCTATCCCCTAGATGTCTCCCACAGAGTTCCATTATCTCCAAAAGTTTCCCCTGGGGAACAGGCCTAATACCCCCTATAGGAGTTACAGGTTGAATACAGAGGGTGATATCCCCTATATCTGCCATATCCTTTGCAACACCTTCAACAACCCCTGGATTACTATTCTCCATAACAACAACCTTGGCGTATACATCCACCCCCATACTGTAGAGTTTTTCAATAGACTTCAACTCCAAGGAGTATATCCTCCTGTACTCCTTTTCCCCTAGATCCCTGAAGTGCTCAGGTAACTTTATATCGATAGAGGCGTAATCGAAGAAGAACAACCTCTCTGGGTATATACCGTTACTCTCAAGGTGTGTCCTATACCCTAAATCCCTTAACTCCTCTGAGTACTCCCTTATTTTCTTATGGTGAAGTAGGGGCTCTCCACCTGTAAAGGATACTGCAAAGAGATCTGGGGTCTTCAACCTATTTACTATCTCTACAAGGTCCCTCTCTATACAGGAGTACTCCTGAAATTCACCACTACCTGGTTTCCTCTCAACCCTGGAGGGCATATCCTCCTTTATACTCTCGTCACAGTATACACATCGAAGTGGACAGCCCCTAAACCTTATAAAGATATACCTCCTTCCTATGTACTTTCCCTCCCCCATTATAGAGGAGAACACCTCACTTATCAAGGGATCACCTGTTTAGATATCCACTATATACTTTATAACATACTTCCCATTCTCTTTCCCTATCTCCATCTTGTGGTAGGTGATGGCCTTTACCTCCTCCTTAGGTCTATGTTTCTCCCTGTCCAACTCCTCCCCGTAGGCTATACACTCCAACCTGTATCCATCTCCTTCCCTCTCTATCCTTATGTGAAAGTCTGAGAATACAATACCCTCACTGTCCCTTATTATTAGAAGCTCTGTTAGGAAGTCGTAGAGGAGACTGTAGAGATCTTCAGACTTAACACTTATCTTCCTCTCAATCTTTTTCTCAACAGAATCAATATCTACCATGAGGTCCATGAGGGCCCTTGCAGCCTCTCTAAATGCCTCCTCAAGGGTTTCTCCCTCTGCAACAACTCCCATATCTGCAGTAGTCCCAAAGTATCTATACATGGGATCACCTATCCTCCTTCTCAATTAACCAGTTTCCCAGTAGCAGGGCATCACCTACTGTCCTAAAGGTCCTTATACCCTCTAACTCTGTACATACTATAGGTTCCCCGTGGATGTTAAAACTTGTATTTAAAACCACTGGGAGATCTATAGACTGGTATAGGTAATTTATAGTGTCATAGTACACCTTGTTGAAATCCCTCTTTAGGGTCTGGGGCCTTGTTGTGTTGTCCACATGTACCACACCCTCTATCCTCTCCCTCATCTCCTCCCTTACTTCAAAGACCATGGTCATAAAGGGACAGTATTTAGGATCTACTAGATAGTCCTCCACATGTTCATAGAGTATGGTAGGTGCAAAGGGCATAAAGCTATCCCTTCTCAGTAGTTTACTAAGTCTTTCCCTGTTCTCCCTGGTAGGTAGTGCCACAATACTCCTGTTTCCCAGGGCCCTTGGACCAAACTCCATCCTCCCCCTACATATACACAGGATCTTATCCTCTAGAAGGAGGTTTCCCAGGGTTTCAGCTATCTCCCCCTCCTCTAGATAGGTGGTCTTATAGCCTCTAAGGTATCCCCTCTCTATCAGCTCCTCCACCCTCTCATCTAAGATGTTGTAACCAAGATAGGTATCCCTTAACTTCACATCCCCCTTTATCTGCAGGAGGGAGGAACCTACTGAGAGACCCTCATCCCCCATGAAGGGAGGTACATATAGGTCGTATATCTCCCCTATCCTCCTGTTCAACTTTACATTCTGAGCTACACCTCCACTGAAGACCACCTTGTCAATACCTGTCTCCTCTGAGAAGTCTTTTATCATCTTTAATACAACATCCTCAAGTACCCTCTGGGCGTACTTCGCCACCCTTACCTTCCCTGTGAAATCCATATTCCTAGGATCTATGTTAAAACCCTGGAGTATTCTCCTTAGAGCCTTTGTGGATTCCTGTCCAACAACCCCAAGATAATTCTTAAAAGACTTTATCCTACTGTCGTAGTCTATAATAACTCCCATGTCCAACTCCTCACCAGGATAACTGGAGAGGCACATCACCTTACCCTCATCCTCCATAGGCTTAAAACCTAGCACTTCAGTAATGGAGGCGTAAAAGTCACCGAGGGAGTCTATAATATCACTCTGGGCAAGAATCTCCAGACCCTTCTTACTACCTATGGAGACCGTTGCAGAGAGGGCATCCCCTCCACCGTCTATGGTAACAACGAGGCACTCCCTGAAATCTGAGAGCTTATATAGTGCAGCGTGACATAGGTGGTGATGGAAGTAGAGGATTGGAACATTTAACCTCTCCTGAAACTCTTTTATAGACCTTAACCTCTTCCCCCTCCTGAACATACCCCCAACTGTGATAAGATCTATATCCCCCCTCCCCTTCTCTCCCAGTATGTAATCTACTGCCTTTGAGGGGAAGCCCCTCTGGTTCTTCCTCCTTGTAAACCTCTCCTCACTTATGGCGTACTCTATACCTCTCTCTGAAGTTAGGGAGGCGCTACTGTTGTGTCCATCGTGGATACCTAGTATCATAATAGATCAACCTACTCCCTCATCCCTTTTCCTCTCCAACTCCCTGTAAAGGAGTGACTGTATCTTGGTTATAAGTCCAGATACCAGGTAGAGGATGGAGAGTACAATTATACCCTTACCCCAGGGAGTTACAGGGGTAATATCTCCATAACCAACTGTAGTTAGAGATATCACTGTAAAGTAGAAGGCATCTGCAAAGTTGTTTATACCTGGATTAACCTCGTTCTCTACAAGCCATATAAAACTGGATATTATAAAACTGTAGGTTAAGATGGTGATAAAGTTTATCATCTCACGACTAAGTCTTAGATGTTTAAACTTTATAATCCTTAGAAGTACAAGGATCCTAACTGCATTGATTATCCTTAAACTGATTATGGCGTTGGTAGCCCATATCTGAAGGAGGTAGAGTATAAAGGCTCCAATAACTACGGCATCTATTATATTGTAGATATTTGCCAGAAACCTTAACTTATCCCTGGTACCCAATAACTTATAGAGGAAGTGAAGGGAGAGGATAGATATGGATATAAAATCTAGTTTTATAAGGATGTGTTCATAGGGTGGTTGATAGGTTGAGAGGATAAAAGAGATTAGTATCTCGAGAGTACAGAGTATCCCTATTAACTCAAGGGTGTTGTATACCCTGGGATGATATATACTCTCCCTGAGGGTTTTTAAAGATAGTCCCATTATATCACAAAAAAGAGAAAAAAGAGTTTTTAATAGCAAATATCAGGGGGGACAGGTAACCCCAACTCCTTCCTATGCTCTATCTCCTTCCTACTCTTCTCCTTCTTAGTAAGTGCAAGTTTCTTAAGTAGACCTAATCCAAACTTACCCTCATCTACAGGTCTACTTTCCAGATAACCCTCCTCTATCATTTTATTGATGATCTCTTCACCCCTCTCATTTCTTATAATTACAGTACTCCATCCATCTGGACTACCTACTGAACCTGTGGAGATATCTGCCAACTCTGCAGTGTAGTCTGTACATACGTGACAGGAGGACTGCTCGTAGGGATGTGTCTTCTTTAACTTAATAGATTTTACCTCCCCCCATCTTGTATAAACCCAGAATTTACCCTTTCCAATATCCATCTTAACTACATCCTCAATCTTCACACCACATAGTTCCTCCACTATTATCCTCATACCCATGTATGGAAAGTTCTCCATACAGAATATCCCTACAAGTAGTTTAACCTTATCTATCAGGTGTCTAAATCCCACTGGATACTTAAGTGCCTTCCTTAGGGACAGGATCTGACAGGGTGTACCTACCACTCCAACCTTTTCACAGGCATACTCCCTTATAGCACTTTTTAAAACACTGAGATTTGGAGATACTGTATACTTGGTACCTGCCGCCTCCAACACCTCTTCAGGTGTTGTGGCAACCTTTGGAACAGGTTTAAAACCCTCCTCCTTATCTGCTACTATAACCCCATCGAGGATGTTGTTCTCCAACCCGTATATGAAGACTACAGAGACTATACCACCATCCTGACATCTTTCAAGTATCCTCCTATCTGTAGCCCTTGCAGATATTATACTTTTATAGCTTCCCAGGGGGTCCATGGAATCACCTAAATCTCTATCCTAGGACATTGGAAGGAGCATACCCCACACTTTACACATAGTTGTGGAGATATTAAGGGCCTTCCATCAACCATCTCTATGGCCCTAGTTGGACAGGAGGCTGAACAGATACCACATCCCATACATAGGGATTTATTCACAACGTTAATTATCAGATCACATCCACAGGACTCACATTTACATGCTGCATATCTTCTAAAGGGTTTTAGATACTCCTCATCCCCCTCTATCAATGCGGTAATCACACTTAATATCAACTCTGGAGAGGGGGGGCATCCAGGTATTGCCATATCACACCTTATTACCTCTGTAAGTGAGGAGAANGAACCTTGGACAGGTTTAGGCATCTGCCCTCCCCTTGCAAACCTTGTAATACAACCTAATGCTGCACATGCACCTAGGGCAACTACAGTCTTCCCCTTCTTCCTAACCTCCCTTGCAACCTCCAGGGCGTGGTGATCCTCGAGACATACAGAACCTTCAACTAGGATAACATCTGCCTCAGGGATCTCCCTTGCATCCATCAGTGTCTGACAGTATACAAGATTTATGCTATTTAAGACATCTGGGAATTTCTCGTAGGTATCTGCTAGGGATATTAAACATCCACAGCAACTACTTAACTGTACATGTGCCACAGTTATCTTCTCCTCCATCTTATCCCTCTCTAATCTCCTTCAGAATTATCTCTACAGCCCTGTCAACACTCTCCTCAACCTCCTTACTAAGGCCGATATATACATCAGGTTTTGTTATGTACTTCCCCTGACAACCTACTACAAGGAGCTCTATATTGTACCTCTCACACACCTCCTTTAAGATGGAAGATAGGGGCCAGTTGTGTATATCCAACCTGGAGTACTTGGTATCTGGGAGATCCTCCTTCCTCAATATCCTTATCTCCCCAGGTCTTAGGTTGAAGTCTATAGTATCTACAAGGATTATCTTTCTGGTCTTGGTGGTCTCATCTATAAGGGAGAGGACCTGTTGAGGTGCCCCAGTACCTGCATCTAGGAGGGCAACCCTCTCCTTCTCCTCCTCGCTTAGAAGATTTCTAAGTTTCTCTATAACATGGAAGGCAAATCCATCGTCGCCAAAGAGAATATTTCCACAACCTAAGACCAGGATCTCCTTAAAGTAGGATNGATTTAGATCCTCCATGTTATTACCTTTGATACGACTCTCGGGTCCGAAGAACGGTTCCCCTCGAGTCTTAGATCCTTCTTATCTCTACTATCTCCTTACTCTCCTCATCCTTAACAATGACATGGGCTGCACATGATGCTCACATGTCGTAGGCACGCATTATAACCTCTGCGTATTGATGGGGATAGCCCTCAATGGCCTTCTCCACTATTGGGAAGTTCCAGTTCGATGCAGCTATGATTCTATAGGATTTAATCCTTCCATCCCTTCCAACCTCTGCGAAGTGGGTGTTCATGGCCCTTGGAGCCTCATGGACACCTATACCAGAACCATCTCTGTACTCAGGTGTCACCCTAGTCCTCCCATTTATATTCAACTCATCTAGTATCTCCAGAGCCCTGTATACAGCCCCAAGGTTCTCCTTAGCCCTTGCAATGTTTATATCCATTGCACTTCCTCCAGGTCTAAAGTTTCCAAATTTAACCAACCTAGCCCTTGGCCCCCCTTCAGCAGGTACACCCTCGTATAGAGGTATCATTAATGAGGTACTCTCTGCTATCTTCATATCCTTGTAGTACCTGTGAGGTGGTATCTCTACAACACCATCCCAGTTTATAGCCTCCCTATCCCCGTAGGTTGTATGGGATGCTATATAGGGGTAGTTATGGGATCCTAGATCTGGAATACCTACTTCCTCCAGGTATCTCTCTATTAACTCCTGGTAGATCTCGTACATCCTATAGGCATCCCTTTCAAACTGTCTTAGGGCATAGTACAACTTGGCCTTAGCCCTCTCAGAGATATTTGTCCTCATCCCACCTATTACTATGTTAGGTGGGTGTATACCCTCACCTCCCACGGTATCCACTATCAACTGGCCAACCTTCCTCATCCTCTGAATAAGTTTAATAATCTCTACCTTTAGATCTCCCTCCTCAGGTTTTACAAAGTCCTCAAGGGTTAGTAGGTGATGTAGTGGGTGGGAGTGCATCCTGTTACCTAGACCTACTAACTCCCTTAGGAGACGGCCATCCTCTGGTATCTCACAACCGATGGNATCTTCAATNGCATTACAGGAGGCTATACCATGGGTGGTCTGACATATACCACNTATCCTCATAACTGCAACTGGGGNAAATTCAGCAGGCCTACCTGCCAACATCCTTTCAAAACCCCTAATTGGGGTAGTATTTATATAGTAGGCCTTACTTACTATCCCCTCCCCGTCAACCTCCAGTATCAACTTGGCATGTCCCTCGTGCCTGGTAGTTGGTGTAATATCTACAGTTTGGGCCACAGGGGTCACCTCTCCTCGTGGTTAAAAGATATCTTAAACCTGGTAATATATAAAGTGATACCCTTTGATATCCAAATAGGATCCCCTAACATTCCTAATAACAACGTAATGTATATATAGTACAAGATTATCTTTAAAGATTTATTATTTTCAAAAATTTAGAAGGTGAAGGGATGAGGGTGGTCAGTAACCGTGGGATAGCAATAGTTCCCCAGTGTGTCGAGGGTAGTATTATACTGAAGATGGTAGATGAAAATGAGAAGGAGATAGAATCTATAGAGATGGACTTTGAAAGTGCCTCACTACTTACAAGCCTACTGGATTACGGTGCCATATGCGCAGAGAATATAACTAGAGATTTTAAAAAAGAGGGAGTAATGCTAAAGAAGATAAAGGACGTTGGAACATGCTTTGCAGGTAATGGAAACAGGATATCCATAGCAATCCTCCCTGCCGATGAGAGGAGAAGTGCCTCCATCCTTATAGGATTCCACAAGGGGAACAAACACTCCTCCATC
>JAHEQA010000014.1 GCA_019561615.1 Methanothermococcus sp. SCGC AD-155-E23
CTGTCTATAAGGGATCTTGAGGGAGAAAGGATAAGGCTGAAAAGTAAATTAGACAGGATAAAAAAAGAGATAAAGTCCCTGGATAAACAGAAAAGGCAGTTATTCAAAGAGGGGATAGGTGCCGATACCCTGACAAAGAAGGAGTTGATAAAGGCTATAGAGAAGGACGAGAGAGAGAGGTTAACTGCAACACAGGTATACACCTACGCCGCCTCACTTTACGCCCAGGATGTAGGAGGAGCTGCATTTATAAATGCCATTCCAACCCTCATAGCTAATGACAGGGCATTCCTTGAACTTGCAGAGGAGAGTAACCTAGTTATCTTTGGAGACGATGGTGCTACTGGTGCAACACCTTTAACTGCAGATATACTGGCCCATCTTGCCCAGAGGAACAGGTACGTTAGAAGTATAGTCCAGTTTAACATAGGTGGAAATACAGACTTCCTGGCGTTGACTCATAAGGAGAGAAATAGAAGTAAGGAGTATACAAAATCTAGTGTTGTAAAGGATATCCTAGGTTACGAAGTTCCCCACTACATAAGACCAACAGGTTACCTTGAACCCCTTGGAGATAGGAAGTTTATATCCATGCATATTGAGTATATCAGTTTTAACGGAGCCTTAGATGAACTTATCATAAATGGTAGGATAAACGACAGTCCTGCACTAGCTGGACTCCTTGTGGATCTAGTGAGACTAGGTAAGATAGCTGTTGATAGAGGAGAATGGGGAACAGTGTATGAGGTTAACGCCTTCTATATGAAGAACCCAGGACCAGTGGAGAAGGGTAACATACCTAGAATTATCGCCTACGAGAAGATGCGTCTCTGGGCAGGGCTTAAAACCAAGTGGTGGTAATTCCTATTTTTTTTTTATTGGTGAGAGGTAATGGATAGAGGGTACATAGATGCCCACTGCCATCTAGAGGATAAGAGGTTTAACAGGGATAGGGAGGAAGTTATAAAGGCCTGTAGGGAAAGGGGGATAGAGGTTGTTACAAGTGGTGTAGGTATTGGAGGTTGTAGAAGGGCCCTAGAGATTAAGAGGAAGTATAGGGATATTCATCTTACCCTAGGTTTTCACCCCCACAGTGTAAGGGCAGATGACAGGGTTGTAGAGGAGGTATGTAATATCATAAGGGAGAGTGAGAGGGATATAGTTGCAGTGGGGGAGGTGGGATTGGATATAAGGGATGAGAACCTTCCCCGCCAGAAGGCCATATTTCAGAGGTTTATATCCCTGGCTGAGGAATTAGATAAACCCCTGGTAATCCATGGAAGGGGATTGGAGAGGGAGTGTTACAACATGGTAAACAACAGGGTAATATCCATGTTCCACTGCTACAGTGGAGACGAGAGACTTGCCAGGGAGTTGATAGAGAATGGACACTATGTATCCATCTCTACACTGGTATGTATATCTCCCCATCACAGGGAACTTGTTAAAAATCTAGACCTTGAAAATATCCTGGTGGAGACGGATAGCCCCTACCTCTCCCCTGTGAGAGGTGAGAGGAATACACCCCTCAATGTAGTAAGGGTTGTGGAGGAGATATACAGGATAAAGAGGGAGGAGGGCTACACCTACAAGGAGGTTGTTAAATCCCTATACAACAATGCAAAGAGTTTCTTCAATATATAAGGTGGAGATATGGGTAACCATGAACATGTGGCAAGACTTATAACCATACTCTCTGTTGAGGAGGGACTGAAGACAGAGTTGGCCTACCCTATAAGGATTAGAGCTATGATAGAGGGGAGGCCTTTAAAAAAAGAGGATACTGTAGCTATACTACATATACTGGGGACTACAAGTTACCAGGTCTTCTTCCTAGAGGATAAAAGGAGTCTAGAGGTTATAAAGTCAGAGTTGGATAAGATGGGAGTCTCCCTTAACTACGACTCAGAGAGGGTCTTAGAGAGATACTTAGAGAGGAAGAATAGACAGGGGTAAAATGGATGTAAAAAGAAGTGCCCATGGTATTGACAAACAGTGGGTTGTACTTAATGAATTAGCCTTCCTCCTCCTTAAACAGGGTAAAGAAGTGCCTGAGGAGGTTTTCTCCAGATTGAGAATTGCAAAGAGTATAATCTCCTACTATCTACTAGATGGGCATGCCCCTTTTGATATCCTATTGAAGGCCAACAACGAGCTCTCAAAGGTACAGTCCCTACTCTTTCCACTTTGTGAGGAGGATATTGCAAGGGAGTACATGGAGAAACTTAGAAGGGCCATGATGGATAGTTTAGATGTGAAGTTCCCCCTAGATAGAAACCCCTTCAACCTGGAGGTGAAAAGGAGAGGTAATGTCCAATCTATAAGGGTTAGATTAGATGGGGAACTTCAGCCTGAGATCCTAAGTAACCTCAGTGAGTGGTACGGCGTAATTTTTGAGTACAGTAAGGAGTTAGACAACTGTATAGTAATCGAGGGGGAGGAGGGCAGGGTGAAAGATGCACTGAGAGACTTCTCCACTATATGGAGGTTTTTAAAGGAGAACTCAGTGTAATCAATGTTTGAGCAAGTTGATTTTATTGATAAGGGATTCCTCAGATTCCTCCTTGGAACCCTCTTCCTCCTTTTCATTTATTTTTTTCTCCTTTTTTTTCGCTAACTTCTCCTTGTCAAAGGTAAAGTCATCCTCTATCTTTATTACATGGTCTGCAATATTCTGAATTGCCAAACTGAAGCCAGGCTCTGCACCTATTACTATGATCTTCTTACCATGTTCCTTGGCCTTCCTCATGGCAGGTAGAAAGTCGGCATCCCTGGTCATATAGGCGATAGTATCTATGTTCTTGTTGAATATTAACTCTGTACCCTCTACAGCCATCTCCACATCCACATCTCCAGCGGTGACCCGTGGTTCAAAACCTTGATTTGTAATGGCCTCAATTAACTTATCAGATGCATACTGATTTAGATATACCCTTCCTATTACAATCTTTCCAAACTTACTTAGAACCTCCCTTATCTTATCTAGGTCAATGTTGAACTCCTTCCTTAACATATTTGGCCCATCTATCAACAGCGCTATCCTATCCCTGCCCTCCTCCTCACCCTTTTTAATACAGATCCTCTTTAACTTTCCCCACATACTACCACCCTATGGGGTATTTAATATCTTTTCGTATCTCCTTTTAAAGTCCTCGATATTCTTTATTGTGGTATCCAGGGTAAGAGGTGTCAGTGAGATGTGCCTCTTCTTCCTAAGGACGTAGACATCTGTACCCTCCTCTTCGTCCTCTACAGGTTCTCCCCCTATCCAGTAGTACTTCCTACCTCTAGGATCCTCCCTCTCCTCTATACAGGTGGTGTACATCCTCCTTCCCAACCTGGTGATCTCTATAGGAGTCTTCTCTGTGGCACCCTCTGGGATATTGAGGTTTATCACGTCACAGGGGAAGTCCTGATCTAAATACTTTTTAACTACTTTGACCACGATCTTAGCTGGAGTTATAAAGTCTATTGGCATCTCCCCCTCCTTAAACTTCAGATGATCCTTTGAAATCTGGAGGGAGCAGGCCAGTGCCTTTGCCCCATGATGAGCTCCTTCAAAGGCAGCCCCTAAGGTTCCAGAAGTTGTTATCTCTGTCCCTAAGTTCTCCCCTACATTTATACCTGAGATGACAATATCTGGCACCTTCTTAAGTATCTTGTAGATGCCTAGGATAACACAGTCTGTAGGGGTACCTGATACTGCATACCCGTAGTCTCCATCAGCCAACCTGGTCTTAGTGATTCTCAGTGGAACAAAGAGACTTATAGCCCTACCTACTCCACTTTGTTGATTTGTAGGAGCTACTATAGTAACCTTTGCATCTAACTCCTCAGTTAATACAGACTTGAGAGCCAGTAATCCGTTAGAGTATATACCGTCATCGTTAACGAGAAGTATCTCCATAAGATCACCGTTAATCATTTGTGAAGTGATAAAATCCTTAGATAAAAATAGTCAAATACTACAATAATAAAAGTATTATAAAAATTTTTACGGTTTTTGTTTCCTTTATCCCTGGTGATTTTATGAAAAAAAGGAATATCACGGAGTTTCAGATACTCTCGGAGATAGTGAGGAAACAACCCCATATAAAACAGAGGGAGATTGCAGAGGCCTTGGGGATAACTGTCCAGGGGGTATCTGAGCATATAAGGAATTTACTTAGGAAAGGGTATATAACCTCCAGGGGTAGGGGGAAGTATGTCCTTACAGACAAGGGTATACGGGTCTTGAAAAACTGGATATCTCAATTTAGGGACTACCTGGAGGAGGTTAACAGGAACATATACAGGTACAAGGATATATGGCCTGCCATAGCCTATGAGGATATTGAAGATGGGGATAGGGTATACCTGTTTATGAAGAGGGGTTTACTCTACGCCTCAAAACATGTTAAAACCCCATCTACAGCAGAGGTTGTAGAGGGAGGTAGAAAGGGGGAGGACATAGCTATAACCAACATAGAGGGTATAATAGAGATGGAGAAGGGGAAGGTGACAGTTATAAGGATACCTCCCAGGATAAATGGTGGTTCCAAAAATGTAAATTATCACCTTATTAGGGAGGTTTTAGATAGAAACAGGGATGCTGTAGTGGCTAGTATGGGGACTGTTCCCTATGTAGTCTCCCAGAAGTTAAAGGTAACACCTGAGATAAGGTTTGCAGTTCTAGAGGGTATTGTCAAGGCCTGTGAGAGAGGTTGTGATGTTGTATGCCTGGTAACTGGGAGGATGACAGAGAGGGTTGTCAAGGTGTTAGACAGTAACAAGATAAAGTATACTGTACTAGATGCTACAAGAAGTAGTTAAGTACGTAGAGTAGATATACCCCAAAGAGTATTAGGCCATCTATCCTCTCTATTTTAAAACATCCCTTATTTAAGAGTTTCATCTTACTTATAATAATTACCATAAGTACTGTAAAGAGTAGGTGGATAAGGAGTTCAAATCTCGTTGGAGGTATATAGGTTATAATACTTGAGAGGGCTAAGGCACAGCCAACGTTTACCATGTTACTACCTATGACGTTTCCAAGGACTATATCTCCAAGTCTCCTCCTTATGGCAGAGAGGGACACTGCAATCTCAGGTAGGGAGGTACCAAATGCTACAAGGGTGAACCCTATCACCTTCTCAGGTACCCCCAGAAACAGGGCAATATCCCGGGCTCCATCTATGAATAACTTACTTCCTACAAATATACTGAGAAGTCCAATAATGATTAAGATCACAGCCAAGACCATGGGGATATCCTTTTTACCCCTCTTCTCCTCACCTATAAACTCCCTCCTCTTTAAGGTATAGGCTACATAACATAGGAATAGTAGGAAGAGTACAACCCCATCTATGACGTTAAAACCGTCGTATCCCAGGATAAAGAGTAGGAGGGAGTAGAGGAGGTAGAGGTAGATGTTTCTTATTATGGATTCCTGCTTTATTACTATGGGATAGATAATGGCACATAGTCCAAGTACAAATCCAATATTTACAATACAACTTCCAAGGGCATTTCCCAGGGCTATCATAGGTAGGTTCCTGTATAGGGCATACAAGGTGGTGACTACCTCGGGAAGGGAGGTACCAAATGCAACTATCGTTGCCCCTATGACAAAGTTCGAAATTTTAAAATACCTGGCTATCCTGGTGTTTCCCAGTATAAACCAGTCACTTCCATAGTTCAACAGTCCCAACCCTATAAGAAGCATTAAAACACTTAGGAAGATCTCCACACTTTCACCAAAAACAGTGAAGGGATTTACACCTCCTTCACCTTCTCCCTCTTAACCATTCTAAACTTCCTACCCCCACATTCACAGGTTAAATCCTCAATAACCACGCTCTTACCATCCACCCTGTAAATTTTACCACACTTTAAACATCTGTAGTACCTTATCGTAGGTCTTACCTCCCCTGTGTATAACTTGTCTAGATCTATCTCCTCCTTCTTAAATTTTTTTAAATCCTTACCTATCAACCTTGCCAGGAAGGTGGTGTTTCCTATTATCTCGGAACCCTCGTAGATGTTGAACCCTGGTATAAGTTCGTATATGGCAAAGTTCATGGTGTTTACAATCCTTTGGACCTCTAGATACTCCTCCACAGGCTTATGGGAGAAGGCAAGATAGAGCACCCCTCTCCCTCCCTCTCCCAAACCTTCAACACCTCTAGAGAGGAAGAGCTTTAAACCATCTAGGGTATAAGGGGGATCTGTAAATACAGTATCAAATTTTCCCCAGTATTTCCTATCTAACTCCTCCCTGAAGTCATGTTTAACTGTTTCGATATTTAGCCCCTCCCTCCTAGAAACCTCATCTATAAGTTTTAAAAGTCTCTCGTCTATGTCCATCACTACAACCTCCTCTGGAAACCCTGTCATTGCCGTAGGTAGGGAAGTTAAGTCGTCATCCCCAATAAACAGTACCCTCTTCCCCTCTAGATCACCCCTGTCAGCCATAAGGGCACCCCTGTATACTGCAGTCTCTGGGGTGGCATGGGACTGATCAATCCTTGTATTTACAGTGGGTCTAAGTCTTGCATACTCCCTATGTTTTTTAAGTATCTCCCTGAATCTCTCATCTAGGACAATCCCCCTTCCCCCACAGGTTGGACACTTTAGATCTCTTTTCATCCTAAATCCTAGATTGTTCTCTACTAGTTTCCTCCCGTACTCTGTATACGTGGCCCCCCTCTCATCCCTTTTTAGTATCCTATGTCTCTCCAGGATACTCCTTACCTTACTTACAACAGGTAGTGGTAACTTGGTGTATTGTCCTATTCTCTTTGTAGAGATAGGTTCATTCCTGTAGATACATCTAAGTATACCCTCTATGGCCTCAACACCCTCAGATACCTTTACCCTCTCTGCTACCCTTCTTAGAAAGGTCTTAAACCTCTCCCTCTCTGAGAGGTCCAGGTGACTCTCCACCCTATTTCCCATCTTCCCTATTATCTTCATGGGGAATCCCTTCCTATCAACTCCTTAAAACTTAAGGCTATTGGGAAGACCTTGGAGTAATCAATGGGATAATCCCTATCCTCCAACTTTAAAAGGTAGGGATCTATAAATAGAATATTCCCCTTTATCTTTAGTGCAAGATAGGGTCTTGCTCCAAAGGTCTCGGAAAAGAGTAGAAGTTTCAAAACACTCTCCCTTGAGATATATATCTTCTCCTTGGATGTGGATTTACATTCAAAGGCGTAGATCTCCCCCCTCCTCCCTGCTATAAGGTCCACCCCATGACTCCCTGCACTTCTAACTACTGCAAAACCCTCCCTCTCAAGCATTCTCTTAAGTTCCCACTCAAACTTTGCACCTCTCCTATACTTGGAATTACCCCTTCCCAAAATACAACACCTACAGTATCTTGGATAACTCCTCCTCTAATATCTCCTTAAATCTCTCAACATCTAACTTCTCATATCTACTTAGTATCTTTTTATATCTCCTCTCTATCTCTTCTTCATCTAAGTCACTCCTCTCCAACTCCTCCAACCCCTTAGATACCCACTCTAGGATCCTCTGCTCAGCCTCCAGCTGGTGGAATCCAAACCTAGGACCTCCTCCCCTGAAAGCCCTACATACCCTTTTATCCCATATAGGAAATCCCCTGTCCTTACAGAAGATCTTGTTCCTCTCCAAGTTTCTAACGATGTTGGCAACCTTGTCAACAACCTCCTCCTCTCCCTCTATATAGGCCCCAAAACATGTCTCCTTTACTTTAATATCGTAATCTAGGGAGTTGAGAAATCTGAAGAGTTTTGAGGGGGAGGTTCTCGCATCTTCAGAGAGAACTATAACCTTTGTCTTCAAAAGTACCACCCCTATTTTTTAATAGTTTAAGGGCTTATTCTTTATAAAGGGATAGTATGAGGGTTGCAGGCATTGTACTTTCAGGTGGTAGTGCAAAGAGGTTAGGTGGTGAGAAACCCTTTAGGAGGTTTGGAGAGGGTTACCTCATAGAGGCTCCCATTAAAGTACTTGTGGAGATGAGAATTCCCTTTGTAGTAGTATTTAAACATCTGAAGTATCTGGGGAGAGGGGACATCCAGAAGATAAGATATATACTAAGTAGGTATAGACAGGGTATAACCTGGGATGTGGTATACAACAGGGGGCCTGTAGTGGGGATACTCTCTGGCATGAGGGTAATAGATGGGGATTGGATACTTGTACTCCCCTGTGATACCCCCTTTATAAATAGAGAGTCCCTGGAAAATCTACTAAGTTATATGGAGACTGCAGAATCTAACAACCACCTGTGTATAGTACCTAGACATGAGAATGGCCATATTGAACCTCTCTTCTCCCTCTACAGTAGATCCTCTTTAAAGGTGTTGGAGAGGCTCCTGAAGAAGAGAAGGGAATTCCCTCTAAGGGAGTTCATCGAGAGGTTAAATCCTCTATATATACCTGCTGAGAAGATAGATAGGAGTAAGAGGGTCTTTACAAATATAAATACCTTCCAGGATCTAAGGAGGGCTATTGAAAGGTGATGAGATGGGATCCTATATAGGGTACTTCTTTATCCTACTTGGGCTCTTTATTATACTTCTTGAATCTATTTTACCTGGTCTCTACTTCCCAGCAGTGGGGATAGCCCTAACTATCTACGGTATAATGTTACTCTTTGCACCCTCCCTGGCACTACCCCTTGCCCTCCTTGCAGGGATAATTACAGTGGTTATACTACAGAGTATGGTTTACAAGGTGAAGGAGGATATAAAGATAGGACCTGAGAAGTTTATAGGAAGGGTTATAGTCTTACCTGTGGACCTAGATGAAAATGGACAGGCCCTTATCACCATAGATAACGAGAAGTGGCATATTAAAAGTAGAGAGCCTTTAAAAAAAGGAGATCTTGTTAAGATCGTTGGGATTGAAGGGGTATTTCTCCTTGTAGAGAAGGTTGAAGACGCCTAATTTTCCTTCTTCTTCCACACCAGCCAAACTGTCAAGGCCACCCTAAGATTTGTTAAAACTGCCAGTAGGACAAAGAGTGCTTTTATCTGTCCTATTAAACAGAAGAGCATAGTTAAAAATATCCTCTCATCCCTCTTTCCAATAAGGTACCTCATCTCAGGAATGTCCTCGTATATACTCCTCCCATATACAGCCCTGTAGCACTCTGTTGAGTAACTTACCATAACAGAACCAAAGATGGCAGCTCCCACTACAGCCCACCAGAGGGGCTCTTTAATGGTAACGTAGGCCAAGGTAAGGAGGAATGTAAAGTCCACGTATCTATCTAGGATGGAATCCACATACCCCCCAAATCTACTGGTCCTCATACTGGCACGTGCAATCTCCCCATCAACCCCGTCAAGTATGGAACTTATCTGATACATAATCCCTGCCAGTGGGATACTGACAAAATTTAGTAGTGCTGAAAAGATACCAAGTAGGAAGGTTATCACAGTTAGCTGATTTGGAGATATACGATCAACGAGGAGGGCACTTATTCTTGTAGAGATCTTCCTATTGAGATACCTGGAGATGAAGCCATCTCCAACTCCCTTTACAGAGGTTTTTACAATAAGATCCCTGGCTTTCTTAATGTCCTCTGGTACATCTACATCTGTCCAGAAAAGTCCATCTACAAAGGTTACCCTAAGTTTAGCCCTTTTAACAACGTCACTTAACTCTATAACCTCCTTCTCCGAGAGGATCTCTTCTGCAATAGAGAATATCTCTGGTGTAAGTACAAAGAACCCAGTATCTACCCCGTGGAACTCCTTGAGATGCTTTCCAATATCCTCCACATGAGTATCCCTAACTTTAACCTTTGTCGCCTCCTCTATATCCACGTACCTTGGATCCCTATCCACTATAAGACCTTCCCCTTTCACAGCCTCCTGGAGAAATTCCCTTCCATAGATATGGTCACTCATGAAAAGTAGGAATCTATCTCTAACTTTATCTCTAGCTAGATAGAGGGAGTAGCCGTTACCTCTCTCAGGATGCTCATTTATTACTATCTGGGCCTTGAAGTTGTTCCTCTCCAAAAATTCCCTGAATCTCTCCTTGTACTTTTTATTTGTAATAATTATAAACTCCTTAACCCCTAGATCCTGGAGTATCCTCATACTCCTGTAGAGTATCTCCCTCCCTGCAACTTTTAGAAGGCCCTTGGGTGTTTCCTCAGTTAATGTACCTAGCCTCGTTCCAAGACCTGCAGCGAGAATTACAGCCCTCTCTGGGACCATTGAAATCACCAAAAAATAAAAGGTTTATGTGGTTGAGGCCTCTTCGTCGTTGTAGATGTCCTCCTCCCTTATCTCCTCCTCATAACCCCTTGAACCCTCCAGGGTCTGTATCCTGAACATGTAACTCTTGTACCAGTTGTAGGTTGGTTTAACCTTTATAGGGATAAGTCTCCAGGCCCTGGTCTCCTCCTCGTAACCCCAGTTCACATACTCGTTAAAGTTCCTCACTATGTCAGTTATTACAACCTGGAACTCGTTCAAAAGTAATTTTTGAATATCCCTCCACTTGTTTAAAGAGCTCTCCCTCCTTGTTATTCCAAAGTAGCCTGCACAACCTGGTCCCTTTAAGGTGGCTATCCCCCTGCCTACAAAGGCTCTAATGGCATCTACAGTCTCTGGAGGATCTGTAATGAAGGTGTCAAACTTTCTAAGTGCATACTCAGGTAGAGGTTTCCTTAGATCGAAGGTGAATATCTCTATGTTGTCGTAGCCAATCTCTTCTGCAGTTTTCTCTATGAACTCTGTTAACCTATGGTCAATATCCAGGACAGCTATCCTCTTTGGCAACCCAGAGAGCATAAGGGCTATACTTGTTAAGTCGTCATCTCCAAGGACAAAAACCTCCCTGTTCTCCAGGTCACCCCTTGTATGCATGAAGATAACCCTTGCCACAGTGGTCTCTGGAGTTACATAGGCCTGATCAAACTCGTGTTTTGGTTCAGGTCTATTTTTGACAATCTCTTTAAACCTCTCAAGGAGGTCTTTAAAGGTTTCTATATCTACAGTTTTTCCCTTACAGTAGGGGCAGGTGTAATCCTCCCTTCTACCTATTCCATACCTCTCGGCGAACCTCTTCCCCTCCTCTGTTAAAAATACCCCATCCCTGAACTGGATGTATCCAAGGTCTCTAAGTACCTCTAGTATTGCAACAACTAGGGGTAGAGGCTCCTCACTTAGATCTACGATCCTCCATATATCGCTACTGCCCTGAACTGCGCCTATGACGTTCTCTATACTTCTCTCGTAGACTGGGATATCTGTCTTCTCCCTAACCTTTGCTAAAACATCCTTCACCTTAGCACCTCCTGGAACTCTAAGGGATAAAATTTTCCATCATTAAAATTTAAACTTAACTCTAATAATAAAAAAATTAAGAAGTCTCCCTGTATACCACAATACTAACGTTATCCTCTGTCTTCTCCAGGGCAGTATCTAACAGTTTTTCAGCAATCTCCTTTGGACTCTCGTAATTACTAACCACCTTTAGAATTTCCTCCCTCTCCACGTAGTCGTGAAGTCCATCGGAACTTAGAAGAATTATATCCCCCTCCTTTAGATCCCAGATGTAGGTATCTATCTGGGGTTCATCTAATCCCAAGGCCGAAGTAAGGATATGCTTCATGGGATGGAAGATAGCCTCCTCCTCTGAGATCAGATCCATATCTATTAAGCTCTGGACAAAGGAGTGATCCTTAGTTCTCTGGACTATCCTTCCCCTCCTAATTAAGTATCCTCTACTGTCACCACAGTTTGCCACAACACATATATTTCCCTTTACCAGTGCACTTACCAGTGTTGTTCCCATCCCCTCCCTCTCCCCTATAGCGTTCTCTTTTATTCTCCTATGGGCCAACTTATAGGCCTCCTCTAGTAGATTCGCCACCTCCTGGATAGAGAGGTCCTCCCTGTACCTCTCTGTTACAAATTCCTCCAGGGTATCCACTGCCATCTTAGATGCAACCTCCCCTGCGTTATGTCCTCCTATACCATCTGCAACTGCCAGGAGGTAGGCATCCTTGATCTTCTTAACAAGTATATAGTCCTCGTTGTGGGATCTCCCACCTCTGTGGGATATGCCGTAGGCCTTATCCACCTCTAGGACCATATAATCACGGTTTTCCATAGTCTCCTCTCCTTAATAGTATTCTCTTCTTATCCTGTTTAGCAACACCTCAAGTCTCTCAAGGGTATCTCTTCCAACAGGTATCCCCTCTTTAATAAGGTGTTCAATGTAGGATATAGCCCTTTCAAGCTCCTCCCTGTTCTCCTCAGATTTTACATACTCCCTTAACAACTCCAAGGTATCCAGGAGTCCTACCTTATCGTTTATCCTTGCACAGTTAAGTGCCAGTTTTACCGAGGCATCGATAAGCTCCCTAGTTAGCCTCTCAATCTCTCTCTTATCTCTTGAGACTTTTAATCTTTCAGTGGTTTTATTCAGTGTATCCTTAAACTTCTCCTTCTCCCTCACTATCTCCTCTATGGAGTTTAAGGCCTCCAGGAATTCATCGATAGATTGATATCTATCCTCCTTCCTCTTTGCAAGGAGTTTCTCAAAGACGCCATCAAATATGGAGAGTTTTGGATCTATCTTCGAAGGTGGAATAGGTTTTATATTTGGGTTTGTTATTTTCAGAGAGATCTGGGCTGGAGTTATTCCCTCGTAGGGTAGCCTTCCAGTGAGTAACTCGTAGAATAGAACACCTAGTTGATAGATATCTGTCCTCTTATCTGTCTTCCCATACTCCACTTCGTCTATCTGTTCAGGTGCCGAGTAGAGAAGTGTCAGTCCCTTAGTTACAGTTGTAGTGGTGGACCTCATCCCTACCTTGGCCAGTCCCCAATCTGTTATCTTAGGTGTGAGATTCTCAGTTAACAGGATATTAGATGGCTTAATGTCCCTGTGGATTATATCCCTGTCATGGGCATGTTTAAGCCCCTCTCCAATCTCCTTCATCAATCTAATAGCCTCCTTGGGATCTACAGGTTTCCTATACCTCTCTAAATCCCTTATCACCTCTCCATCTATCCTATACCCTTCAACATACTCCATCTCTATGTGGGGAATAGGTTCTATAAAGGCGTCGTAGAGTTTAACTATGTTTGGATGGTTGAGATTTCTCCATACCTCAATCTCCTTCATCAGATACTTTTTGGCACTCTCCTCCAACTTAGGCACCTTTACAGCGAGAGGTAGTGTACCACCTCTCCTCTTAACCTTGAACACCTTTCCAAAACCACCCTCTCCAAGTTTTTCAAGTGGGATATACTTTTCCAGAAGTTCCCCTGGAAAATCGGGAAGTGTACTTGCCTCTAACATCCCTTTAGAGGTAATCCCCCTTATAATTCTCTCTACCTCTCTCTTCAATCTCTTTATATCCCTGAAATCCCAGATAAATAGCTGTACATCGCTAAACTTTCTATTACCCTCTAAGTCAAACCCTCGGAAAAATACCCTGTTTTCCCTCTTATAAGGCTCAAAGTGCATCTTCTGTACTCTCTCTTTTATCTCTTCAAAGTGGGGACTTTTTCTGGCCTCAATTAAGGAGAGGCCAAGGGTAGTGTATACCACTATCTTCCCCTCTCTATGTACAAGGATTGGCTTCCCATCTTTTGTAAACATCTCAAAGCCATCTAGATTCTCCAACTTTGAAAGTGTATCTATCTCCCTCTTTATCAACTCGTTTATTCCCTTATCTTTAATCACCTCCCCTTCTTTTACCCTGCTTAAAACCTTCTTCACATACTCCTTTAACTCAAGGTATTTCTTTGTCAGTATTTCCTCCAGTTTATCTCCAGGTGCTTCTTTGGGAGAGTCCGAAAGAACGTCTGTCTCCTCTGAAACCTTTACCTTATCCCCTACATCTTTAGGGATTTCAGCCTCTCCTGTCCAGGATGTGGATTTTTCAATCCCCTGTAAATAGGTCCTAGCGGAGAAGTGACCAAATACTACCGCGGAGTAGTAGAAAAATGCCCCAATTAACCAGATAGCTAGAAGATTAAGTAGTGGTATAATCCCCACTATTATTGTCACCATTAGAAAAATCAGAAAGAGAATAAAGTAGAGGGTGTAAAAAACTGCTATGGTAAACCATGTTTTTTTAAGTACCCTCCATATAGTGGAGAAATGGAAGATTGAAGTTATCTCCCTGGTATAGACATAGTGTGAAAGTGTCACCTGGGTCAGTACCATGGATATTAGAAAGGTAACAATTAAGACAATACCTTCAACTACATCATTACCATCCATATTGAAGATAACAAAGACTATAACAAACAACAATAAGAACAGCATATAAACAAAGATAAAGTAGAGGGAAAGGATAACAAATATCTTTAACCCCTTAATAAACTGGCTAAATATTCTAAACTCAGGTAATCCCCAGTCTCCCTGATATATGGACTCCATAACATCTGCCATATACCCTACTAACGAGATATTAACTAGAGGTATAATACCAATTATCCCTCCCTTAAGAAGCTTTTTTGCCCAATCCCTCTCCCTGAAAATACAGGTGAAAGACTCTAATATCACATCCATGTTTTTACCCTAAGAATTTTTAAATTATCCTCCAAACTCCTCCCACCATCTCTCATACCTCTCAATATCTCTCTTAGTTAGGGGACTCTTTATCTTTTTAAACCCCTCCTCGAAATCCTCCTCAGTTAGAGGTCTTACCTTTAACTTTCTCTTTCTCAACTCCCTGTAGGGAAGGTTGGCCATCTTGTAGAGATCCCTATTTACATCCCTTATCATACTCCATATAGCCCCCTGACATAGGTTCTTTATATCCCTCCCTGAGTAGTACCTCTCTACACACCTCTCGGCAATCTCATCTAGGTTAACATTCAACTTAAGACCCCTAGTATTTATCTTGATAATCTCCTTTGCAGCCTCTCTATCTGGTAGTGGGATATATATCCTCCTTGGAAACCTGGAGAGTACAGCCTCATCTAGATCCCAGGGTGTGTTGGTTGCCGCCAGGGTAAGTACTAACCTGTCACTTCCCTTATCCTGGAAACCATCTAACTCAGTTAACAAGGTGGAGAGCATCCTCCTGGAAGCCTCACTGATTCCCTCCCCCCTCTTCATAGTTAAGGCATCTATCTCGTCAATAAACACTATACTTGGATGAAGTTCCCTTGCAACTTCGTAGAGGGCACTTACAATCTTGGAGGACTCTCCAAAGTACTTACTTGTCACAGAGGAGGCCTTTACGTTAAAGAATGTAGCATCTAAACTTCCAGCACATGCAGAGGCTAGAAGTGTCTTTCCAGTACCTGGGGGTCCAAAGAGTAGTATACCTCTCCAGGGCTGAATAGAGGTAGGTCTCTGAAGTGCAGATATCACTATGGTTTCCATCATAAGTTGTTTTACCTCCTTCAACCCCCCTATGTCCTCCCACTTTATCTTAGATCTCTGTATCAGGTTGTTCCTTACAAAACTTTTAAACTTGTCAACCTCCTCCTGACTCTCTTTAGGTTTGGATGTAATAACCTTGGAGGGGTTGAGTACCTCCCCTATGTTATCTGCCACTAACTCCCACTTTTCAGCCATCTCCAGATACATCCTCTCGTTGTATCTGTTGTACTTGGCCATCTCCCTCAAGAGCTTGGCACATTCCAACGCCTTCCTCCTTGCCACCATTTCTTTTTTCTCCCTCTTTGCCCTTTCGTACTCTTTTTTAGCCTTTTTAAACTGGTTCAGGAGGACTCCAGATAGGTCAACATCCAATAGTATCCCCCCTGTATCTTACTCTCTCAACTTCTTTTCCTCCCTGGATATCAGTGTCTTGGCATCTTCAGCCTCTAACTCCCCCTCTTTAACAGCCTGGATAGTACTTAGTATATCCTCGATATCCCTGTCATACTCCTCTGATGCACCACTTAACATATCCTCTGTTATACCAAGGGCCATGTTCAAGGTCTCGATTATATTCTCACTGTCTATCTTCATCTCCACTAAGTACCTCTCCAACTCCTGAGGTGACATGGATCTCAAGGTGTTCCAGAGAGGGGTGGATTTTAAAATCTCCTCGTTCTCCTTTATTATCAGAAGGTTGTCTACAAACCTCATCTGTTTATTAAGGAGGGTGTGGGAGTGCTGGAGTTGTTTCTTCCTCTGACTGAGGGTTTTTATCTTCGTGGCTATTGTTAACTCCTCACTTTTACTCTCTACCTCTTTAGCCCTCTCAAATAACTTAGTAATACTTTTATCTATCTCCCTCATCTCCTCCTCTAACTTTCTAATCTTAATGTCCAGCTTTACCCTGGACTCCCTTATCTTCTCTATAGGCATGTCTAGGGGATTTTTACTCCTAAAGAACAGGCTTTTTAATTTACTGACCATCCTCTCCAAGTAGATGTATCCCTGCAATATCCCCCTCACCTCCCTTTATGGACAACAAACCCCCTATGGAACCTACGTTGATAACCTTTCCATGTATGTTACCCTCCCTAAGTATAATATCTACACCTATACAGTGGCTACCTACTATACTAAGTCCAAACTTTATATCTCCAAAGAGGTGCACCTCAACAGGTTCATCCTCTAGTATCTCCTTCTCCTCCCCTATAACTACATACCCGTCACTGTAGGTCAGGGATGTGATGGCACCACTACCCTTGAGAACAGGGTATACAGTATATCCCTCACTACCTCTCACTACAGACACTGGTAGGTACTCCACCCTACCCTTTGCAGAGAGGTATCTAAGTGGGAAGTGCCCCCTTATACTCCTCCCCTCTCCTCCAAAGAGTACGTTAAACACTGTTAAACAGGAAGTGGGATATCCTGGAAGGCCAAGGATTAACTTAGGTGTATTATCCTCCCCAGGTACACTACCTATTATCGTGGGCTTCCCAGGTTTTATCTTCAAACCATGGATATGGATCTTCCCTCCAAGTCTCTCTATTACCTGGGCAGTTAGATCACCTCTTCCCGCAGAGGTACCACCACTTAGGATCACTATATCGTTGTTATCCTTCAACGCCCTCTTAACAGCCCTTAGGATATCCTCCTCCCTATCCCTCACAATGCCGTAGAATTTAAAATCCCAGCCCCTCTCCCTTATAGAGGCAGCTAGGGTGTAGGTGTTGACGTCGTATATCTTGTAGCCTTCCAGGGGTTTCCCAGGATCTATCAACTCATCTCCCGTGGATATCAGTGCAACCCTCAACCTCCTCTTAACCTTTACCCTCCTTCTCCCTATGGCTGCCAGGGCCCCTATATCCC
>JAHEQA010000015.1 GCA_019561615.1 Methanothermococcus sp. SCGC AD-155-E23
GGATCTCTCGTTGACGCCTCCCTTATAGCTTTTGCCTATCTTATCCACTACGGTATAACCACCCTCATCCTCATATCCCTGGGATACCCTCCCTTTGAATCACTCTTTGAGGCGGTCTCTCTAGTAGCCAATATGGGTCTCTCCGTAGATGTTGTGAATCACTCCATGAATCCCCTGGGGAAGTTAGTAGGTATCTTCATGATGTGGGTTGGAAGGCTGGAGTTCCTTCCCGTCTACGTCCTAATACTTTATCTACTTAGAAGGTTAAGGAGGTTATGGTGAGAACAATGTGGAGGGATGCACCATCCCATATATGTAGAGGGGGTGATCTTCGAGGGCTGGCCTTCTGCTGTCCCCCTGTGAAGAACTGTCCTATCCACTATGCACTGGAGTTACTGAAGATGAGTCCCGAGGAGTATGTGAGGATAAAGGAGGAGTTTGGAAGGAAGACAAGATTGGGAGAGGGGAGAGGTACCTGTTTCAACAGTTTAGTATGGTGCTGTAAGATAAGTAAGCCCTGTCCCCTCAGGGATAAGGTACTTAGAGAGATAGGGATGAGTAAGGAGGAGTATATGGAGTTAAAGAAGAAACTTGCCCAGGAGATACTTAGGAGATCTAGGTTCTTTAAGGAGGCTGTAGAATTTTTGGAGAAGAAGGGGTTTAAAAGAAAAGATGTTGAGAGGTTACTACTTGAAACTGGAGATCTGAGAAAGACTATACTGATGTTAAAAAGTAGTAATTTAAATATTTAGATATGTGGATAAAGTGTTTTATAAAAAAATGGTGGGCTCGGGGAGATTCGAACTCCCGACCACCGCCGTGTCAGGGCGGCATCATAGCCAGCTAGACCACGAGCCCAATCCATCTATTCTAATATTTCAAACACATATATAAGGTTTTCGGTTTTATATGGGATAACCATGAAGGTCTACAACACACTGACAAGAAGAAAGGAGGAATTCATACCCCTTGAGAAACCTCTAGTTAAGATGTACGTCTGTGGTCCCACAGTCTACGACCACGCCCACCTGGGACATGGTAGAACCTACGTCGCCTTTGACCTTATAAGGAGGTATCTGGAACATAGGAATTACATTGTAAGGTTTGTCATGAACTTCACAGATATCGACGACAAGATTATAGACCGTAGTAAGAGGGAAGGTGTACCTATCGAGGACCTTACCAACAAATATATAAGATCCTTCCTGGAGGACATGGAGAAATTAGGTGTTAAAGGTGCACATGTCTACCCCAGGGTTTCCGAGCATATAGAGGATATAATACACTTTATAGAGGTGTTGATAAAAAAGGGATACGCCTATGTATCCAGGGGTGGGGTGTACTTCCACGTTAAGAAGTTTAAAGACTATGGGAAGTTAAGTAATGTGAAGTTGGAGGAGGAGAAGATACATAGGGTCAAGGACCCATATAAAAAGGACCCTGCAGATTTTGCACTGTGGAAGTTTGCAAAACCTGGAGAACCCTCCTGGGACAGTCCCTGGGGAAGGGGGAGACCTGCATGGCATATAGAGTGTTCAACCATGGCTATTAAGTACCTGGGAGAGTGCTTCGATATCCATGGAGGAGGTAGTGATCTTATATTCCCACACCATGAAAACGAGATAGCCCAGAGTGAGGCCTATACAGGTAAAAGCCCCTGGGTCAAATACTGGATACATACAGGTTTTGTAACTGTGAATGAGGAGAAGATGAGTAAAAGTCTAGGTAACTATGTGACCCTTAAGGAGGTGCTGAAGAGATACGATCCAGAGGTTGTAAGACTCTTCCTACTTCAGAGGCACTACAGGTCTCCACTGGAGTACAGTGAGGAGGGTTTAAAGGATACGGTAAATACCCTGGAGAGGCTTTACAATACCCTGGAGAATATAGATGCAATACTTAGAGATGCCGAGGTGAAGTACAAACTTGAGAAGGTGGAGAGAGAGGTTCAAAACACTATAACTGACCTCTGGGCCAAGTTCTACAGTGCCATGGATGATGACTTCAACACCCCAGAGGCCCTTAAGTGTGTCTTTGAAGTCTCCACCTGTGTCAACAGGTATATCACAGAATCTAACAGACCTAATAGAAGTACCCTACTTCTTGCAAGGGACTTTTTCATGACCTTTGGGGAGATATTCGGCATATTCAGACGATACTACGAAGGTACAGGGGAAGATGAAAGGTTTAAGCATCTCGTTGATATACTGGTCCATATACGTAATAAGTTGAGGAGGGAGAGGAATTATCCACTGGCAGATGAGATAAGGGAGGAGTTAAAAAAGATAGGTATTCAACTTGAGGATACACCTAAGGGTACCATATGGAAAAGAATGGTATAACTAGTATAACTACCCAAAAGGAGGAGGATGATTGATGTCAAATTATATAAAAAAAATTTTAAACTATCTTAGAAGTAATAAAGGTAAACGGTATTGTGATGACTGTTTATCCACACTTCTCGGAATCTCTCCTAGACAACAGGTAAACAGGATATGTAGAAGTTTAGCTAAGAGGGGACATATCTTTAGGAAAAAGGGTAAATGTTCATCTTGTTCAAAAGTAAAACTTGTAAATTCTGTCGATATAGGAACTAAAACTCTTTTAGGGGTTCAAAACACTTCAATATCAAGTATTAATAATAGAGGAAAGAGACTCGATGCTAGAGAATTTGAAAATAGAGTAGCAAGATATGCAGAGAACAAGTTTAAAAAAAGATTCCACCACGAAAAAGAATTACAGGTAGGTCCAGATAAACCCCATAAATTTGATTTAGTTTCTGAAGATAAAAGTATTGTTATTGAGTGCAAAAGTTATACCTGGACAAGATCTGGAAACTTTCCATCGGCGAAAATTTCAACTGCATTAAAAGATGTATTTTATCTATCGAGAATTATAGCTGACAGGAAGATATTGGTATTTCAAGATGATATCAATTCTAAAGGAGAAAGTCTTGTTAGTACATTCGTTAAGGAATATGATGGAGTATTAGATGATATAGAAGTTTGGGCATACTATGTAGGTGATAACTTAGAAAGCGATATAGTAAAGGTTGTAAGAAAACCAAAAGACAATTGGTATAAACTACTCTATAATACTATTTTTAGTGGTGAGAGGTTGATAACACCCTGGGAGGTTTCAGAGGAGATAGACTACAAGGAGACAATGGAGAAGTTTGGGATAAAACCCTTTAAAGACATCTTAAGTAAATTGGAGAACCCCCATCGCCTCATGAGGAGAGGTGTTATATTTGGTCATAGGGACTTTGAGAAGATAGTGGAGTGTATGAGGGAGGGCAGGAGGTTTGCAGTGGTTAGTGGTATGATGCCCTCTGGGAGGATGCACTTTGGACACAAGATGGTAGTGGATCAACTTATATACTACCAGGGTTACAACGCAGAAATATATATACCAATAGCAGACCTAGAGGCCTACTGGGCTAGAGGGATTGACTTTGAGAAGACTAAGAAGTTGGCAGTTGAGGAGTACATAACCAACTATATCGCCCTAGGTCTCAACCTGGAGAATGCCCATATCTACCTCCAGTCTAGAAATGAAAAAGTTAAGGACCTAGCTCTAAGGTTGGCAAAGAGGGTAAACCTCAGTGAGATGAGGGCTATCTACGGTTTCACAGGGGAGACAAACATGGGACATATCTTTGCCCCTATAGTCCAGGTTGCAGATATACTCCATCCACAGATAGAGGAGAGGATGCCAGTCCTGGTACCTGTGGGTATAGATCAGGATCCCCATATAAGACTTACCAGGGATATCGCTGGCAGGTGTAAGGAGTACAACTTTATACCTCCATCCTCTACATACCATAGGTTTATGACAGGACTAACTGGAGGTAAGATGAGCTCCTCCAAGGAGGAGAGTGCAATATTCCTAAGTGACAAACCCTCAAAGGAGCTTGAGAAGAAGGTAATGTCCTGTAAAACTGGAGGTAGAAGAACCTTGAAGGAGCAGAAAGAATATGGTGGCATCCCTGAAAAATGTGTTGTATATGAACTCTTCCTATACCATCTAGTGGAGGACGACAAAGAACTTCAGGAGATATACGAGAGATGTAGATCTGGAGATCTAACCTGTGGTAAGTGTAAAAGATTATGTTACGAGAAGTTGGTGGAGTTCCTTAAAGACCTAGGTGAGAAGAGGGAGGTTGCAAGGGAGCAGGCCCAGGAGATTTTAAAGTAATTATCTCTTTTCAATCTCCTCAAGAACCATCTTAACAGCCCTCTCAATAGAGGCCTCAACCTCCTTGGAGAGCTCCATCTTTATCTCTGGACAGGTTATCTCCTTACCCTGGCAACCTATTATTACCACCTCTATCCCCCTTCTATGGGCCTCTATAAGATAGGGTGCCAGGGGTACGTCGTGGGCGTCAAAGTTGTACTTCTCTACTTTTGGAAGGTCCTCAACACCTAACTTCACCAGGGTCCCAGGGGGAAGGTTGAAATCTATGGTATCTACAACTACTATCTTCTTAACTGGAGATTCCTCATCTAGGAGGGAGAGGATATAGTAGGCACTCCCTGCACCTCCGTCGATAACACCCACCTCATCTGGGAGATCCATATCCTCCAGCCTCTTAACTACATGGTATCCAAACCCATCGTCTCCAAACAGTATATTCCCACACCCAATGACAAGTACCTCCTTCCTTAGATACTCTGGTAGCAAGGTTCCACCTATCTATCCACCTAGTCGAAGTATAGCCTCTGCTATATCCCCCTTACTCTCCTCAAGTGCCTTAAGTGCCTCCTCCCTGGAGACGTTACACTGACTCATAACCAGTTGGATATCCTCTTCCGTTATCTCCAACTTAACCTCTTCATCCTTTATACTCTCCTCCTTCTTTATCTTCTTAGGTCTACCGGAGATGGTGTATGTCTTATTTCCAAACATGTCCATTACCTGGACTTTGGGCTTCTCAAAGACTAGGATCTTATCCTCCAACTCTATAGTTACCTTCAGTGCCTTTAACTCTTCAGTCTCCATCCCCATCTCCTTCATCATCCTCTCCATCTGTTTCAACATCCTTGGACTCATCCTTCCAGAGAACATACTTTCACCTTAATTTTTTAATTACTATATGGCTTTTAATAGTTATAAGTTGTTATCCCTAGGTGAAGTAGAATGTCTGTTAAAAAGGGAGATGTAATAGAGGGACCTTTCTGGGACGAGCCTTTAAAGGTAGTGGAAATAAGTGGAGAGGAGAGGGGTATCTTTATAGGGGGATATACCATCCACTCGAAGATATGGAGGGAGGTATTTGTTACATGGGAGGATCTGAAGAAGATCGATAAGATTGAGAGTACTTCATTCAAGGGAAACCCTGAGGATATCTCTCTCTTTATAGAGGCTGTAAAGATAAGATACGGCTATCTCTTTAATCCACTACTTGCAGTTTTCACCTCCAACATCGATCCCCTACCTCATCAGATAGAGGCTGTCTATAAGTACATCCTCAGGGAGCCCTTGATAAGGACACTCCTGGCAGATGATGCAGGTGCTGGAAAGACCATAATGGCAGGCCTCCTTATAAAGGAGTTGTTGATGAGGGGGATGATAGAGAGGGTACTGGTAGTTGTTCCTGGACATTTAAAGGAGCAGTGGAGAAGGGAGTTGTGGGAGAAGTTCTATGAATCCTTTAAGGTGATGGAGAGGCTGGACTTTAAATCTGGAGATAACCCATGGGAGAGGTATAGCCAGGTGATAACCTCTATTGACTTTGCAAAGCAGGAGGATATACTTAAGACCCTGGAGAATGTGTCCTGGGACCTTGTTGTAGTGGATGAGGCCCATAAGATGTCTGCCTACATATACGGTAAAAAAAAGAAGGAGACTGGTCGCTACAAACTTGGGAAGGTTTTATCTAAGAATTCCAACCACCTACTCTTTTTAACTGCCACACCCCATAAGGGGGATCCTGAAAACTTTAAACTACTTATGGACCTCCTGGTGCCAGGATTTTTCCCAGATTATGAGAGTTTGATAAATTTTCTGAGGGACAGGGATAGCTCCCTGTTTATAAGGAGGTTGAAGGAGGATTTAAGGGATTTTGATGGGAGGCCCCTCTTTACAAAGAGATACCCTATAACTGTGAAGTTCACTTTAGAGGGTAAGGAGTGGAGACTTTACTCTGACCTCACCTACTACGTATACAACATCTACAGGAGGATAGGGGAGGAGTACCCCAGGAGGAGGAATATTGCCTTTGCCCTTACCATTCTCCAGAGGCGAATGGCATCAAGTACCTACGCTTTACTACAATCTCTAAAGAGAAGAAAGAAGAGATTGGAAGAGGTACTGGAGAAGGGAAGGTGTCCAACTTACTGGGAGATAGAGGACCTGGATGTGTTAGAGGAGGATATAGAGGATGAGGAGGAGAGGTGGAAAAAAGAAGAAAAATGGGAGGCTCTAACGGTGGCAGAAGATATTGGGGAGTTAAAAGAGGAGATAGGGACACTGGAGGAGCTTATCAGGTTATGTGAGGAGATTTTAGAAGAAGAGAAGGAGACAAAACTTAAGGAACTTAAGAGGACCATTACCAGGATATTTGAGGAAGGAGGAGATGGTAGACCCAAGATCCTCATATTCACAGAGGCCAAGGATACCCTGGAGTACCTGGTAAACAAGTTGAAAGGGTGGGGCTATAAGGTTACCTATATCCACGGTGGAATGAAGATGGAGGAGAGGATAGAGAAGGTGAAGGAGTTCCAGGGGGAAAGTGAAATAATGGTTGCCACCGAGGCTGCTGGAGAGGGTATCAATCTACAGTTCTGTAATATAATGATAAATTACGACATCCCCTGGAACCCCAACAGGCTTGAACAGAGGATGGGAAGGATACACAGGTATGGGCAACGTAAGGATGTTTATATCTTCAACTTTGTTGCGGCAAATACCCAGGAAGGTAAGGTACTTGCCAAACTTCTGGAAAAACTTGAGGAGATAAGAAAAATCCTTGGACGTGATAGGGTATTTGACGTTATAGGGGAGATACTTGCACATGAGAACATAGACCTACCTGAATTAATCCTGGAGGCTGTACTTGAGGGTAAGAGGGCAGAGAAAGAGATTGAGAGATTGGAATGTAATGAGGGGATAAAGAAGGTGGTATGTGGAGATATAGTTAGTAAGCCTCCAGACATCCAGGAGATAAAGGAGATGATGGAGAAGGCCAGAGAGAAGTTAGACGTGGAGGATATAGAGAGGTTCTTTAAGGAAGCCTTCAAAAAGGCAGGGGGTAGATTGATTGAGGAAGATGGGGTTATAACAATTAGGGAGAGTATATGGGGAAAGATACCTTCTAATATAAGGGAGATTGGAGAGAGTGAGGAGTTTAAGAAGAAGTTTGGTAAGTTGAAAAGTGATTACAACAAGATAACATTTAGGAGAGAGGTTGCACTGGAGAGAGGTGTAGAGTTTGTAACCTTTGGACATCCCCTCTTTGAGGCTGTACTTGAATGGACTCTAAGAGAATTGAGGAAGGAGGGGGAAAAAGGTGGGATATTTAGAGACCCCTCTGGGAAGTTGAACGGATATATTGGATTCTACATAGGGGAGGTAAGAGATGGCAGGGGTAAGGTTGTAGAGAGGAAACTCTTTGGAATATACGTACCTAAGGAGGGTAGGGAGTTTAAGGAGGTAGAGGTAGATGTCGATATAATCCAGCACCTTGTTCCTGTAGAGGTTAGTGGTGATTTAAAATTTGAAAGTTACTACAGGGATAGGTTGTTGTCCGGTGCCATGGATGTGATGGCTAGGTATAGGGAGAGTATCCTCGAGGAGTGGAAAGAGGTTGTAGAGAGGAAAAAGAGAGCGGTAGAATATTTTGAGGGAGATAACTGGGAGAAATGTACGGAGATCTGGGAAAAACTTAATGAAATAGAGAAAGAGCTGAATCTTGTTTGTCAATTGGAAACTCTTACTGTTATCAGGGTAGTACCCTCTGAAGAGTTTATGGAGGAGAAAGATGAAACAGTGTTAGAGGAGGGTATGTCTGAGGATAGGAGAATTGAGGAAATAGGGATGAAGGTGGCTATGGAGTTTGAGAGGTCTGAGGGACGAGATCCTATAGACGTCTCAGAGTATAACCTAGGTTACGACATATACTCCAAGGGTATAGATGGAGAGGTTAGATATATCGAGGTTAAAGGGAGGGTTGGAGAGGGTGCTGTTGCTCTAACTAAGAATGAATGGCTTAAGGCCCAGGAGTTGGGGGATAAATATTACCTCTATGTTGTAAGTAATGCTGCAACAAATCCAACGTTGCATATAATTAAGGATCCTGCCAGAAAGTTAGAACCTGTGGAAAAGGTTGAAGTTAAGATGATAGTTCCTGCTGAGGAATGGAAAAAGAAGAGTGACAAAGTATGGAAAAAGGAAGATATGGAATTAACAAGGGGATAGTTATGGACAGACGATTCATCGAGAAGACATTCCCTATCAGGGAGGTAGGGGAGATCTCCGCCAGGGAGAAGAACATCAGGCATGGGCATATCTCTACCCTTCACATCTGGTGGGCTAGGAGACCTCTGGCTGTCTCCAGGGCTGTAAATTACGCCTCACTTATCCCAGCCCCCGAGGACCTCCTGGAAGAGGAGAAGAAGAGACAGTTTATCATAGACCTGGCTAAGTGGGAGAACTCCCTGAATATGAACTATATCAGCAAGGCTAGAAG
>JAHEQA010000016.1 GCA_019561615.1 Methanothermococcus sp. SCGC AD-155-E23
ATACCCAACTGGGATATACCCGTCCTCATCTGGTGGGTAGAACCTACCTATCTCCTTCCTAGCCTCCTCTAGAACCCAGTCTCCCCATCTCTTTACATCCCTAACTAGGGGGCTCTCTCCTCCCTTTATGAAGCCGTACTCGTCCTCCTTCCCTCTGGCTGTCTCCAGGGCTGTAAATTACGCCTCACTTATCCCAGCCCCCGAGGACCTCCTGGAAGAGGAGAAGAAGAGACAGTTTATCATAGACCTGGCTAAGTGGGAGAACTCCCTGAATATGAACTATATCAGCAAGGCTAGAAGGGACATCCTATCTGCCAACGAGGGGGTACCTCCAAGGGTGCTGGACCCCTTTGCAGGTGGGGGCGCAATACCCCTGGAGGCTCTTAGGGTGGGATGTGAGGTACATGCCCTGGACTACAATCCAGTTGCCACCTTGATATTGAAGTGTACTCTCGAATACCCCCAGAAGTACAGAGGGAAGGAGGACGAGTACGGCTTCATAAAGGGAGGAGAGAGCCCCCTAGTTAGGGATGTAAAGAGATGGGGAGACTGGGTTCTAGAGGAGGCTAGGAAGGAGATAGGTAGGTTCTACCCACCAGATGAGGACGGGTATATCCCAGTTGGGTATATCTGGGCTAGGACTCTCCCCTGTCAGAATCCACTATGTGGAGCTGAGATTCCCCTGATGAGGCAGTTCTGGCTGGCTAAGAAGAAGAACAAGAGGGTGGCGTTATACCCATACGTGGAGGACGGGGAGGTAAAATTCAAGATAGTGGGAGATGGGTACGAGAAGTGGCCTGAGGGTTTTGATCCATCTAAGGGTACAGTGTCCAGGGCTATTGTAACCTGCCCTGTCTGTGGGTTTACCATAGATGGAGATACTACTAGGAGACTGTTCCAAGAGGGAAAAGCTGGGGAGAGACTAGTGGCCGTGGTACTACATAAACCTGGGAAAAGTGGGAAGAGATACAGGATAGGGGAGGAGAGAGATATCATGGTGTTCAAGGAGGCAGAGAGATACTTAGAGGAGAAGAGAAAGAGGCTAATGGAGGAGTGGTGGATAGATCCTGTGCCTGATGAACCAACGCCGGAAGGAAAAGGGCGTGGAGCAGAAAGGGCCTTTTCTGTAAGAAATTATGGGATGAACACCTATGGAGACCTG
>JAHEQA010000017.1 GCA_019561615.1 Methanothermococcus sp. SCGC AD-155-E23
AAGGTGATATCTTAAACTTTTAACCTCTCCCTTAATCTATTGTTTTCCTCCTTTAATTTCTCATATATCTCTGTCTCTGTAATAACCCTTGCAGAGTAGTCTAAATCTAGGTACTCCAGGACCTTCTTTACACATAGCTCTATAAGGGTTGTATCTACCTTAGGGTTATCCTTTACTATCCCCTTTACCTCCCCTCTACCATCCTCTATGAATTCAACTGTAGCCTTTACCTTTAAGTTAATTGCAAATGCAGCTCCCTTACCTGTGGCAATACCGTTGATAATAGTTCCAGATGCTGGAGCTACTGCAGAGGATATCATCTTATCCATAATTCCACCTAGATTGTTTTAAAAATATTTATAATTTTAAAAAGAGGTGATCTCTATGATAGAGAAACTTGTAAGGGAGAGGGTGAAATCCCTTAAACCCTATGTACCAGGTAAGTCCAAGGAGGAGGTTATTAGAAGATATGGGTTGAATCCAGAGGAGGTTATAAAGTTAGGATCCAATGAGAACCCCTGGGGATGTTCAAAAAAGATAGAGGAGGAGTTGCCAAAGGAAGTTAAAAACCTTCACCAGTATCCAGAACCTGTAAACCCTGTACTTATGGAGGAGTTAAGTAAATTCCTGGATATACCAGAGGAGAATATTATAGTTGGAGGAGATGGGGCAGATGAGATAATTGATACACTTATGAGGACCTTTGTAGATGTTGGAGATGAAGTGATTATTCCAATACCTACCTTTACCCAGTACAGGGTTTCAGCCCTTATCCATGGAGCCAGTATAAGGTATGGGAGGTACGACAGGGGGAAAAACTTCAAACTGGATGTGGACAGTATACTGGAGAATATAACAGAGAGGACAAAGTTGATATTTCTCTGTACTCCCAATAACCCCACTGGAAACCCAATTGATAGGAGAGATATTAAAAAGATCCTGGAGTCTACAGAGGCCCTGGTGGTGGTGGATCACGCCTATATAGAGTACTCCAAAGGTATCTACGATGTAACTAAGTGGGTCTTAGAGTATGATAACCTTCTCATCCTGAGAACCTTCTCAAAGGTATTTGGATTGGCTGGTGCAAGGGTAGGTTACGGTGTCGCCAACAAGAGGGTAATCCAATACATGATGAGGGTAAAACCTGTCTTTAGTTTAACGAGGCTAAGTCAGGTCTGCGCCATTACCGCCTTAAGGGATAGGGAGTTCTTCCAGTATTCCAGGGAGAAGGGGATAGAGAGTAGGGAGATACTCTACAGGGGGTTGAAGAAATTTAGAGATTTAAAGGTATACCCCTCTGAGGCCAACTATCTACTTGTGGAGATTAAAAATGGTATGACCTCTGGAGAGTTCTGTGAGGAACTTTTAAAAAGAGGTGTAATTGTTAGAGACTGTAAATCCTTTGAGGGCCTGGAAGGAGAGTATATAAGGGTATCCATTGGAACCTTTGAAGAGGATAGGAGGTTTTTAGAGATACTTAGGGATATAGTAAGTTAGATATACCTTATAAGTTCCCTTATGGCACCTTCTACATCCCTGGACTTAACAACACCTGAGGCTAGAAGTACCCCCTCTGCCCCTAACTCCAGTGCAGCTGCAACATCCTCACCCTTGGAGATACCTGCACCACAGAGGATCTTAACACTCTTATTTATCTTTCTTACCTCCCTTACAGTACCCTCCACTATCTCTGGGTTCGCCCTGGATACTGGAATACCTGTTCCTATTAGCTCAGGTGGTTCTATAGCTAAGATATCAGGTTCCATAGCGGCTACAGCCTTTGAGACATTTATATTGTTGGCACATACTATGGTCTCCAAGTTGTGCTCCCTGGCTATTTGGATGGCCCTCTCTAAATCTGCCAGGATCATTCTCTTTTCCGAGTGATTTAGGAGGCTGCCATTTAAACCACTGTCTACAAGGGTGTCCACCAGGATACTACCAGTGTTACTCCCTGGAGATACAGGGTCGAAGTGCTGGGCGTATACAGGGATATTTACATTCTCCCTTATCATCCTTAGATCTAGGAACTGTGGACAGACACCTATAGGTATTCCACTCTCCTCTGAGACCTTCTCGGCTATCTTTGCTATCTCCAACCCCCTTTTACCTACACTCTCCCTGTAGGTTTTATAGTTGATGACTATAAAGGGTTTGATGTTATCACCTAATTAGTCACCTTTTATAACCTTTAGAGCCTCCTCAACATCTGCATTCTCATGGACAACCATGGATATTGCCCTTGTAATACCTGTGATATCCCTGTGTTGGAATACATTTCTTCCAGTTGCCACCCCAACTGCTCCAGCCTCTATGGCATCCTTAACCATCTGTAGGAACTCCCTGTCACTTTCTGTCTTTGGACCCCCTGCAATTACAATAGGTGCTGGGCATCCCTTTACAACCTCCCTGAAGGAGTCTATATCTCCAGTGTAGTTGGTCTTTATTATATCTGCCCCTAATTCAGCACCTAATCTTGCAGCATGGGCCACAACCTCAGGATCCTTCTCATCCTTTATCTTCTTACCCCTTGGATACATCATGGCTATTAGGGGCATGCCCCAGTACTCACATACCTCTGCTATCCTACCTAGATCCCTGTACATCTCGTAGTCTGAATCTGCTCCAACGTTTACATGGATGGAGACAGCATCTGCCCCCATCCTTATAGCCTCTTCAACTGAGGTAACTATAACTTTCTTATTTGGATCTGGAGATAGGTTTGTCCCTGCAGAGAGGTGGATAATTAAACCTATGTCCTTTCCATAACCCCTGTGGCCATGTCTCACTATACCCTTGTGTACCAGGACTGCATTTGCCCCTCCCTCAGCTACTTTGTTTATAGTCTCCTTCATATTCTCCAGCCCCTTTACAGGTCCTATGGTGACACCGTGGTCCATAGGAATTATTACCGTTCTCTCTGAGTCCTTGTTAAATATCCTCTCCAGCCTTATAGCCTTCCCTATATTCTCTATATTCTCAAATATCTTCATCCATACCACCTTAAAAACAGCTCTAAGAAAAATATTAAATCCATTATTTTTTATTCTTTACTGTATTATACCGTAACCAATCAACCTCCATCTTCCATTTATCCTCCTACTTAGGGCCACCCTTGCACCTCTCTCTGCACATACTGGCAGCTTCAACTTAATATCTGCTATGTTGTCCCTTGCCGAGAGGATAACACCTACAGTTGTAGCGGTACCAACGTTTATCATAAGTATTTCATTGGTCCTTAGAGGTTCTATCTTCCTCTCCTCCTTGGTACCTACCACCCTGTCTAGGAGGTGGACATCTATTGTAATCCTGTCAAGGGTTTCAGGGAGGGTTCCTGGTTCCCCTGCAACACTACCACTTAGGGCATCTGCCTTTGTAAGGGCAGGGTCCAAGGTTGTACCAACCCCTACCAGTCCACCTGGATAGGCCTTTTTCACAGGGAGGTTACCTGCCTTAAGGGAGGTGATCTCAGTTATTATAGGTTCCCAGTAGGTCTTATTCCCCTCGGTAACCTTCAACCCCGGTCTTATCTCTATCTCCTTCCCAACCTCTAAAACACCCTGGATAATACTACCTCCAATAACCCCTCCCTTGAGATCATCTATCTTGCAACCTGGTTTATTAACGTCAAAACTCCTTGCAACGTACATCCTGGCAGGGAGACTTAGATCCCTTTCAGGAGTTGGGATGAGATCCTGGATGGCATTTAGGAGTACATCTACATTTGCCCCATGGTGGGCAGATAGGGGTATGATAGGGGCGTCCTCTGCAATGGTACCCTCTATAAACCTCTTTATCTGTTGGTAGTTTTCCTTAGCCTTCTCCTCAGTAACGAGATCTATCTTGTTCTGCACTATTACAATATTCTTTATTCCCAGTACATCTAGGGCCATGAGATGTTCCTTTGTCTGGGGCTGGGGACACTCCTCATTTGCCGCAATAACAAGTATGGCACCGTCCATAAGGGAGGCTCCAGATAACATAGTGGCCATAAGGGTCTCATGACCTGGGGCGTCTACAAAGGATACCTTCCTTAACAGTTGGGTCTTTGTACCACATATTGGACATACCTTCTCTACGGTGTAGGCCTCAGGCTCAGGACACTTGGGACACTTCCTTATCTCACAGTCTGCATATCCCAACCTTATGGTAATACCTCTCTTTAACTCCTCACTGTGGGTATCTGTCCATACCCCTGTAAGTAATTTAGTTAAACTTGTTTTACCGTGATCAACATGTCCAACCATTCCAATGTTTAACTCCGACTGTTTACTTCTCGCCATATAAATCCCTCTCTAGCACTTTTAGAGGATTATACCTCATATAAACTATATATGGTATATAAAGTTAATTGGATTTAAAAGAGAAATGATTTTAAAACCTAATAGGAGGGTTGAGATGTTCAACAGGAAGGAGATTCTGGAGATGGCAAGGAAGGACTTCGAAGGGACCTGGAGAGCCACAAAGGATTTACTACCTAAAAAACACATAGATAGAAGGTATCCAAGGGTGAGAATGGAGTATGGAAAGTCCCATCCTGTGATGGATACCATAGAGAGGTTGAGGGAGTGCTACTTAAGGATGGGATTCGAGGAGTATATAAACCCCTTAATTGTAGAGGAGAGGGAGATATACAAACAATTTGGTCCAGAGGCTCCTGCCGTACTAGATAGATGCTTCTACCTTGCAGGACTCCCAAGACCTGACGTAGGTCTAGGGAGGGAGAAGATAGAGGAGATAGAGAAATTAGGGGTGGAGATGACCCCGGAGAAGGTGGAGAATCTCAGGAAGACCCTCCATAAGTATAAAAAGGGTGCTATCGATGGAGACGACTTAGTAATGGAGATAGGTAGGGCCCTTGGGGTATCCAGTGAGATGGGGTTGAAGGTGTTGGAGAAGGTATTCCCAGAATTTAAGGAGTTGACACCTGAACCTCTATCCCTAACCCTTCGTAGTCATATGACCTCAGGTTGGTTCATCACCCTCTCTCACCTTATTGGTAAAAAGCCCCTACCCCTAAAACTCTTCTCCATAGACAGGTGCTTCAGGAGGGAACAGAGGGAGGATAGAAGTCACCTTATGACCTATCACTCCGCCTCCTGTGTAGTAGTTGGGGAGGATATCTCCATAGACGAGGGTATGGCTGTTGCAGAGGGGTTACTCTCCCAACTGGGATTTACAAGGTTTAAATTTAAACCTGATGAGAAGAGAAGTAAATACTACGCCCCAGATACCCAGACTGAGGTCTACGCCTATCACCCAAAGTTGAGGGAGTGGTTGGAGGTTGCCACCTTTGGTATCTACTCCCCCATTGCACTAAGTGAGTATGGGATAGATGTGCCAGTTATGAACTTGGGCCTTGGAGTTGAGAGGCTGGCCATGATCCTCTACAACTACGAGGATGTTAGGAAGATGGTATATCCTCAACTCTACGATGTAACCCTAAGTGACAGGGAGATAGCCTCAATGATACATCTAGATAAAATCCCTGTAACTGATGAGCTCTACAATCTGGGGTTAGACCTTGTAGAGGTCTGTATAAGGAACAGGGATAAACCTGCACCCTGTGAAGTGGTAATTAAGAGGGAGATAGAGTTTTACAATGTAAAGAAGGATATAGAGATTACCATCTACGAGGAGGAGGAGGGCAAGAAGTTGCTAGGACCCTCCATATTAAACGAGATCTACGTATATGATGGGAATATAATAGGGGTGCCAGAGTCCCAGGAGGGTATTAAGGAGGAGTATAAAAAACTTGTAGAGGATACTAGGAGATATGGAATCTCAACTGGAATAAGGTATATAGATGCCCTCTCCTTCAAGGTTGCCTATAGGATAGAGGAGGCCCTTGTATCCAATGTAAATCAGTTTAAGATAAGGGTACCTATAGTTAGAAACCTTGGGGATGTGAATTTAAGGTTGGAGGATGTGGCACTGAGGTATATTGTAAGTAGGGGCAAGGTTATAGATGTTAGAGGCCCAGTCTTTTTAAATGTGAAGGTGGATATAGACTAAGGGTTATACCTATGAGGATAATAATTTTTATCACACTTTTATTACTGTTTTTAAGTACTACTGTTGCCCAGATATACAGGTACGACGATGTTGTATTCTATCCCAATGGTAGTCAACATATCAATCTCTCCAAGCTATACGTAGCTAATCTAACGGAGATTCTTAAAGGGGAAGTACTTGAGGCCTATATAATCTATAAGAATCAGCGTTTTTTTATCATTTACTTTAACAGAAGTATAGCCTTTGACCTTCCCCCTGAACCTATAAATCTCTCTGTAAAGATATCTGCCAGCAAGGTGGATTGGGATACCTGGAAAGTAACCTACACCCTGATAAATAACTACGACAGGGAGGTACCTGTCAATATCTCCTTTCCCCCAGGTTATAACTTAAAGAACTTCTCTACCTCACTTCCCAGACACTCACATACCTCAATAACTCTCTATAGAAAGTCTTCGTCAAACATCCTACACTTTGAAGACAGCTATATAAGTTACAGGCTACCCTCCAAGGTAGAGATTGTATACACCCCAAGTATCCCCTTTTCCATAGAGAAGTCCAACAAAGTTGTGAACAACACCATCCTCTGGATAGGAAATTACTCCATCTACAACATCATCGATGTACCTCTAAAGGCCAACATCTATTTATGGGTGGAGATAGGTAATAGAAGTATAAACCTGGGAAATATATCAAACATTACCCTACCTCCAAATTCCACCTACTCTGTAGTTAGAAGTATCTACTCAGAGGAGGTACCTGTATTCTACCTTGATATGTACGTGTGGAATAGGACAGAGGGGGAGATGCTAATACTACCTGTATTGAGGGTAAATGATACCTACAAGATAGGGGTAGCCAGGGTTAAGGGGGAGGTGTTCCATTACACTCCACCTATATTAATAGAGGGTGGAAGAAAGAGACCTAAAGAGGAGGAAAAACCCCAAGAGGACAGGAGAAAACCAGAAGAAGAGAAGGAAGAAAAACCCCCAGAAAAAACTAAAGAGGAAAGGGAAGAAAGTAAAGAAGAAAAACCCAGGGAGAAACCGACATAAAGAGAAGAAAGGAAGAAAGAAAGAGAAAGAGTTTTTTTAATAGGAAAGGTGAAAAGCCCTAGGGATGCTGCAGTACTCTCCATCCCTATTTTTATTTTAAATATAGTGGCCATTATCCCGCTACCTCTCTATCTCCCCCCCAGTATAGTAGACGATACCCGCGCCCTGGTATACGCCTACAGATCTATTAGGAGGATATACGTCCCAGAGGGTATAAGGTTGAAGGAACCTCTACCCCTAAATATCCATGTGGTACGTCCCAGGGATTCTCTGGTATCACTTATCAGTAGATCCTTCAAAATACCTTTAAATTCAGCTAAGGCCCTGGTTATAGCCATTGAGCATGGAGGTGTTTTGAAAACTACCAACAGAAAAACGTACGAGATCGCCTTAAAGTTAGGTATGGATGCAGAGTTTGTTGAATAGGATTTAGGTGTAGATAAATGAAGGAGAAAAGTGAGAAATCAGAGGATGAGATGGAGGAGGATGTTGAACTGTTAAAAAAACTTAGTGAAACTTATAAAATTAGGAGGAGGAAAAATATACTTGCAGTAATTTTTTTATCCTCTTTTGTACTGTGTTTTAATATATCACTGTTTATAATCACTGACGTTATAGTGTTGGATTCCATATATGCAATTGTATCCTCCCTACTTGGAGTGTTGTTTTTGGCACTGGGGATCTATCTTATTTTGGATAGCCCCCCTATTTATATAGAGTAATTTTTAATTGACTCCAATGTTCAACCCCTCCACTGTAGAGATATTTGTACTTATGGAGATGTGTCTCTTGATATATGGCTCAACCTGGTAGTATCTAAACCAGTATAGGTTTCCACTACTTCCACTTTCATTGAAATCTCCCGAGATACTTAAAATCTCTATATCTTCTGGCTTATACCAGTATATATACACATCCTTTAAAGGCCTATATGGGGTAAAGGAGATATTGCACCCCTCTGAAGTCATGGATATGGAGGTAGATATGTTGTGATAGTACCTTACTAGGAGGGGATAGTTCTGGGTGTATACAACCCCATTTGATTCTCTGGCAGTAACTGTTATGTTGTATATTCCAGGATCTGGGAGGTAGAAGGAATATTTGTATAACTTCCAGAGTTGGGGATCGTTACTGTCTATATCCTCTAACTCCATAGGACCACTGTACAGCAGGGTGCCATTGGGATGGTATATCTCTATCTCAGCTCCTGATATATCGTAGGCTCCAATAGGATCTGTAACATTAACATAGATTGTTGCCTTATCCCCCTGGTAGTATACATCTCTATCAAAATAGCACTCCTGGATTTTCACGTATGTCGTGGTACTTACTCCTATATTTGAAGGATGATTAATATCGTGATATACTTTAATACGATTGTTCCTCCTGGAGTTGTCTATTTTTAATACCAAATAGTAATTCTTTGGAATTGTTACTGGAGAGTCTAGGGAGATGTTAAGGACATAATGATTCTGAGATGATTGCTGAGTTATGGTACTGTGACCAATTTCTATAACATTATTTCCATCTGTAGCATAAAGAATTACTATTAGAGGCTGTTCTGGAGATATGGATCCCTCTATATAGAGATCTACAGAGATGTTTCCATATAGGGTGAAATCATCTGCAAATCTTGGATACTGGGCCCAGGTTAGGAAGGTGTGACTCTCTATCTGGGTATAGTTATAATCCTCTGTAGGGGAAGTGGTATTTAATATCCTTGTGCTACCTCCATGGAGATAGAATGTTTTTTTCACTGTTGGAGGGAGAGGGGTAGAGGTCTTAAAGGTTGTAGAGTCCCTTATAGAGGAGATGTTAGTATTCACAAATTCCAGTGTTGTAGTATCTGTGGTCCCAAGGGATGCCATCTGAGGAATCTCCTTTACAACGGTAATATTTTTTGTCCCATTTACATAGATCTCAGGGAGACCGTTAGAGTTACTGTCATTTGATACAAAATCCCAGATACCATCTCCCTCTTCATCCTTCCCTATCAGCACCTCTCCATCGTAGATATATGTTGGCCAGTTCTTTGTGGAGTTTGTAATATTTATATCGAAGTAGTGGAGATCCCCATAGTTATAGAGGGTGATGTTGTAATATACACTTTCTCCAATGTCAGATGTTTTACCCTGGATATAGGGCTCTACAGAGAAGGGGTTTATGTATATTATAATACTTTTCTCATCGTTTGAGGTGTTCTGATCGTTAGGAAGGTTTGTTCTTACACTTATATTGTAGATACCGTAGGGCATACCTGAGATATTTAGAGGGAAGACAACTGTCTCCTCTTCCTCGTAAGGTACAGAGAGACTGACAAAGGTATAATTGGTGTAGTTGTATCCCCCTCCAATCCTCCTTACCTCCATACTTACATTGAGATTCTCCACATCTACAATACCGTATAGGGCAACAGTAGAGGTAACGTTGATTACAGGGTGAATATTGGGGTTAAATACTTCACCGTTGTAGGGGTAATCTATACTTTTTACCCCTGTATCGTAAAGTTGATTTAACCCCATCTCAATCTGATCTAACATATCTGAGAGGTTAAATCCTAGACCCCATATAATAGGGACTACCCATGTTTCATTGGGTTCTAGGGTATCCTTGTACCAGGCTAGAGCTGTTGCTGCATCCTCCGTATATTGTGAATTATTGTTTAGATAACCCCGTCTTATATGATTCCACATAGTCCCGTACTCATTTACCTCATGTTCATAACTGGGAAGTATGGATTTATATCCTCCATATTCAATTTTTTTAACAGGTTGATTGACTATATCATGACCATATACAACATCGTATGTACTGTTGTAATAACATTCATCATCTCCATAATCTCCATTGAAGTTCCAATCCATACCTTGGAAAAACTTTAGATTTCTAAATGTTTTATTTGTAGGATTTTTTATATAATAGATTGTTGCAAACCATCTGTAGTTGTCCCTTATTATGATCTTTTGAGTTATATTTACTTCCCTATCAGGCCAGGGTGTGTGCATCTTAACAATAATGAGGCTTTCCAATATCTTATGTGGAGTTTCCTGGTCAAGTACGTATTCCCGATATGTTTCGTCGAGGTAGTCTTTTCCAAGAGGTCTATATCCACATCCATTTCCAAACTGACTAGTAGTCCCATTATAGGTGTATCTAATAGCAATCTTTGAACCTGCATCCATATCAAGATCGTATCCAAAGTTATCTCCATTTCTTCCAGCATGGTCATGAGAGCTTATAGTACTCCTATCATCCCCCTCGTTGTAGGGGAAGACTATTGCAGAGATCTGCCCTCCTTCATTAAATATAGTATCGTTATTGGCAATCTCTATGGCGATAGAGTTATGAGGGGCAGGAGGTATCAGAGAGATGTTGTATCCGTATATGGGATCGTCGTAAAAGTAGAGAGTATCATTCTCTATGTAGTACCTTATATCTCCATAAACCCTCCCTGTCCCCCTGTCTATAGAGATGTTATTTACTATAACCCTTCCGTCATCACCTACAATCTCCTTCACCCTATATCCCCTGGAAGTGTTGATCTTAGCGGAGAATCTATACCAGACATTATCCAACTTGTTCTCCACCTCCACCCTGATCTTTGTCTTATTTATCTTAAAAGTCTTTAGAGAGGTGTTCAAAACTTCCTCTGGAATGTTAAATCTCCTTAACAACATCTTTTGCATGGTACTGTTGTATTTGTCCAGGGGTATTGTAACCTCGTAGAGGGAGAGATTCCCACCTATCTCCCTCTGGGCTATCCTACATTCCTTCAACCTTATCTTACTAAACACTCTATTAATTAGGGGTTTTTTATCACATAGTATCTTTACTACAATGGCCCTTTTCCTAGGGTCGTAGGAGACTAAGACCTTTGCACTCTCTTTTTCTAACCCCTTTATAAGCGCCGTGATATCTAGGGTCCTGTTAATACATCTTGAGGTGTTAAAGCTAAGGAATACCTCCCTCCTAAGGGTGAAATTCTTGTAATGTGAGGTTATAACTAGTGTGTTGTTCAATATTAGAGGATAGATAACATACCTGTCTTTTCCTATCCTCTCATACTTTACCTCTAGAGATAGGTTTTTATAGGTGATGTTAAGCTTCCCGTCACTTTCAACTATGACCTTGTAGGATTTCTCAGACCTATTTAAATAGACCTTGAGGTAAGGTCTTTTTTCAGGTGAGTAATTTAGAAGTATACACCGGTGGAGTGTTTTATTTGGATACAAAACATAGATATGGATAGTTTTATTCAGCACTACAGGTGAGAGAATATAGGTGTTGTTTTCCACCTCTACCACATCTAACGTAATATTATCTACATAGGCACTAACCTCTCCATCAGTCTTAATAACTACCTTGTACCCCTGGACAGTTATGTTGAAATTACTATCTGTAATGCTGTGGTTTTCATCTGAGATATTCTCAAGAGGGAAAATCTCCTTCTTGGAGGTATTTAAGGTACAGTTTAGGGAGAGGTTCTCTATTCCACTGATGTTACTAGTATTCACTATACTGTTGTTGCTTACATTGTAAGTGTGATTAAGTACTACCCCAGTTGCCAGTGGACTTAAAAGAATTAATAGAATAAAGGTGTAGGAGGCCCTCATGGGTATTACCATTGATTTTTATTAAAAGAGTTATTTATTGGGACTCCCTATTCTCTCTCCCATAAGACCTTATAACTTCGTATACTAGCACTAGGAAGACCAGTGCAAATACACTTAGCCAGAATAATAGATAGCCGTAGGTAGGTAGTTTTGGGAGAGGTAGGATGGAAAACTCTGCATTGATCATAAGTAATGAATCCTTAGGTACTTTAAAGGTATCTCCGGGAGGGTATTGATAGGTTTGACTGTATTTATTTGTTACAAATCTTACCTTTAGGTGTTCAATATCCATGTTACTTCCAAATGGAATAGAGAGGGTTTTGAAGAGGATACCATCCTCTAAAATATGGGCATCGTACTCTAAGGATACGGTGATATTACTCTTTTTCTCTATGGGCTCCCAGATCTCGTACTTTATAACGGAGTAGTTGTTGTGATACTCCACGTAGGTTTTCATGGGTATCCAATTTACTCTATCAAAGGAGTAGTATCCCTTGAGGTTTTCCACCTTTATAGGTTTAACCTCTTTTTCAAAGGGTAGGGGTATTATCCACAACTTTTTTGGTTCCTGTTTCTGGAGTCTAAGTTCTACAATACCAGGTACAAGGGGGTAGTCTACCAAATTTTGTAGAGTAATGTTATAGAAAATATGCTGGGGATCTCTATCCACATCTATAACTACTGTAAAATTGGATATCTTCATTACATTTCCGTGAATCTGTGTGAAAGATACTATAAAAAAAATTAGTAAGAGTAACTTTTTTCTACACATCCCCTTCCCCTTTGGATTTTATTTAAAAAATAAAAAAAGATGGGAGATTATTTATTTCTTAACTTTCCTCACTACAAGTGCCATTCCTACAACCCCTGTCATTAGTGCTAGAAGTATCTCGTAGTTGTTTCCACTACTTCCCCCTATCATTATCATCTTTGGAGATGTAGTAGGTAGTAGGGAGTGTGTAGGGTCTATACCTACGATGAATAGATCTGATGGCATAAATGTCCCTGTTCCATTTACAGTATAGATTATAAGTACAGTTTGGTTTTGGTCTAATTCTGTATCGTCGTACCATCCATCTCCATTTGCCCCTCCATTAAGTGGGTTCAAGCACCAGTAGAGACTTAGGTTATACCTATCGTTGTTAGTTAATGTCTGGTTCCCAGAGTGGTTTAACATATATGGTCTTTCTACTGTAAAATTACCAACTAAACTGAAATTTTTTGGTATTAGATCGTATACATAGACAAATGGAGACTTTTCCCCACCTATGTTCTCAACTACGATATATATGGTGTAGGTTCCATCTTCATTACTCTTTATGGTCTTAGTTACCTTTATCAGATAGCTACCTACTACGTATATTTTCTCTATTACTATATAGGAGCTTCCATATTCGTCGTGGTACTGGTTAACTGTGTTATTAAGTAGTGTAATGTTACTCTCTGCTATACTGAAGGTACAGTTTGCCCATATTACAGGTGTGCCGTTGAATGTGAAACTATATGTGTCAGATTCCCACTTCCCTCCCGGTTCTAGTATTTCATTAAGACTTAGGGAGTGATTACTTCCAGGTATTACATTAAAGGGGTCGAGATTTGTTGGATTGCTACCATCTACAGCCCATATGTTAACTTTAGTTAGATTGTAGTAGTATTCACTTCCGTTATTCTTAAAGGATACATTTTCATACCACAGGGTGTATTTACCAGTAGTTTCATCATAATCAGGTCCTTTTTTGCCTATACTTATACTTCTGTCTCCCACTGCATAGACACCCTCTACCTTGGTACCACTAAGTGTACCATTGTATTTGAAGAATATAACTGCAAACCCATAGGGCACCTCAGTAGCCTCTCTTCCAGTGAAATTATTCTCTGCCTCTACTGTGAAGGTAATGATTTCTGCCCCTCTTCTTAATACTATATCTGTACAGTTAAGGGAGTCGTTTGTACTACCTGAAAAGTAAGGTCCATCCCACAACTTTATCTTACCTATACCCATATAATAGCACTTAGTAATGTTCAGGAAAGTCCAGTAGGAACTTCCGTAGTGATTTGGGTCATTGGAGAGATACTTTGTTACATTAACTAATACGAGGGTATATTCGTTAGGTAGTGCTGAAATATTTTTTCCTATAGTCAAGGTTACATTCCACTTAACCCTTTTATTGGCGGGAACCTTTGTAATACTATAGATCTCATTTACAATTACGGGAACCCCTGCTTTTGGAATACTGGCTATATCCAGTGGAATGGTAACTACAACATAAGAGTTGGCAGGTAATACTGGAATGTGTATGTAGGTTAAACCAGAGGGTAATCCTGTATAATTAGGGGCTGTATAAGTTATATCTACTTTCTTTGGAGTACCGTTATAGGATACGTAGGGAGCGGATTTATTATTTTTAATATCTACTGCTACCCAGACATCACTGAGAATATCCTTTGAGGCGGTGTTGTTTATTATGATATATCCTGTGAGGTTATGAATGGTATAAGATGTTGTACCATTTCCATTTACCTCGGCGGTAATGTTGTACCTCTCCTGGTATGTTACTAGTAAAGGGTTGGCAGAGACTACAGACAACACTCCAAGTAGTAGCAACATACCTAGAAGAAATTTCCAACTATTTTTCATACTTTACCACCTGTTTAGATTTTTACAATAATTTTTAAAATTTAATCTCCATAAATAGTTAATCCTAAATAAACGTTATGTAGTGAAAACCATGAGAACGGTAGTGATAGGGAGTGGAGCGGGAGGGTTAACCACTGCATCCACCATAAGAAAGTACAATAAAAATATGGAGATAGTGGTAATTACAAAGGAGAAATATGTAGCCTACTCACCCTGTGCCATACCCTACGTTATATCTGGGGAGATACCCTCATTCCAGCATATAGTGATGCACACACCTGAGTACTACAGGAAAAACAGGAATATTGAGATAATTACAGAGTCTATCGTTGTAGATGTAGACTCTGAAAAGAGAGAGGTAGTATACTACGACAGGGAGGGGAACAAAAGAACTCTAAAATACGACTATCTCGTTATTGCAACAGGAGGAGAAACCTTCATCCCCCCTATAGAGGGGCGGGATTTAGAAGGTGTATTCAAGGTAAAGACTATCGAGGATGGAATGAAAATAAAAGATTACGCCCAGAAATCCACTAGTGCCACCGTTGTAGGTGCCGGTGCTATAGGTCTCGAGATGGCCTATGGGTTAAGAAAGTTAGGTCTCAAGGTTACCCTTGTGGAGATGGCTCCCCAGGTACTACCTAGGGCCCTTGATATAGATATGGCAGAGGTTGTCTTGAAGTATCTTAAGGATCTAGGTATAGAGGTAATCCTGGGAAAACCTCTCAGTAAAATACTTGGAGATAAGGATGGCAGGGTAAAGGAGGTTGTAGTGGGAAATAAGTCCCACAGTTGTGACATGGTGGTAATGGCTACAGGGGTAAGACCAAATATTGAGTTGGCTAAGAGGGCTGGATGTGAGATAGGTAGACTTGCCATAAAGGTAAATAGTAGGATGGAGACCTCTGTTCTAAATATCTATGCAGTTGGGGACTGTGTGGAAACTGTGGACTTCATAACAGGGCAACCTACCCTCTCACCCTTTGGATCCACTGCAGTGAGACAGGGTAAGGTGGCAGGGAAAAATATTGCAGGTATTTCAGCAGAATTTAAACCTGTTTTAAACGCCATGGTATCCAAGATAGGGGATATGGAGATTGGAAGTACCGGTATAAGTGAACTTAGGGCTCACCAGAGTAGAATGGAGGTAGTGGTAGGTAAGGCAAAGGCTCTCACAAGGGCTAGATACTACCCTGGAGGAAAACCCATATACGTCAAGCTAATCTTCGATATAGATGGAACCCTTATAGGCTGTCAGATAGTTGGAGGGGAGAGGGTAGCTGAGAGGATAGATGCCATGTCCCTGGGGATATTGAAGGGTGTCACCTGTGAGGAGTTAGTTAATATGGAGTTCTCCTACGCCCCACCAGTTTCCATGGTTGTAGATCCTATAGCCCTTGCTGCAGAGGATGCCTGGGATAAGTTTCGAAAGTTGAAATGATTTTCTTATAATGAAAAATTGAACCCCCGGTGCGAAATCCGCACCCCCTCAAAGATTTTCCCCGGGCTTTTTCCTACCCACCTTCCCAAAATCCCAATTTCATATATATACCTGCGTCCCAGGGTATATATACCCCAGGACGCATTCCGCACCCCCTATCCCATTTTCTTATAGTGAATACCTGAACCCCGGTGCGAAATCCGTCACAAAATCCCTCTTAAGGTGCGGATTTCGTCCACTTCTAAAGGTCAACCTCGAGATTTTCCCGGGACTCTTCCTTGACAACTGCCGCATTTCGCACCCCCCTCCAAGACCCCACAATTTTTTCTTATAATATAAACCTCATTTCTTATAGTGAAACCTTGGGCCCTGGCTCCAAAGTCACTTCCCCAACTTCTTCAACTTACTGTAGAACTTTCTACCCTTGACAAAGTAGGTGTAGGCCTCTGACTTTCTAACTACAACCTCATCCCCTTTTTTCAAGGTCTCCTCAACATTCCCATCTATAACTACAAGTACAGGTTTTCTCAATACCCTTATTCTGATCTCAGAGTTTCCATCCACTACAAGGGGACGGGAGAAGAGTTTAAAGGGACATATAGGGACTACCACAAAGGCATCCATGGAGGGCTCCAGTATTGGTCCCCCGGCACTTAGGGAGTAGGCGGTAGAACCTGTTGGAGTTGACACTATAATCCCATCAGCCCTAACCTCCTCTACAAACTCCCCATTTATATAAACCTCAAAGTGTACCATCTTTGCAGGGCTTTTAGTTATTAATACCACCTCATTTAAGGCATCTGGAAGTACCTTCTGGCGACCCTTCTCCCTGAATCTAACTACAGAGCTACATTTAGTCCTCCTCTCAATCTCGTATTTCCCCCTTATAACCATCTCTATGGCCTTAAATATCTCCTCCTTACTGAACTCCGTGAGAAAACCAACGGTACCCATATCTATACTGATTATAGGTATTTCATTTCCCCCTATTAACCTGGCAGCCCTCAGTACGGTGCCATCCCCCCCTATAACCAACATGTGGGAGATCTCCCCTAAATCCCTCATAACCCTACATCTATACCTCCCCATATTCACCCTATTCTTTAAAGTATTGTAGAGCTCCTCCTCCAGGAGATAACCTATACCCTTAGATTCCAGATAGTCCATAACCTGGACAACAAGATCTAATGCATCCTCTCTATCCAACCTAGATACTATACCAAATTTTGTAGGCTTCAATACCCATCTGTTCCCAAATATACCTACCAGCTTCCTGTGGAGTGCCCTGTTTGAGCATATCAGGGAGGTCCTCTCCTGAATGTCTAACCTCATACTCAAGGGCCTTCCATCTCTATCTGTTATAACCCCTCCAGATTCCCTAAGGATAACGTACCCCCCTGCAATATCATAGAGCCTGGTGGTTTCATTTACATTTATAAATGCATCTAGCGCCCCTCTAGCCACATAGCACATCTCCAAGGCCACAGAGCCAAATATCCTTATCCTTTTCACCTTCCTCTCCTTTATGAAATCTAAGGTGTTAGTGGTTAGACCGTAGGCAAAAACCCCCACTGTGGCATCCTTGAGATTTTTGATATCAGATACCCCTATTCTCCTCCACTCCCTCTCCTTCTCCTCCAGCATATAAGCTCCCCTATTAACCCTTCCATAGTATATCTCCCCTGTAGCTATATTCTTCACCATCCCCAACTCCAGATCCTGTATACTCATGGTTCTCACTGCATCTATCTCCTCCTTCCCTCCCCTTATCCTTCCCATGGCTATAGAGACAGAGTAGATAGGAAGGTTTTTCAATGCGTTATAGGTACCATCTATGGGATCTAGTACAACGATATACTCAGGTGGACCCTCCCCCACCTTTTTAATCCCTACCTCCTCACTTATAAGCACTGCACTACAACACCTCTCTATGGCGTTTATGGCAATGTTCTCTGCAATAACATCTATTCTCTTAGTTGGAGTACCATCTGCCCCAATTTTTACAACTTCCTCAGATCCCTCCCATCCAATTAAGGGTTTTACCCCCTTTTCAATACTGTCAACCACCTTTCTGGCAATATGAAACATCTCCTCTTCATCCATAGTTTCCACCGTAAGTATAATAAAAAAGAAACCTCAAATTCCAGTTATTTTTATAACAATAACCTTTATTAAAAGGGGTAGATAGGATGAAAAGGTACTCCATCCCTCTCTTGTTACTCCTTTCTCTAAATGGAGTATTTGGAGATGTAACTATTGCAGTGCCAGCAGTTTCAACAACAGATTATGGATACGTAGGAACCATCATAAACATCGATGTTAGGGTGTCCAATGGAAGTGGTCATGTCTTTATAGATACCCTACCAGTAACTGAGATGGATATGCAGAGTTCAGCGAGGATTGCTGCAAAGGTAGCCTTTGATGTATGTAACAAGAATCAGAGGGATTACGATGTCTACTACATAATAAGGTCGAAAGTCCCTATAATTGGAGGCCCTTCAGCAGGAGGTGCCCTATGTGTAGCTACTGTTGCCCAGTTAAATAACTGGAGCATAAACAGGGACGTTATGATGACAGGTATGATATACCCAGATGGTGGCATTGGACCTGTAGGGGGAATACTGGAGAAGTTAAAAGCTGCAAAGATGTCAGGTGCCAGGCGCTTCTTAATACCTTACGGGGAGCGTTACATAACTGTAGAGGATCCCTACATAGAGGGTGGCAACATCACCGTAGATGTGGTAGAGTACGGGAGGAAGTTGGGAATAGAGGTTGTAGAGGTTAAAAGCATATACGACGCCATCTACTACTTCACGAATTATACCCTCGTGGAGGAGAACTACACCCCCAATCCAGTGCTGGAGGCCCTATACAGGAGAAAGATGAAGGGACTTGCAGACAGGATATTGAAACTTGCCAGGAATAACTACCACTATGTAAAGGATAAATTGGAGAGGGATCCCAGTACCAAGTTAAGCTATCTACTGGAGAGGAACCTTAAGAGAAGGTTGGAGGGAGCTGGGGAAAATCTGGAGGTGGCGGAGAAACTGTACTCCCAGGGTAATTACTACTCTGCCACCTCAAAGGCCTTTGGAGCCATAATAGACCTGGAATTTATAAACTCTACACTAAATTACATGGAGAGCAGGGATAAGAGGGGCTATCTAAAGGACTATCTCGTGAATATCCAGGAGGATATTAAAAATAAAAAAGAGGTTATTAAAAATAAAAAACTTAAAAAGGATAACTTTGAGTATATCCTGGCCTCTAAGAGTAGGATCTACGAGGGGGAAGACCTCCTAGACAGGGCCTGGAGGGAGTACTACAACAACAACCCTTTATCTGCTATAGAATACGCCTCCTATGGTAAATGGAGAGGGGAGAGTGCCCTCTGGTGGCTGGGACTTTCCAATGGAAAGGGAGAGGTTGTGGAAGAGTGTCAACTGATGCCCCTTGCCCAGAAGTACCTGGATAACGCGGAAGTTGTAGTTCTCTACTCCTCCATGGTACTACCTGAGGTAGGGCCGATAGAGGATGCAGAGGAGAAGTTGGAGAAGGCTAGAGAGTATTACGAGAAGGGGGAGTATCTACTCTCTATTGGAGAGAGTATAGATGCCTACGTATACGCCACAACCCCTCTTAACTTCAATACAGATATAGAGTATCTAAGGGAGAGGGCGGAAAAGAGGATAAACAAGGTAATGGGTAGGTATGGGTATCTACCTATAAGTGCCATGGGATACTACGAGTACGCAAACTCCTTCAACGATTCCTTCTACAGGGCCTTATACTACAAGTACAGTACAGCCTACGCCCAGATGGATATGGATATACTCCAGGAGATAGACCATAGCTGTAGAGAGCAGGGGAGTACTTTCATACCTGGAAATGTAAGTGTCTCCCCAGGGACAAAACCTGTGGAGAGGGAGGTATCTCATCCTACCCTTTATCCTGTTGTCTATCTCCTTGTAGGTTTGCTCTCAGGAGTTCTCATAGGGTACTTTATCAGGAGGGATAACAGTTAAGGGTGTGAAACATGTTCTGTGATATCCAGGCTACAGAACCTGAGATCAAGGTATCCCTAACAAGGGTAGGAATCATCAACCTAAAGAAACTTGTAAAGATACATAGGAAAAACAAGAGACCTATAATACTCCTTCCAACATTTGAAGTCTTTGTAGATCTACCAAGCTCCCAGAAGGGCATACACATGTCCAGGAGTCCAGAGGTTATCGAGGAGGTCATAGAGAAGTTAGTAGTTAAGGAGACCTATGGAATAGAGGAGTTATCTGTAAATATAGTTAAGAAGCTCTTTGAAAGGCATGACTATGCAACAAGGGCAGAGGTCCTCATGTACGGAGACTATATCCTGGAGGAGAGATCCCCCATAACAGGTAAACCCTCTCAAGGGGTTTGTAAGATTATAGGTAGGGCCTACGGGGTAAAGGATAAGGAGGGTAATATCCATATCAAGAAGATGGTTGGTGCAGAGGTTGTAGGTATTACAGCCTGTCCCTGTGCCCAGAACCTCCTAAAGGAGAAGACTATTCAGAATTTAAAAGAGAAGGGATTTTCAGAGGAGGAGATAGAGAAGATACTAGATGCTGTTGTTGTTGCAACCCATAACCAGAGGGGTATAGGGACTGTAATGATAGAGGTTCCTGAAGGTTACAACGTAAGTATTGGGAAAATCATAGAGATTATAAGAAAGTCCATGAGTGGGGAGGTGTACGAATTACTAAAAAGGGTAGACGAGGCATACGTAGTGGAGAAGGCCCACAGGAATCCAAAGTTCGTCGAAGACTGTGCAAGGGAGATGATAAAGAGAATAGTGGAGGAATTTAAGTATCTACCTGACGATACCCAGGTGCTAGTTAGACAGGTAAATAAGGAGAGTATCCATAGGCATGACGCCTTTGCAGAGAGGCGCTCCACTATGGGAGAGTTGAGAAGAGAGTTAAATTGTGAATAAATTTGTATATTTCTTTTTTTGAATTTATAGGTAGTAAGGGATAAATATTAACGTTACTATATCTTACTAGCGTCACAGAGATATTTAAATAGTATCCCTTTTTGTCCAGTATTTAAATACTCTAGTACTGAAATCGTACATTCATGGTGATTCTATGAAGGTTTCCATATATGGTGCTGGTAACCAGGACTTTTATCTCAATGAACTCAGGGTTCTAGAGCTCTTCGGAGGAGAACCACCATACGGTGGAAGTAGGATGGCTATAGAGTTTGCGGAAGCAGGTCACGATGTAGTACTCTCAGAACCTCATAGAGAGGTACTAAGTGAAGAGATGTGGGATAAAGTTGAGGAGGCTGGGGTTAAGATTACTACCGACGATCTAGAGGCTGCAAGACATGGAGAGATACATATCCTCTACACACCTACAATTAAAACCCTAGAGGTAGCTAAGAAGATAGTGAGACACCTACCTAAGGATGCAGTGCTCCTAACTACCTGTACCATATGTCCAGTGGTGCCTTACCATCATCTCAAGTACGAGTTAAGGGAGAGGAAGGATATTGGTATTTCTGCATTTCACCCTGCAGCAGTTCCAGGTACACCTCAACATGATAGTTATATCATAGGGGGGAAATCCCTTGACGGAAAGGACTACTTAACAGAGGAACAGTTGAAGAAGTGTATTGAATTGGCAGAGAGTGTTAATAAAAAGGTTTACATAATACCTATAGGGGCTATATGTCCTACAGCAAATAGAGGAGCTGCTCTAATAGCTGCTATAGTACTTGCAGGGATCTTAGAGTACTATATACTTGGTAACACCGTTGTAAAGATTCCAAAGGAAATGATGGAAAAGGATGTATTCATGGCACTTCAGACCTTGGCCTCCATAGTGGAGAGTTCAGGTATTGAGGGCCTCTTTAAGGTTCTCAACGTAGAGTTGGTCACAAAGAGTGCCTCCTCCCTATATCTAACAGAGGATCAGAAAGTCTTAAGGGCTGCATTGGAGAGGCTCAAAAATGTGGATGAGGAGTTACTAGAAAAATTCAAGAAGGCCAAGATAAATCCAACGACACTGGTAGCTGCTCAGGAACTTGTAAAGGAGCTTAAAACTATTATTGGAGGAAAGGCAGTAGAGGGAAGTATAGAAAGAAGTATGAAAAAACTCTTTATGAAGCACTCCTCCTGCTAAACTCTTTTTTCTTTCAACTCCTCTAACACCTTATCAAGATCCACCTCTATAGGAGGTGCCAGTTTAATTACCTCCTCCTTCTCCCCACTATACCTTGGTATAATATGGAAGTGTAGATGAGGTACCTCCTGGCCAGCGGCAGGTTTGTTGTTACTTAGTATGTTGTAGCCGTCGAAATTTAGGGGCTTTAATATTTCCAACACCTTCTTAATAGTCCTAATTAGGTGAAGGGCAACATCCTCTGGTACCTCTTCAAAGGTCTCATAGTGCTCCTTGGGTATAACCAGGGTATGACCCTTACTTCTAGGATTTATATCCAGAAATGCCATGGTCTTTTCATCCTCGTATACTATCTTTGCAGGTATCTCCTTCTTGACGATCTTACAGAAGATGCACATGTTATCACCTCAACTTCTCCCTTCCTCCTCTTTTTACAGCATCCCTTATATCCTCCATAATAGTGGGATCACCCTCTACAACAGTACCTGTTACAATAGCATCTGCTCCACTTACTACCTTCCTGTAGGCAACCTCTGGAGTTCTTATACCCCCTCCCACTATAATGTTGATACCACTTATCTCCTTGGAAATCCTTATCATCTCGTCACTTACAGGGTACTCTGCACCACTGCCAGCCTCCAGGTAGGCCCATCTCATTCCAAAGTATCTTGCAGAGAGGCAGTACATGGCAGCTATCTCAGGTTTTCTCTGAGGTATCTCCTTTACCTCTCCAACAAAACCCACTGCAGTCCTCCCAACAGGTTCAACACCTAGGTAGGCCATAGGTATAGGCTCTAGGGAGTACCTCTTAATGGTGAGGGAACCTAAGGTAGGTGCCAAGGTTGTCCAGTAGGTGTTACTGGAGTTCATAAGGGACATAAAGAATACAGCGTCTGCATAGGGTGTCAACCCATCTACATTTCCTGGAAAGAGTATAACAGGAATGTCCTTGACTATCTTTTTAATCTCCCTTGTAACCTGGTCTAAGTTGGAGACGCCGATACTCCCCCCAACTATTACAGCATCTGCATAGTCCCCTACCCTCTCTACCACCTGGGAGATATCCCTATCTCCAGGGTCTACAAGTACAAAGTAGAGGGCACCTTCACTTTCCAGGATACTGTAAAGTCTCCTCTCCACCTTCCCAATGGAGATCTCCATTATAACACCTTACTTCTCTATTATAGTCTCCTCTATAGCCATTCCAAAGTGTCTTGCATTCTCATCGAATTTTACAAGTACCTTATCCCCCTCCTTGAGATCCACCACAGAGATAGGTTTCCCATCCTCTCCAACTAACCTTATAGTCTCTGCATTCTGGAGGATAGTCCTGAGGATATCTCCCTTATACTCCGCCTCAACAAGTATCAGGGGCCTCCTCTCTATCTTCACCCTGCCAACTACAGCCTCTCTAGCCCTTCCATCTTTATTCACTATTAAGACCTTATCTCCAGCCTTCAACTCACTGAGGTACTTTGTCTTATTACCTGGACAGAGGATATAGGCATGAACAGGACCTGCATTTACCCTGAAAGGTCTTGTGGCAACGTAGGGATTCTCTACAGTCTCCCCGTGCACTAGGAATAAACCCCTGGAGTAGGATCCAACTAACATCCCCTCTCCCTCCTCCATCATACTGCAGGTATCTACACATACCCTATCTCCACTACCAACAGGCTCCACCTTCCTTACAGTGGCGTAGTCTAACTTTATCTTCTGGGCATTCATCTCCTCTATTAACTTTGAAAACCTCTTAATCTCGTTGGTATCCCTGGGACGTAGTAGGGTACCATCTACCCCCTTCTCCAGTATCTCGTATGCAGTTCTTCCCTCCTCCACATCATCTATAACAGCTACTATCTTTACATTACTATCTGCAAGTGCTGCTATAAGGTTTTCCAGTGGAATGACAGTCCAATCCNTACCCTCCACTATGATGTAATCTAGGAAGGGGTACTTACTTACCTCGAGGGCGTACTCCTCATCCTCCTTACCCTCTATAGGTATGTAGATCCCAGTCTCCTTTCCTAACTCCTTAGCCTTTCTCAGTATCTCAAGATCTTCTCCCTTCTCAATTACAACGATATCTGCATCTAGATCCTTAGATACAACCTTTATATTCCCCAACTCCCTAACCCTCTCAATATCCTCCCTAGGTACGAAAACTGCAGGAATGGAACTTTCCAAGGCATCTTTTACAATCTCCTTTCTCTCCTCCCAGCTATCACCACTTACATATACCCATCCAAACTTCATAGTATCTCCTCCTACTTTTTATAGTAGATTACAGTGTCTCCTCCTCATCTCCTCCTCAGATATATTCATCCTCTTCCTCAAGAGGTATATTACCCCATCTAACAGTATAAATGCAAGTTCCTCAAAGAGGGTGCCCATTGGGAACCCTGTTATACTCCCCTATATTCAGGTCTATATGGATATCTGACATTTTTCCTATTTCCCCTGCACCTCCAATGGATATTACCTTGATCTTCCACCCCTCCCTCCTCACCCTCTTAACCATATTGACTACAGAGTAGGTTCTTCCACTACCAGATATCACTACAAGTATATCTCCATCCTCTGCAGAGGGGCAGTTAGGCTCTCCAACGAAGTAGGCCTTAAACCCCAGGTGTGCCAACCTCATGGTAAAGGCCTGGGCGACGTATCCACTTCTACCAACGCCGTAGGTAAAGATCTTGGAGTGGGGGGAGGAGGTAATCTCATCTATTAACATCTTTACATTGTCCCAGTTTATACCTTTCAACCTTTCCAGGTGGAGAATTACCTCCCCTATATAATCTTCTAGCAAAACTATCACCTGAAAAGATCCTCCTCCTTAGGCCTTATTAGATCCTTCCCCTTTCCATCTGTAAAGGGTACTGGAGCATTTCTCACTATCACCACAGGTACTCCCTCCTGGGATTCCCCCATAAGTATGGAGGCGGCAGAGGCCAACTCATCCCCTATGGCAACCTCTGTACTCTTCAAAGGTCTGTTAAAGAGATCCCTCTCCCCTCTCCTATCCCAGAGTGCACATATCCCACTAACACCTATGGCCACGCCACAGGCACCCCTCCTGAAGGGTCTTCCCATACTGTCACTTATTATAACCCCTATCCTCTTCCCAGTCTTCCTCTCTATTATCTCCCTAAGTAGAGAGGCACTTCTATCAGGATCCTTAGGGAGGGGTTTTATCCCATCCTTAACGTTACTCTCATCCACTCCACTGTTGGCACATACAAATCCATGTTTAGTCTCTGTGATGATGAAACCCTCCCCCACTTTCACTACCTCCCTGGCCTCATCCAGTATTACCTGGACAACCTCTGGAGACTTCCCTAACCTCTCCGCCAACCTATAGGCCTCAGGTGTTGGTTTAACTTCCTCCCTCTTTACAATGTTGCCTTCAAGTTTTGATATAAGTGTCTCTGCCACCACAATAATATCTCCATCCCTCAATGGATAGGTGGCCAGGAGGTCCGCCAGGTACTCTATCCCCAATTTGTCCTCCTCAGATATTACAGGTATTTCCAAGCCTATAAGTTCCATCCTTCTCTTCTCTTTTATATACCTCTCAACCATGGGATCCCAGATATAGATCCTGTATTAGAGTTTTCTCTGTTATCAACTATAAAAATCTTAAAAGAAGAGGTAGTGTGAAGATAATGTAAGGTAGTAAGTATTTATGGAATTCCAGCCATATTACAGATGAGTATAAGAGGTTGTCTGATATAACTATAATATAGCCAGTCTACCCTCCATAGCACCTCCCTGTAGAGTAAGAGGTAGGATAGAAAGATAAGTGACAACATCCACTGGGATACTCCCATCTCAGGGGGAAGAAGAGAAAATACATTGGTGGAGATGACCTTAAATATTATTAACTTGGAGAGATCATTTTTTAACAGGTCCTGTATACTTTTTGATATAGAAAAATCCCAGGGATTTACTATGGATATAAAGGAAGTGCTAAATTTGGTATTTAACGGATACGGTGAGGAGGATAAAAATTATAAGAAGGAGGTATACTTTCTATCTAACTTTCTAAGTGCACTGGTGTTCTTCATCATCCATCTCATTCTCCAGTTTTTTAAGGACATTGGATTTCTAGTTGCTATAGCTATTCTTATTATCCTTATGGGTTTGGGAGCTATAGTGAAATACAGGAGGTCTAAGTTAGAGGTATATAGCTACTTTAACAGGATTATGGATGAGATCGTATGTTATGCCCTACTGTGTATTATTGTCTCCTCCCTTACAGTCTTCTTCATATACCCCTCCCTTTTAGGGGTGTTTATAGCCTCTATATATGGGCTCATAATGGCTATTGAGGGGATACTTTTCAAATCCAAGGTTAGGAAGTTTGGAGGGATACTTCTTATATTCTCCACATTAGCTATGATAGTATATCTAAATTATCAATTCCTAATACTGGCTATAGTACAGGTAATAAATGCATTTCTACAACTACTTATCCCACTGGAAAAGAGAGACACTAGCTAATTACCTTTATATACTCGTTAAATGCCTCCCTGGATGTGCCTACTACAACCCTTAAATACTCCCCTTTAGGGGTTATCACCCTCTCCAACTTTCCCCTGGCAACTATCCTCTCTCCCTTGAAGGCCTGACCTGCATAGGTATGGGTAAAGGATACAACCTCCTTAATACCAGCTGCCAGATGATTATCTCTATCTAATATTTTCACATCCTCTACCTTGTATATAGCTGGGTTATCAAAGATATAGTCGTCGTTAACTACAAGGGCCTCTATCTCAACAGGTCCCAGGTCTCTGTAGAGAAAATCTAGATTATCCTCTATCTCGTGCCAATCCCTAGTTGCAAGTAGATCGAAGGTTGTACCTTTGATTACTCCCCTGTTATACTTTCTAATCTCATGTCTTAGAAACTCCTGGTAGGTGAGGGTGTTATCCTTTATTCTCTTTTTATACACCCTTCTCCAATGTTCCTCTGAAAGGGGCTTTATAATATCCCTGTATCTCTCATCTTCAAAGATAGATTTTAGTATCTCCCTTGCCTTCCTGTGGTTCTTCATGCCGTATATTACAAAGTCTATATCTGAGTTCTCACTGTTTAATCTTAGGAGGGTGGAACCAGACACTCCCATGTGTTTATAGTCCAGACCCCACTGATGGAATACATGGGCAAGGGTTTTACACTTCTCCTCAAAGGGACTTTGACAGTTGTTTAATATCTCCTCCAACCTCTCCTGGGGCCTTAATACTCTAATTATCTCCTCTCTACTAACCCCATGTAGCAGGACATCCCTTCTCTCGTCGTAGTACAGGTACTCTGGATACATATCCCTTAATATCTTATAGGTTTTCCAGGTATCTGCTATCTTGATGTACCTCCTCCCATCTACCTCCCTTATATCCTTTCTATTTAGATTGTACCTCTCTATAACCTCCTTCCCCACCACATCTAGGTTTAAATATCTGAGAAATGCAAAAACCCTATCCCTGGGATGTTCGTAGGTATTCACCGCAAAGAATCCAATTTCTGTTTCTACAAAGTCCCTTAATCTAACCTTTAACATACTTTCCCATTACCCCTCATATACTCTAAAATAGCCCTCCTAATATCCTCTACAGTGTCAAGGACTGTAATACCCTCCATCTTCCTTAACCTATCAACGTTCTCCACATCCTCCTTCCTTATACGTAACTTTAATGTCTTTCCTCCAGGTATGACAGTCTCTATCTCCCCTACCTTGTTATCTGGAGGGAATATATAGACAGGTACCCTTCCCTTGATAGCCTGGGACACCGAGTTTGTAATAAGTGTATCTGCTATACAGTGGGCAATCTTCGCCACAGTATTTGCAGTTGCAGGTGCTACAAGGAAGATATCGTATTTTCCAGTTTGTAGCTCCCCTGCCAGGAATGGGGCGTTGGCATCTACCTCTACCTTTATCTCCTGGAACTCTGCCATCACCTTATCCCATAGCCTATACCACTTCAGTACTCTTTTAGCACTTTTGGAGGCGTATACATCTATGTCCAGATGGAATTCATCTTTCAACTCTATCATGGTGTCTACTACTTCCTCTATCTTATCTCCACAACCTGTGATACCCCAGGCGATTTTTATCATAGTTCTCCCTCTATTCTCCAATCTATACCCAGTAGTTTACTGTACTCCTCAAGTACCCTCCCTATATACTCCTTTAACTTCTTCTCCCCCTCTCTCTTGAAGTAGGAGGTCCATCTCTCATTTCCAAACTCCTCAGCCCCCTTTACTATTAGGTCCTTAACCCTCTCACTTTCAATATAGGGTGGGTAACCTCCCAACTTCCTGTCGTAGAGCCATATGTCCCTTATCAACTTTCGGGTAATCTTCTTTATATCCTCCCCTGTAACCTCCCTTACCAGGACATCCAGTATTGGGGCACACCAACCTCTGTGGAATCTACACAACCCTACGTTATCCAGGGTGATCTCCTCTATAACCCTCTCCACACTTAACCTGGCCAACTCCTCAGGTTCTGGAAATACCCCAGCCTTGTAGTAGGTAAGGTATCTCCCCTGTATGAGATAAGGGATAAAGTTCCCAATTGCCCAGTACATAGTTGGAGATATCCCACCCTCCTCTCCAAAGGGTACGTATACCCCGTAGTCGTTAAATCTCTTTTTATCCTTTATCCTCTCCTTAAATCTCTTATTTAGTATCCTGGAGGCCTTCCTTATCCCTAGTCCCAGTATCCTCCCCATCTCATTCTTCCTGAAGGCCATGATCTCTGCCAACTTAACTGCCAACTCCCCGTTGTACTGGGAGTTCCTTAACATTTCCTCCTCGTCCCTATACTGGGATATCTCAAATACAGGTTTGTCTATACCTACCTCCTCAGGTTTTAACAGCCCCACATGGAGAAGTTCAAATACCCAGGCTATTAAATTCCCACATTCTATAGCGTCGAAACCTAAGGAGTCGATAGTATGGACTACCTTGTCAATGGCGTATATGTCGAAGATACCTAGGAGTGGTCCACCTGCCTCATAGGGCTCATAGTCTACTTTCAAACCCCTTCTGTACTTCTTACATTGGACAGGGCAAGGTTCCCCACAGGTTGTCCAATTCCTAGGTTCAATTGCCTCCCTGTTGAACCTCTCTACAAGGTACTTTACAATCCTCCTATGAAACTCCATTCTAACATCTTTAGGGATATAGGGCATCCTCCAGTTGAATATGGGGGTGGTATCCAGGAGGTAGAGGTAGTTGTTTCCAAAGGTACCTCCTGTTCCAGTCTCCTCGTTGTACCTGTACTTCCTGGTATGTTCCAGGATAACCTCTATATAGGGCTTGTTGTAGTACTCCTCCACTATCTTTCTAAGTCTCCTACTTAGCTCCCTTTCCCTCTTTAACTCCTTCTTTAAATCCTCTCCGTAGTATACAACACCTAAGATGTTATGGGCCCTGAAGAGAACGGAACCAACGCCACCTCTTCCAGCCCAGTCCTCTGAACCCTCAAGGAGTTTCCCATTTTTTACACTCTGAGAGAATATGGCGCCCATGTTGGTGTTTATTCCAGCAGGTCCCACCAGGAGAGCCCTGTAATTCCTCTCCCCGAATAACTCCAGGATATACTGGTTTAGGTGATAGATACTGTTATACCCCTCCAAGTAGGACTCCATATCTATAAAGTCTATCTTTATTCCCTCTCCATTCCCCTCTATTACAAGGAGACTAGGTTTATCACATCTTCCTACGATGGCTACATTCCTCAACCCTGTGAATTTAAGGGTATACCCTGCTCCACCCATTGCTGAATAGTAGAAGCCATCCCACAGTGGAGATCTGAAGGTAAATATCAACCTGTTTCCACCTATTACAGGTAGTATACCCCTGCCAAAGGTTAGTACATTCCTCTCATGGTAGGGAGGATACTTCCAGGTCTCATACCTGTGATGTATGTAGACCCCCCAACTTAGTGGGAGGAAATCCCCCTCTACAGTTTCAAACTTCTTATTTCTTACATCTATCACTATATTCATGGTTTTTACCCTTTATCTAATTCTCACCGTGGAAGTAGAGGCCGTGTTCCTTAAGGACACCTTCTATATGTCTCTTCAACTCCTCATCCTCTGAGACTACACCATAGGGGTATACGTATGCCCTGTTATCTATATTGATACGGGGATACATGGGCTCCAGGTACACCTCCTCCAGGAGGGACTTCTTTAGATACTGGGTTGTCTTTGTTAGATTTACAAGTACCGGTGGTACATATGGGGGGTTGTTCTTAGGTATGATCCACTTGGTACCGTAGTATATGAAGTAGTTGGGGTTTATCAGTAGGTATATCTCCCCATGGATCTCTAAGGCAAGGGTCCAGGAGAATACCCCCCTTGTAAATCCCAGTAGTCTTCCTAGATATGCAGTCTTTGGGTTGTTGTATCCAACCTTTAAGGTTCTACCTACTATCCTTGAGAGGGCCTCCTTTACATGGATATTCTTTGGATTTGTAGGTAGGGAGGTCTTAGGTAGGATATTTGTAGGAGTATGAGTCTCAGGTTTTATCATATGAAGGGCCCTCAAGGGATAAAAATAGTAGTGATTTTTCTTGTTTAACATTACAACTCCTTCCAAAGGTCCGTTGAAGTCAAACTTTATTAACTTACCTCTGTAGGTGTTAAAGGACTTGTTCAGTGTAAATTCTCCGTAGGTGTTGTTTTTTATGAGATACTGGACCTTCAAATTAAATCCCCTGTAAAACTTTTAAAAAATAATAAGGATTATTCAAATAGTTCCCTTAGCCTTATCTGGTACTTACCTAACTTACCTCCGTAGTTACCTGCAGATATCCTCTTAACTCCCTTCACAGTTGTTGCAGTTAGGATACCTACCTTCATAGCCTTCTTAACAGACTCCTCATCTACACCATCTATTACAATCTCGTATATTCCATTTACATCCTCTGGGACCTCTGAGTCCTCTACAACATCCCTAAGTGTTGGACATAACTTGTGGTTGGTGGTGGCCTTCATAAACTTATACTTTGGATTGGAGGCACCTACCTTACTACCAGAGGCTACTATTCCTCCTGGGAAGGGGGTTATTACCTTCTCCACAGATCTAATGGCGTTTACTGCAGCCTCCGCTGCCACCAGGGCAGTCATGTTGGTATCTGCCATTATGAAGAAGTTCCCCCCTGCAACCCCTTTCTTAATACCGAATTTATTCTCCACTATAAACTCCCCACCCATTATAGGTATCCTATAGACTGTTCTCTCTCCTAGCTTGTCCTTCTTCTCATAACCGTCTCCAAAGAACTTCAACTTAAACCCTACCTTAACATGCTCCTCTGCCTCTTCACCCATGGCGTCAAAGGCTGCAGTTGTAGGGGCTGTTAGAACACACTGTCCAAGTCTAGCCAGAAGTTGTTTTTCCAACTCTGATTTCTTAGGATGACATATCTCTATTATAAAGCCAGGTCTTCCATCAGGTGTCTTTGTTGGAGGTACGTACTTCTCAATACCTGCCTCGGCAGGACACATGATAACTGAACATCCAAACCCTGTAGCCTCTGTTGCCGCTATCTTTGCAAGTCTCTTTGTGGCTGCAGTTATTAGGACCCTTGAAACCCATATGGGAAATGCCTCGGCAAAGGTGTCCTCTATATATACTCCATTAATCTCCATACCTCTCACCTTTTCCCTATTACTTTAAAAGTTTGTTTTGATGCTATTTAAATCTTTATACCTCACCAAAAGTTATTTATATTAGCTGTAAATAACCCCTTAGGGATAAATGAGAACGGTGAAAACATGGCAAGGATGCACGCAAGGAGAAGGGGAGCCTCTGGTTCTAAAAAGCCCCTGAGGACAGAGCCGCCAAAGTGGGTCACCATGACCCCTGAAGAGGTGGAGAACAAGGTTGTGGAGTTGGCGAAGAAGGGGTATCAATCTGCAATGATAGGACTTATCTTAAGGGACACCTACGGTATCCCAGATGTAAAGTTAATCACTGGAAAAAGTATAAGCGATATAATGAAGGAACATAACGTCTATCCAGAGGTGCCTGAAGATCTGTTAAATTTAATGAAGAGGGCAGTTAATTTAAGGAACCACCTGGAGAACCATCCAAAGGACCTACACTCCAAGAGAGGATTGCAACTTATAGAGTCAAAGATTAGAAGACTGGTTAAATACTACAGGAGGAAAAAGGTACTACCTGAGAACTGGAAGTACACACCAGAGATTGCAAAGTTGCTGGTAGAGTAATCTATTTTAATTACATCCCCTATATCTATTTTTTAAAGAGAGATAGGGGATTGTATGGATGCCCAAGTGCTGGAATATTACCATCCACTTTTACAGAAATTTCTCCAAAGGCTGTTTTATAGATACCAATATAGTCTCAGATGATGGGATAAACACTAAAAACTTGACGTTATAACTTGTCAAATCTCCAGACATGATCAGAGATGGATACTAAAACTTCCACATCTAATCTATTTACAATCCACCACTTATTTTAGACTTCTAAATTCTCCAGGGTTGTCCCATATGAAATTCAGCGATTATATAGTAGATTTTCTGCTAGATAAAGGTGTAAAAACTGTATTTTCCTACCCTGGAGAGCAGATAATGGATATCTACAAGAATCTGGAGGACTCCCCTATAAAAAATATCCTGGTGAGACATGAACAGGGGGCAGCCCATATGGCAGATGGGTATGCCAGGATCACCAACTATGTAGGGGTATGTTTGGCAACTGCTGGACCAGGATCTACAAATTTAACAACTGGAATATATACGGCCTATAAAGACTCCTCCTCAACTTTAGCCATTACTGGGAGATGTGAGAGGAAGTATATAAATAAGAATTACTTCCAGGAGGTGGATACAGGTTTTCTAAATATATACAGGGGATACCTACTAGAGAAACCAGATGCCAAGATTCTCCATGAAGCCTTTCAGGAGTGTCTAAGTAGTAAAAAACCTGTATCTCTAAGTATACCTAGGGATATCCTTTCTATGGAGGTTATACTAGATAGTGAAGATAGGGGGGAAGACAGTACCTTGGAGGTAAAAATCCCTAGAGATATTAAAGAGGCTAAAAAGCCTCTAATCCTTATAGGTCAGGGTATATACGGTACTTTAAAATACAGGGATATGACTAAGATAGGCAAGATACTGAAAAAATTAAATATTCCCCTTGTTACCACCTTCCCTGCAAGGGGTGTTGTTGAAGAGACCTATAACTACAACTTAGGTCTAGTGGGAAGGAGGGGTACACCCACTGCAAATAGATACCTCCTAGAGAGTGATAGGATAATCTCTGTTGGGGCAAGTTTGTCCTACAACACCATACCTGAGAGTATAAGGGAGAGTACCTTAAAGAAGATAACTCCCCTAGATGTGAGGATAAACTCCCTAGATAACATTAAGTATATAGTGGAGGAGATAGATGAAACACTTCCACAGGTGGAACCTCCAGAGAGGGAGGTCCCTGTACTAGACCTAGGGGACTACTCCTCTAAGGTACTGGAGATAGTAAAGAACATACCTGAGGATGGGATAGTTGTTACAGATGCTGGTAACCACACAGTCTTCCTATCACTACTTAGGACCTGTAAATTGCCAAGGAGTATTATCTCCTCCCACAGTATGGGTACCATGGGCTTTGGGCTTCCAGCCTCCATAGGTGTTAAGTTTGGATGTATGGATTATAACATCGAGAGGGAGGTTATCTCCATAAGTGGAGATGGAGGTTTCCAGATGAACCTCCAGGAACTCTCCACCTTGGAGGAAAACAACTTAAAGATACTTCTCATTGTAATGAAGAATAACAGATTAAATGGTTTCTGTGAAATTAAGAATCCAGATTTCAACAGGATAGCAGATGGCTACGGTATAGACAACGTCTTTATCGAGGATATTGAGGATATTAAACCAAATATTAGGTACTACTTAAGGGGGAACAAGCCCTATCTCATGGTTGTAGAATGTAAAGATGAGAAATTGCCTAAACCTTTTCTCTAGTATTTTTAAATATTTGTCTTAATTTAAATATTTGATATTATAAATATAGAGAGGGGGTCAGAGATGGAGGAGTTGTTCCAACTACTTACAAGGAACATACACTTCAACGTAACAGAGTTAAGTAGTAAGACCTGGAATCAGAACTGGAGGGTACCTGAGGGCCTTATATCTATAATAGGGGTAAAAAATGGAAGGAATCCAGTTTTCTACTATGGAGTTACAGCCAACTACAGGGAGGAGTACGTGGTAAATAAGGGGGTCTCCGAGGGTGGCAACAAGTTCATCAATGTAAGGGTGTATTTCAAATTTGACAGGGAGGATATCCTGGAGAAGGAGAAGTACATAGTTGCAAATGGATTCCACGGCCTCCTACTATGTGTTAAAGTAGATAGGGAGAGGTTTGTAGATACTGCCGAGAAATTACTACTTCAGGAGTATAGAAGTGGGGATCCTCACATAGTAGAGGTTTTAGAGAAGATGATGGAGAGAAATGTGTTCAAGAGTGTAGAGGAGGGTATTAGATATATTGTCAACAGGGACTTCAACTGGTTAATAGAGAGGTTAAAGTACAGGGCTGGACTTCTAAGTTACTCTGGAGAGGGTTACTGGTTACTACCTTTAAAAACTGGGATGGAGATCACCAGAGGTCTCAAGGTGACAGAAAGAGATGTTATCGTAGATCTTGAAAGTGTGGAACTCTTCAAAAACTATATAGTTTATGTAGACACTAAGAGTGGGGTGGTAAGATACAACAGGTATAAGTTGTGTAAAAGTGGGTTCTCACTGGTAGATGAGATAAGGAAGCAGATGAGGGAGGATATATGTCCATGGTGTGGTAGTAAACTTAGACTGGTGAAAACTAAAAAGGGAGAATTCCTAGGCTGCTCCAACTATCCAAACTGCCTTTACAGGAGATTTTTAAAGAAGGAGGAGAGGGTAAAAGTTGAAGGAGGTGAAGATGTCCAAAAGGATCAGTCCCTTCCTATAAGGTGATAGGATGAATAAAGAGTTATTTCAACTTATAGAGAACTTTAAGAGGGACAGGCGTCTTCAGTCCTTTGACGAGGCTGCCACTAAGCAGGCTGTAGTCCTTAGTATTTTAAAGGCCCTGGGGTGGGATCCCTTTAACATAGACGAGGTCTATCCAGAGTACTCTGTAGGTGGTGGGAAGGTAGACTATGCCCTTAAATGTAACGGTAGGGTCAAGGTGTTCATAGAGGTTAAGAAGGTCAATGAAAACTTGGAGAGGCATCAGGAGCAGCTTTTAAAGTACTCCTTTCAGGAGGGTGTGAAACTTGCTGTGTTGACAAATGGTATAAGTTGGTGGTTCTACCTACCACTACGTGAGGGAAGTTGGGAACAGAGGAAGTTCTACACCATTGAGATATATGAGCAGGACAGTAAAGATATCGTGGACAAATTTGAGGAGTTTCTATCTAAGGAGAATGTAATTTCAGATAAGGCTGTGGAAAATGGTGAAAGGCGCTACAGGAGCATTCAGAAACAATATCTAATAAAGAAGACACTTCCAAAGGCCTGGGAGAAGATAGTAACTGAGCCTGATAACCACCTAGTGGAGATCCTGGCCAGTACAACGGAGAAACTATGTGGTTATAAACCTGACGGTGAAACTGTAAAGGGATTCCTGGAAAAGATAAAAAAGATTAGCGAGATAGTGTTTACAGAACCTGATGTAGATGGGAAATCAAAAATATCTCCAGAGAGATACGTGGGGAAATCTATAGTAGGATTTACCTTTAAAGGTGTTAAATACCCTGTTGATACCTGGAAGGGTATGTTGGTAAAAGTTGCCGAGATTATGTACTCCCTACATAGGGAGGAGTTCGAGGAGAAAGTTTTTAAGCTAAGGGGAAGGAAGAGACCCTATTTTACAAGGAACCCCAAGGATTTGAAGGCACCCTATAGGATAAAAAATACTGATATCTACATGGAGACCAGCTTCAGTGCCGATAGGGTTGTTAGACTCTCTAAGAGGATAATATCCCTCTTTGGTTATAAGGAGGAGGATCTCTCCATCGAGGTAAAAAGGTAGAAGGGTCTAAATGTGATACTATGGAGTTACACATAGACGAGAAGAAACTTCTGAAGATATTCCAAGATAGTGGAAAGGAGGAAATGTCTGTAGAGGAGTTAGCTAAGCATGAGCTTATGAAGTCTGAGACAAAGGTTATGAGAAGTGCCCTATGGCTCTCAGGTAAGGGGTTGGTAAATATTGTAGAGAGAAAGAGGAAATATGCTAAACTAAGTGAGAGGGGGGAAAAGGCTCTAAAGGAGGGGCTTCCTGAGAGAAAGATAGCAGAGTACCTGAAGGAGAGAGGTACTACCTCCATACCTGTAAGGGATTTAAGGAATATCCTGGATAGCTCCGAGATAAACCCTGCACTTGGACATCTAAAGAGAAAGGGTATTGCCAAGATTGAAAAAGGGGTTGTGCACTTCAAAAATCTAGATTATAGAGATAGGGAGGAAGAGGTACTTAGGGATATTAAGATAGATGGGGATGTAGAGAAATACCCACCTGAGATCCTGGAGATACTTAAAAAGAGGGGGCTTATTGAAATAGAGGAGATAACAGAGAGATCTATCAGATTAAGTGAGAAGGGGAAGGAGTACATAAAGAAGCCTATAGAGATAAGGGAGGAGATCTCCCAGTTAACTAGGGAGGATATTATCACAGGTAGGTGGAAAAGATGTTATATTAGACCCTACGATGTAGCTGTCCCTACAGAGGAGGTCTATCCTGCAAAATACCACCCCCTTACAAGGGTGATATACCAGGTTAGAGAGGTACTAATAGGTATGGGATTCAAGGAGGTTAAGAGTCCAATGGTAGAGACAGAATTCTGGAATTTCGATGTACTCTTTGAACCCCAGGATCACCCTGCCAGGGATATGCAGGATACCTTCTTCCTAAGGTATCCCAGAAGTGGAGAGGTGCCTGAGGAACTTCTAAGGAAAGTTAAAGAGGTGCATGAGAGAGGTACTGTAGATGGAAGGAAGATATCCAAGGGATGGAATTATAAGTTCCAAGAGGAGATATCTAGAAGGACTATTTTAAGAACCCACACCACGGTATCCTCTATTAGATACCTGGCATCCCTATCCCCAGAAGAGAGGGAGAAACCCCACAAGGTATTCTGTATAGACAGGGTGTTTAGGAACGAGGCCATAGATTACAAACATCTCCCTGAATTCTATCAGTGTGACGGTATAGTTATGGACAGGGATGTTAACTTTGACAACCTTATAGGGATACTGGTGGAGTTTTTAAGGAGGTTAGGTTTTGAGAGGGTTAGGGTAAGACCTGCATACTTCCCCTTTACAGAACCTTCCCTGGAGGCTGAGGTCTATCTAGAGGGTAAGGGCTGGCTTGAGATCCTGGGGGCAGGTATATTTAGACCTGAAGTCCTTGAACCCCTAGGTATAGATAAACCTGTGTTGGCCTGGGGTATTGGATTAAGTAGATTAGCTATGCTTAAACTGGGATTGAAGGATATAAGGGAGTTACATAGAAACGACTTGAAGTGGTTAAAGAAGGTAAGGTATGTGCCTTAAAGGTTGTTAGATATGAAGGGTAAGGTATTAATAGTAGGTGCAGGACCTGGAGATCCTCAGTTAATTACTTTAAAGGGAAAGAAGGCCATAGAGGAGGCAGATATTATTGTATATGCAGGCTCCCTTGTAAATAGAGAGATCCTAAAATACAACAGGAGGAATGCCAAGGTATACAACAGTGCAACTATGGATCTGGAGGAGATAGTTAAGGTAATGGTGGAAGGGGTAAAAAGAGGTTTAAATGTGGTAAGACTACACAGTGGAGATCCCTCCATCTACGGTGCAATCAAGGAGCAGATAGATGAATTGAAGAAACATGGTATAGATGTGGAGATAATACCAGGGGTGACATCTCTCTCTGCCAAGTTCTTTGAAGGTGGAGTTAACACTTCCAAAGGTATCCCAAACTGTTATAATTACCAGGCCTGAGGGAAGGACACCAAAACCTAAGGGAGAGAGTATAAGGGAGTTATCTAGGCATGGTTCTACCATGGCTATATTTTTAGGTGTAGGGATGATAGAGAAGGTTGTATCTGATTTAATAGAGGGTGGATATAGAAGAGATACCCCAGTTGCAGTTGTCTATAAGGCCTCCTGGGAGGATGAGAAAATAGTTAAGGGAACCTTGGAAGATATAGTTCCCAAGGTTAAAGAGGCTAACATTAAGAGAAGTGCTCTGATAATAGTGGGGGATGATCCCAGAGATTATGAGTATTCAAAACTCTACGATAAGAACTTTGAAACAGGTTATAGGAAGAGAAAAGAGTGATTTTTTACCACTTCATGAAGAGTTTCTTCCTACTTCTCTCTATAGCTCCTTCTGCTGCCCTCCCTCCAATTAAGGTTCTAAGTTCTTCTACAATAGCCTGAGAGTCCACCAGGGTTGTGGGGTTTATCTTAGCCTTTTTAACCTTCTCCCAGATCTCTGGATCTATATTCTGTAACTTCTCCAGTGCAGTTTCCAGTAACTCCTGATCATCTGTAAGTTTTAGAAGGGAGGCGTTCTTAACAAGGAGCTCCATATTAACAGCCTTTAGGAAGCCGTGAATACCTGAGGTTCTAATAATAGCTGCCATCACCTGAAGTGCCATGATGATCTCTCGTTCAACAGTCTCCTCGGGAAATCCTATAACTTTTGTACCAACATTGTAATACTCCAGTATACTTGCCAGTGCCATAGCCATTACTGCAGCAGACCCCATATTCCCTAGGGGACATATCATACCCATGGGTACTACATAGGCCTTTTTATTAACACTTTCCGCCAATTCAATACACTTCTTCAACTGTTCCTCTGTTAAGTATCTCTTTCCATCTAGGGATGTACTCCCTATAATATAGTGGTCATGTTGAGGTGTGCCTGGAAATACGGTAGGATGCATAGAGGAGAAACCAATGTCCCTCCTATCCATGAGTTTAGATAGTACATGGGAGTAGACAACAACGGGACACATAGTACAGGTGGTGAGTATTACTGCATCCTTTGGTAGATGATCTACAATCTTTTTTGCAATCTCTATAGTTTCAAGTGGAGGAGTGTATAGTATGTGCATCTCCCCATGTCTTGCTGCCTCTAGATCATCCTGGGTAACCTTGACTCCTGCCTCCTCCACCTTCTTCCACATCTCCTCTGTTAGCATATTCCCGTTAGGCTCTGAGAGTACTACATCGTGACCTGCTTCTGCAAATTCCATGGCCATTCTACTACCGCCATAGGGCGGTTCCCCTCCAAAGAGTTCAGGTACTCTAAGTTTGTTGATATAGAGATCCTGGTTACCTGCACCGTAGATGGAAATTTTCATAAAATCACCTAAAAATTTTTATTTTTTTTAACGATTTTAGACCAATATGGGTTTATAATCGTCCATTATAGAGAGATTATAGGATCATAGTATATAAAAGTCTACTATAACAGGGGAATCAAAAGTCAAGAAAAATATCACCATGAAAAAAAAAATAGAGAAAATTTTTAACCCATGAAGAGTTTCTTCCTACTTCTCTCTATAATCCCTTCTGCTGCCTTTTCCCCTACAACTCCCTTTATCTCATTTACCAGCGCCTGAGAGTCCACCAGAGTTGTGGGATTTATCTTAGCCTTTTTAGCTTTTTCTACAAATTTTTCATCGATGTTATTTAGTATGTCCAAGGCTACTTTTAATCCCCTCTGATCTTCTGAGAGATTCATAGAGGAGGCACTCTTTGTAACTAACTCTACATTTAGAGCCTTTAAGAGGCCGTAAACTCCAGAGGTCGCCACCAGGGAAGCCAAGGTCTGAAGTGCCATAACTATCTGCTGCTCTACCATCTTCTTAGGAGCACCTATAATCCTTCTACCCACCTTGTAGTACTCTAAAATACCTGCAAGTGCTATGGCAGTTGTAAGTACTCCCATATCGGAGACTGCAGATACTACATCTATAGGCACTACATAGGCCTTTTTATTAACACTTTCTATCAGTTCAATACACTTCTTCAACTGCTCCTCTGTTAGATAGTCCTTTCCGTCAAGAGAGGTACCTCCTATTATGTAGTGATCATGCTGAGGTGTACCTGGGACTGCAGCGGGATGTAGTGAGGAGATACCTATATCCTTCCTCTCTCTTAACTCGTACTTGAGACAGGAGTAGAGGACAATAGGTGAAATAGTACAGGTGGTTAGTAAGACCGCATCCCTTGGTACATAGGGGATTATTCTTTTGGCAATATCTATGGTGTAGCATCCGAAGGGTGTAAATAAGATGTGCATCTCCCCATGTCTTGCTGCCTCTATGTCGTTGTTAGTTACCTTAACCCCTGCTTTCTCAACTTTATCCCACATCTCCTCTGTTAACATGTTTCTATCAGGCTCGGCAAGTACTACATCATGCCCTGCTTCCGCAAACTCTATAGCCATCCTACTTCCACCATAGGGCGGTTCCCCTCCAAAGAGTTCAGGAAGTTTAAGTTTGTTTACATAGAGGTGCTGATTCCCTGCACCGTAGATGGAAACTTTCATGCCTTTCACCTGAAGTATAAGTAAACTGGTCTTACTGCTCCTCTGTTAGATAGTCCTTTCTGTCAAGAGAGGTACCTCCTATCACCTAGGGATTATAGTGAGGAGATACTTTTTAACCCATAAAGAGTTTTTTCATGCTCCTTTCAATCATTCCCTCTGCTGCCTTTCCTCCAACCATGTTCTTAAGTTCCTTTACAAGTTCCTGGGAATCTACAAGTGTCGTTAGATTTATCTTAGCTTTTTGAGCTTTTTCCCAGATCTCTGGATCTATATTCTGTAACTTCTCCAGTGCAGTTTCCAGTAACTCCTGATCATCTGTAAGTTTTAGAAGGGAGGCGTTCTTAACAAGGAGCTCCATATTAACAGCCTTTAGGAAGCCGTGAATACCTGAGGTTCTAATAATAGCTGCCATTACCTGAAGTGCCATGATGATCTCTCGTTCAACAGTTTCCTCGGGAAATCCTATCATCTTTCTACCTACTTTATAGCTCTCTAAAATCCCTGCAAGTGCTATGGCCATTACTGCGGCAGATTCCATATTTCCAAGAGGACATATTATGCCGATAGGCACTACATAGGCCTTCTTGTTAACACTCTCTGCTAACTCAATACACTTCTTCAACTGCTCCTCAGTTAGGTAGTCCTTTCCGTCAAGGGACTTCCCTCCTATGATGTAGCGGTCATGTTGGGGGGTGCCTGGAAATGCTACGGGATGGAAGGATGAGATACCAATATCCTTCCTCTCCCTTAACTCGTACTTGAGATGGTGGTAAGGTACCACTGGACATATGGTACAGGTAGTTAGGAGCACTGCATCCTTAGGTAGGTGTCTTACTATCTTCTTAGCTACCTCTAGGGTTTTAATTGTAGGGGTGTAGAGGATGTGTATCTCTCCATGTCTTGCAGCCTCTAGATCATCCTGGGTAATCTTAACTCCAGCCTCCTCCACCTTCTTCCACATCTCCTCTGTTAACATGTTTCTATCCGGTTCAGCAAGTACTACATCATGCCCCGCCTCTGCAAATTCCATGGCCATTCTACTACCACCGTATGGTGGCTCCCCTCCGAAGAGCTCTGGTACTTTAAATTTGTTTATGTAGGTATCCTGGTTACCTGCTCCGTATACTGAGACTTTCATGCCTTTCACCTCAAGGTTTTAAATAATAAATTCTTCTAAGTATCTGGAGTATCGCTGATAATAATAAAATTTATCTAGTTAATCATAAAATATCTATTTGAACTCTTATAAAATCTTTTATAAACCCCTACTGCCTTTTTCTCTCTTCATTTGGAAGATGTCCTAGTTTATGAGAGATGGAAGGAGGTGCTGAGAGAGTTTTTATAATTTAAATTCCCCTTTTTCTATCCTCTTTTTAAGCTCCCTACATAGTCTCATAGCCCTCTCTCTATCTGACTGTCTACAGGTTATAGGTATCCCTAGAATACTGTTTAACCTTATAGAGTACACCCCATGAGGACAGGTATCTGCACAGACTCCACATCCAAAACAGTCCTCTGTTGGTAGTGGCCTATTTCCCAGATGAGGCATCCTCTTAATAGCCTTAGTGGGACACATCTCCATAGCAGTACATACCTTACAGTTTCTACACCTCTGAATATCTATACTGGGCCTTAACTCTGCGCCCCTCCATACCTGAGCGTAATCACCCACCCCTATAATTTTTCTCCCCACCACGTTTACAAGGGGTAGGGGTATGTCCTCATCTAAGGTCTTTAGAAACTCTTTATTTCTCTCCTCAACCTCCACAGGTATTGCAAGGGTGTTAAATACCTCCACACCTCCAGAGGTGATAAAACCCCCTAAGTAATAGGAATCCATGTTGTGCATATCTGCAGATACCATGAGATTCTCCTTTCCCCTTGAACTCCTGGTTCCATACCCTAGTATAACCCCCTCTGCACCGTTCAACAACACCCTCTTTCCAATGAGACTCCCTTCATCGCAGTACATATTCTGAAGAGGGTTTAACTCCCCACAGCCTGAGAAGGAGGCCTCTCCCCTCCTCATCCTCCTCCTGTGAAATATGGTCTCTACAGGTTCCTCCCCTAAGTTTGTAAAGGCGAGGTAATTTTTAAATGCCATCCTAGTCCCTATCATCCTGGCAGTGGGAATGTCATCCAAGGTTACACTCCTCCTGTAAGTTCTTCCCCCACTCTCCACCAGGACCTCTACCTCCTTACCTGCAACAAGGTCTTTAAATAGGAATCCCCCTCCGTAATCTTCCACGTAACTTGTCCCGTACACCATCACATCTACAGATCCCAGATACTCATTTGGACAGGGACCTATATATCCCTCTATACCATTTAGATATACCCTCTCTCCCCTTCTAAAGTTACCAGGCTCAGCTATAGGTATATGGAATACTGCCATGGTACCTGACATTATTCCACAGGTGGCAGTTGTAACAACATCTATCTCCTCTATCTTATCCTCCTCGTTATTTCTTATCATCTTCTTTAACTTATCAACAGTTACCACCACCTTTTCCTCAGGTGTTCTAGAATTCTCCATAAGGACACCTAATTTTAATGATAGAAAACATTAAGAAAGTGATATCATGCTCTCAGATATACTAAGGGGTAACATAGAGAGAAAGACGATAACCCAGGTATACGGTCCCCCAGGTGTAGGTAAGACAAACCTTGGTATAGTCTCCATGGTTAACTTTGTAAGGAGAGGTTACAAGGTGGCCTACATAGATACAGAGGGGGGACTATCTGTTGAGAGGATTAAACAGATATCTGGAAGGGATTTTGAGAAGGTCCTTAATAACCTTATCATCTATGAACCTGAAACCTTTGAGGAGCAGTCAAGGATCCTTGAAAAACTCTTCTATATAGAGAGGATTGGCTTAGTGGTTGTAGACGGCATATCCTCCCTCTACAGGTTGGAACTCTCTGACGACGTCCATAGGAATACCCTCCTTAACAGGATACTTGGGAAGCAGATACTAACCCTGTTGAAACTTGCCAAAAAAAGGAATATAGCAGTACTGCTAACCAACCAGATTAGTGATACCTACAACGGAGTTAAACCTATAGGTGGTATAGTACTGGAGTACTGGAGTAAGACCATCATCAGGATGGATAAAGTGGAGGATATTAGGGAGGCGATTTTGGAGAAACATAGATACCTTAAGGAGGGGGAGAGGGTTAAATTCAGAATAGTAAATGAGGGGATTGAGATCCTTAAAAACAGGTAAAAAACTCTTCTCATCCTTAACCTTATATATAACTTTATAAATAATTTTCACTACTATCTCCACGGTGGTATTATGAGGGTGCTCCTCTACGTCTTTGTAGAAACTGAAAACATTGGTAAGGTTATTAACGCCCTATCTGAAGGTGGTATATCAGGTTTTTTCCTTATGGAGTATAAGGGGTTATCTCCTCAGGAGTGGAAGGGTTTTTTAATAGAGGAAGACCCTGAAAAAGCTATCAAGATAGTTAACGACCTGGCCCGTAATGCAGTAATGGTAGGTACTGTAGTTAGTGAGAGGAGGGCAAAGATAATTAGAAGATGCATACAGGAGAGACTCTTAAACTCTAGATATACTATAATAGAGGTACCTGTTGAGGATATAGAGGTCAACTTTATAGAGTAGCGGGATAGATATGAGGTGTAGGAGGAGAAGAGGTCGTCCAAGGATACCAAGGTTCATCTCTGAGATACCCAAGGTTAAGGAATTCATACCTAAGGGCAAATCTATAGAGGAGGGGGAAGTGGTAACACTTACCTACGAGGAGTTGGAGGCTATAAGGTTGGTGGATTACCTGGGGTTCTCCCAGGAGGAGGGGGCTGAGTTGATGGGGGTGTCCAGGCGAGTGTTCTGGAATATTCTAAGATCTGCCAGGAGGAAGGTAAGTGACTTCTTAATAAATGGCAAGGTTTTGAGGATAGAGGGAGAGGGTTACAGGTTGAGGGAGTGTGGGATGTATAAAGTATGTGGCAAAAAGAGATACTGTGCCTTTAAACCAAGGGATCACTGTCGTAGATTTAACCCTTAAAAGGTGGTAGGATGATACTGTTAGAGGTTAAAAACGTCTCCAAGAGGTTTGGTGATAACCTGGTCTTGAAGAATATAAACTTCACCCTTGAGGAGGGGGAGGTTTTAGGTATACTGGGGAGAAGTGGTGCAGGTAAGTCTGTACTCCTCCATATGTTAAGGGGTATGGAGGGGTATGAGCCTACAGAGGGGAAGGTGATATACCACGTAACCATGTGTGATAACTGTGGGGAGGTGGAGGTACCTTCCAAGGAAGGTCAGAGATGTGAGAGATGTGGAGAAGGGGTACTACGTAAAACCTCCATAGACCTCTGGGGGGAGGAGAAGGGTGTATACAATTTAAAGAGAAAGATCGCTATAATGCTCCAGAGGACCTTTGCACTTTACGGGGAGAAGACAGTACTGGAGAATATACTTGAGGCCCTGTACTCAGCAGGTTTTGAGGGTAAGGAGGCTGTAGAGATTGCTTTAAAACTTATTAAGATGGTAAAGTTGGAGCATAGGATTACACACCTTGCAAGGGATCTCAGTGGAGGGGAGAAGCAGAGGGTAGTACTTGCCAGACAACTTGCAAAGAAACCTATAATATTCCTGGCAGATGAGCCCACTGGAACCTTAGATCCTAAAACTGCAAAGTTGGTACATGAGGCTCTGAAGAATGCTGTTATCAAAAAGAATATAAGTATGATAATTACCTCCCACTGGCCAGAGGTAATTGCCCAACTATCCAACAGGGTAATATGGCTGGAGAAGGGAGAGATTAAGAAGATAGGGGATAGTAAGGAGATTGTAAAGGAGTTCATGTCTTCCTTAAAGGGGTTCAAGAAGGAGAAGGTAGAGATAAAGGACAAACTTATTATTTTAGAGAATATAGAGAAGAAGTACTGCTCCGTTGACAGGGGGGTAGTATACGCTGTAAGAGGAGTATCCCTGGATATATACGAGATGGAGATATTTGGTATAGTGGGGGCCAGTGGATCTGGGAAGACCACCTTGGCTAAGATCATCGGGGGAGTTATACCTCCATCTAAGGGGAAGTATCTATTTAGGTTAGGGGATGAGTGGATAGATATGACAAAACCTGGACCTATGTACAGGGGTAGGGCTAAGAGATATATTGGTATGCTATTCCAGGAGTATGCACTCTATCCCCATAGAACTGTACTCTACAACCTTACAGAGGCTATAGGTTTAGAACTTCCAGCAGAGTTTGCAAGGATGAAGGCACTGTACACCTTAGTCTCCGTAGGTTTCACCGAGGAGGAGGCTGAGAGGATACTTGATAAGTATCCTGGGGAGCTAAGTGTTGGGGAGAGACATAGGGTAGCCCTTGCCCAGGTACTAATAAAGGAGCCAAGGGTTGCCATCTTAGATGAACCAACGGGAACTATGGACCCATACACAAGGAATATAGTGGCAGAGTCTATTCACAAATCCAGGAAGGAGTTGGAGCAGACCTATGTTATAGTATCCCACGACATGGACTTTGTAATGAACGTATGTGACAGGGCTGCACTTATGAGGGATGGAAGGATTGTTAAGATAGGAAAACCTGAGGAGATTGTGAAGATACTTACAGAGGAGGAGAAGGAGGACATGATATTGCAGTTAGAAGAGTAAGAGGGGCTTACTTAGGTGCCTCCTGGCAGAGGGTGGCACCTCGTAGAACCCCTCTGAGATATCCCTCTTTACCTCTATCAGTTTTATACTGTTGTAATCCACCCTCTTTTTACACCTGTTACATACATATCCACTTTTAACCCCCTTTGACTTCAAGGTACCTCCACAGGAGCACCTCTTATCCTTCACATACACCTTGGCCAACTTCACAACCTTTAACTTTTCTATGTTGATACCAAAGGGTTTCTCCCTTACAGTGCCGTACACTCCCACCATATCATCCTTCTTCAACTTCCTTACAATATCTCTAAATCTCTTTGTAGGTTCATAGGCTACACAGGAGATCTCCCCAGTGCCGTCACTGACCTTGAAGACTACAGCTCCCCCCCTTATACTCTTTGGGTCCTCTGTAACAACCCCGTAAACGATAACACCTGTATTTGGATAGATGTCCTTTATCTTCATAGGTCTTAGATGGGCGTCTGTCCCCTGGTTGGTTTTAAATATCATATACCTGTCTATCTCCTCTCCACACTTCACCATCTTCATGGCCTTTAAAAGTATATCCTTCCTTACACCTCTGATACCGTAGAGAACTGGACACTTGGTATGGGGGGCAATTATAGGTTTATCCCCATCTACGTTGTCGAAGGTGTAGGGGAATGTCTTCCTGTCCATCTCTATAACAGATTTTTCATCTATTATCCTCTCCTTTCCCCAGTTCTCCCTCTTCCTATAGGTTAGAAGTTCGTAGGTATAGGGCCCAGAGGATGCTATACTTCCCAGGGCTCCTATGACACCGTAACCCTTCTTGTAACATAGGTACTCTCCCCCAACCTTCTCCACCATCTCCTTGGCGTACTGGAGATCCACTATATCGTAAAGTACCTTCTTGTAGTACTTTCTCAAGATACTTCTGTTTTTCTTATAGTTTTCCTCGGGGAGGAACACTATCCCTGGATGTGTATTTTCATCTTCCAAATCTGAGTACTCCTCAACGTACTTTATGACAGTCTTCTTTATGTAGTCAATATCACTATCCTTTAAATCTTTCTCCAGCACCCTAAGGGCAATACCTCCATTACCCCTTGTTTTATACTTAACCATTGGATTCATCCTTATCAACTTTGGGGTGTCCATCTTGTACCTCTTTCCCAACTCCTCCATAAGGAGGGTAGCTAGATAGGTGGTACAGTACCTCTCCCTACTGTCAGTATCGTCAATACCTATGAACATCCTCCCACCTTATCAGATGAAATAAATAAAAGAAGAGAGTGGAGGACAATTAAAATTATCTTATTCTAACTGATATGTTCTTACTGACGTAAAAGTCTCCAAAGGATATGGTGACTATATTTGGAGGTAGTGTTTCTTGGAGGTAACGTAAGTTATTACTGGTAACACTGACGTAGGTAGTATTTCCATCGTACTCCTTCCTAAAGACCACTGTGGTTTCACTATCTACCACTATCTCCTTGTTGGAGAATCTTATAGTATAGCCCCTGTCCCCTATAGGTTCAAAGGTTGTTGAAAGGGTAACCTCTCTTGAGTAGGCTACTAGGGCGTAGTTTTCAAAGATATCCAGTATGGAATGCCCCCTCTCTATCATCTCTGCATACTCTATATTCCTAACAGTGTGAAACACGTGATAGGTAAGTACTGCAGAAACTAATAGTATAAAGAACATAGCTATTACTACATCGATAGAGATCTGACCTCTTTTAGAAAACATACTATCCCTAATTTTTTAGTAACTTGAGATCTATCACTCCCTCCCCTTTAAGTACATCCCTGTATCTACTAAGTTCCATCCCTATCTCTATCAACCTATACAACTCATTTTTAAGGGGTAACTTTCTAAAGATCTCCCTCCTATTTAACTCCCCAAGATATCTAATAATCTCTCTCTCCACAATCAATCTCTCGGGAGGTTCCCTATTCTCCTGGATGTTCCTCTCAATATAGGCAATTTCCCTAGATATATTTAAATTTGCCACCTCCCTGTACCTCCTAGATAATTCCTCTAAGTTGATACTACTAAAAATATACCTTCCAAATTCCTCCCTCTCCTCCCAGGTGATATACTCCCTCTCGTCTAACTTACACCTTGTAGAGGTCTCCATCCCCATAAGTCTTATCCTCTCAAGCTGATCTAGATACAACTCCTCACAACACTCTATGGCATGTTTTATCATCTCCTCACTACACTTCCCTATCCTTATACCTCTACAGTAATGTTTTATAACAAGTAGGAAATCTCCATTCCACTTTACCCTAAAACTAAAGGGAAAGAGTTTGCACATTGTAGGTTTATAGGGATATCCCCTTTCTATCTGGATCCTACATAGGTTGTCATGGGTTAACAGGAGGCATCCTCTTTTATCCACCTTTAACCTCTTAGAGAAGTAGGATCCCTTAACATCCTCTATGTAATGGGAGTAGTTCTCCCTTAATTTTAGATAGTCAAAGTAGGGGAGGTATATCCTCCAGTATTTACAACTACAGCAAAATCCACATCTAATACATCTATAGGTGATGCCCTCAAAGGTGATCTCCCACCTCGTAGAGCTCACCTTTGATTTAATAATTTACAGGTTTAAACTTATAACCGTAGTGGATTATACCATCCTCTCCATCCTCCTTTATCCTCCTAAATACAACCTCCACAGGCATGCCAATATATACCTCCTCAGGTTTACAGTCTATCTGGGCGGTTATCCTTGGACCTTCCTCTAACTCCACAATGGCTATTACATAGGGTACCATCCTCTCAAACTCCTTAGGTGGCACATGTACCACGGAGTAGGTGTATACCTTTCCCCTCCCACTAAGTTTGTACTCCTCCAACTCACCTCTCCTCCTACAGTAGGGACATATATTCCTCGATGGGAAAAATATTCTACCACAGGTCTTACATCTACTTCCAATGAGACAGTACCTCTCCTTTATATGCCTCCAACTTCTAACTACCAAGTTATCACCGTTGGTGTTAACCTCTTATCAACACCATGTTGTTGTTAAGGTCTATCTTTACTATCTCCCCCTGGAACTCCTTACTCTCTCCAAATAGATCTGTGGCAATAATCTTATCCCCTCTCTTCTCCACAAGCATAACATCTTCCATAACTAACTGGTCGTTTAAGTAGAGGTTGAGGTTACACATTGTCTCACCTATCTCCTGTTGTTAGAGAGGATATGGACACATACAGTTCCTCCACTTCCTCCAACATTTGCAGTTATCCCATAACCATGTTTTATAGGGGCCTGTCTACCCCTACAGTTTTCATCCCCCTTCAACTGCCAGTATATCTCTCCAACCTGTCTTATACCTGTGGCTCCAAGGGCATGTCCTGCCGCCTTTAAACCTCCACTGGGATTAACTGTAAGGAAGTCCTCACAGTCTATTTTTATCCTCTCCTGGGCAACGATCTTTCCAGCCTCACCCTTCTTACAGAAACCTAAGTCCTCCAGGAGTATCAGTCCATTTATGGCGAAGCAGTCATGGACCTCTGCAACATCTATCCTATCTGGTGTAACCCCTGCCATCTTATAGGCCTTCTCAGATGCCACCTTTGCAGCTTTTAGGGTTGTTATACTCTCTCTACTGTGGAGGGAGATGGTATCTGAGGCCTGGGTGGAGGCCCTTATATATATCATGTCGTCTCTGGAGACGAAATCTTTAGCCCTCTCTGCATCACATACTATGAGGGCTGCAGCACCATCTGATACTGGAGAGCAGTGCATAAGTGTTAAAGGTTCAGCAACTGGAGGTGCATTTATAACCTGTTCCACTGTGGTTTTAAATCTAAACTGGGCATAGGGGTTTCTAGATCCATGGTCATGTGCGATAACACTCCACATGGACAGCTCCTCTATGGTAAGGCCGTACTCGTACATATACCTCCTTGCCATCATGGCGTATAGGGAGGGGAATGTGGCTCCGAAGAATGCCTCCCACTCCTGATCTGCAGCTGTAGCTATTGCAGAGGTGGCATCTACAACATCTGTCATCTTCTCAACCCCTCCCACAAGTACAACATCATGGTGCCCACTTGCCACAGAGAGGTAGGCACTTCTAAGGGCTAAACTTCCAGAGGCACAGGCTGCCTCAACCCTTGTACAGGGGAGGGGTGTTAAACCTGCATAGTCTGCAATGAGAGAGGATATATGTTCCTGTCCCACGAAAAGACCTCCACTCATGTTTCCAACGTAGATGGCATCTAGATCCTTACCGTCTATGTTGGCATCTTCAATGGCTTTGATTCCTGCCTCAACTATTATATCCCTGAAGGAGGATTCCCAGAGTTCTCCAAATTTCGTCTGTCCATATCCTATTATAACTACATCCCTCATACCCATCCCTTTACATCTTTATACCTTGCCTGTACTTCAGGTATATAGAGTAGTCTATGTACTCCTTTCTATTAAGTAGATCCATGGTTTTAGGTGCCCTATCCTTTACCTCCTCTATCCTCTCGGTAAGTGTAATGTCGAAGGCATCACTTCCAGCTCCACTTCCATAGGATACTGCAAGTATCCTATCCCCCTCCTTCCCCCTGTCCAGGATGTTGGAGAGACCTAGGGGTACAGCACCAGAGTAGGTATTTCCCAGGTAAGGTGTAAGTAATCCATCTCTGTACTGCTCCTCCTTAAACCCCAGGTACTTGGCTACCCTTATGTAGAACTTGCCGTTAGGTTGATGGAATACACAGTAGTCGTAATCCCTTGGAGTTGTACCCATTCTCTCCATTAAACCCTTAGCTGCACTGATCACATGCCTAAAGTAGGCAGGCTCCCCTGTAAATCTACCTCCATGTTTTGGATAGGGTCTCCCCTCCCTCCTCCAAAAATCTGGGGTATCTGTTGTGAAGGAGTAGGTACCGTTAATCTCCCCTATTATCTCCTTTTTCTTACTCCCTATTATATAGCAGGCTCCTCCAGCAGCTGCGGTGTATTCAAGGGCATCTCCAGGAGCACCCTGGGCAGTGTCTGCTCCAATTGCCATCCCGTATTTCACCATACCACTTCCAACAAGTCCCATACATATCTGGATTCCAGCTGTTCCAGCCTTACAGGCAAACTCTAGATCTGCACAGGTGAGATCAGGTGTAATACCTAGAGCCTCTGCAACTATGGTAGAGGTAGGTTTTACTGCATAGGGATGACTCTCACTACCTATATAGAGGGCCCCAATATCTCTAGGATCTATGTCAGCCCTCTTAAGGGCGTTCTTCCCAGCCTCGACACTTATGGTAGCTGTATCCTCATCTGGACCTGGGACACTTTTCTCATATACCATAAGACTCTTCTTTATAGGTTCTGGATCCTTCCCCCAGACCCTGGCAATCTCCTCCACCTTTATCCTGTACTTGGGAATGTAACTTCCATATCCTACAATACCCACTTTCATTGGATCACCTACCTCTATTAACTAATCTTACTTAGCCTCTCCAACAACTCATCCACTGAAAGTTTTGTGAGGATCAGTGGAATACCCTCTACCTCAGCTAACTTCAAGGCCAGTTTATCTAAATAGGAGACCCCCTGGAAGACTACCAACCTAGGCTTTATAGAACTTACCCTTATGGCAACCATGGGGCTTCTACCTGTGGATACGTTGGTAAATATAAGGGCCCTCTCAGTTGTCCAGCCAAAGAGGTTTAGAAAATCCTGGTCACTCATCTCTAGAATAGCCCTTACACTGTCCACAACAGTATGACCAAAGATGTAATTGTTCAACTTTTCCTCCATCTCCTTAAGGTAATTTTGCATCTCTAGGCTGTTGGGGCACCTGGGAAGTTCCCCCTCTATTATCTCCAGGAACTCTGAGATTCTAATTGGACTGCTGTACTCCTTTATCTGGAGGATGGGATCTAGAGAAGGGGGATTAAGTATTCTCTGAAGGACCTTTACAGTACCTCCTCCCCTTTTCCTATCTATCTCCACCAGGGCGTCAACGTATCTCTTTATAATGTTTATACCTGGATTCTTCCTCCTGCCAGCCTCGTAGTCACTTACGACAGAGGGTGATACCCCAAGGTACTTAGCCACCTCTATCTGGGGTATATTGAACATCTCCCTCCACTTCTTCAACCCCTTCCCAATATCTTCAGATAGTACAATATCTCCTATAATGTGTCTCTTTACCCTGTCCATGCTTTAAGATTTTAGGGGGATTTATATAAAAGTTTCGATTTAGAATGAAATTCATTTAGACATTTGTCGATTAACAGCAGACTACCTCTACAAACTTAGGTTCCTTCTTTACCTTGTCGTACCACATACTTATGCCAACGGTGATGTCACCCTTTCTACCTATGACGTAGTCACAGACACAGCCCATCTCCTCAAAGGATCTCTTCAACCTCTCGAAGCCAAAGGCATCTGGATAGATGCCCCCACCTCCACCTCTCAGTATCCTATCTATCTTCTCCACAAACAACTCTATATCCTCCTGATTATCCACAATCTCAAAACCATTCTCCTTCAACTTCTCCTCTAAGTACTCCCTGATGGATTTGTACTCCTTAAACCTTTTATCCCTACATATACCCCTTACAATTAGGAGATCGTTACTGTCGTATATAGGTCTTGACCCCTTAAAGGCCTCGAGAGATTTCATGATCCTTCCAGTAATAGCCCTTATAATCACTTTTTCACCCCTTTCAATTCCCTCCTTATTAGATAGTAGGCTAGGAACCCCAGTACTGTAGGTATGATATAGGACACCACCCTATCTAGGAGGGTTCCTGTGGTGGAGATGGAGTGGGGTATTCCAAAGTAGGAGTAAAGGGTTATTGAAAGGGCGTCAGAGACCCCAAGACTACCTGGTAGTGTAGGTAGGAGACCTACAAGTAGGGAGACTAGGTATGTTAGGGAGAGTACTACTGGGGAGATGTAGTAACCTATGGAGAGGAAGAGTATGTAATTCTTAAGTATGTCGAGAAACCACCAGAGAAAGGTGAGGACAAAGGGCAACACCATCTTTCTTCTGTTGTGATGGAGGAAGAGTATATTCTGTTGTAGATCCTCTATAGATTTATGTACCTCCCTCTCGGGAATACTCCTGGAGGATATGGTGGATATTAACTTGATCAACTTGGAGGCCACCCTATAGGGCAGAGATCTGTGCATTATAAGGTATACACCAGTTACCATCAGGGCACCTATTAGTAACCAGATCACTACAAGCTCCTCTACAATAGGTATCCCCTTTATGAGAAGGTAGAGGATAACAAAGAAGGAGAGTATTAGAAAGGCGATAGTATCCAAGACCCTCTCAACTATAACACTGGAGAAGGATATGGATTTTGGAATACCCTCTAACTTTGATAGATAGTAGGCCCTAAAGGGTTCACTTCCCCCTCTCATGGAGGGTGTTATGTTGTTTATAAACTGTCCCATCATAATCAGTAAAAATAGGTTCTTGAGGGATGCCCTGTAGTTACTTATGGAGAGGATGGTATTCCATCTCAAGGTAAGGACAAAACATCCTAGGAAGTAAACCAGTACTGCCAGTAAAAACATGTAAGGGTCTGTAGAGAGTAGGAGGGATACAACCTCGGAGATTCCAACGTGCCATACGATGAGAAAGATAATAGTTAACCCCAAGAGATAGAGAAGGGATGTAAGTATCTTCTTCCTTAACCTCATCCTATCCCGATTTTATCTAATTAAAAAAAAAAGAAGTTATTAAACAAGGGTAAAATAAAAAATCAAAAATAACTTTATTTAAGCTTTACATGGTACTTTAAGTTGTTATCTCCATCTGGGAACAACTCAGGGTGTATCATCCTGGCGTAATCCTCCATGTAGCCTATAGGGTCCCTTGTCTCCCATACGTAGTAGTCAGGTTTTGATACGTAGAACCTCCCCTCTTTAAAGGCTTTAAAGTTCTCAAACCCTGAAGTGGGATAGAGTCTCAACAACTCTTCCTTACTTGTGATATTCTTACGTGTCCTGAGTATAACAACATCTGCATCTTTCGCCCTCTCTATAAAGGTTTCAATATCTATCTTTCTAGACCCTGTCCCAGGTAGATCACTGAATATGTATTTACCATGGAGTTGATTTATTAAAGTTACCCGGAAGTTCTGGGCCTCTGGAACAGAAGGCGGATGTGTGTCACTCAATTTAAAGACATTTACTACTGTTGGATAATCCTCTGCCTTCCTTACAATCCTTAAGAGGTTGTTCCTCTGGAACCAGGCCCTCTGGAAGTATTCATTCCCCTCCTTGTATGCCTCCTTGCCCCAGAAGGCTGCAACGAATTTTACCCACTCTATCCTCCCAAGGAATGTAGGTTCCCTGTAGGTAAAGCACCTTGCCACAGGTATACCTAACTCCTTTAACTTTGCCTCTATCTGGTCATGGGCAGCCATATCTCCCAGGAACACCACCTCTGGAGATATTTTCAGTACTACCTCGTAGTTTATACTTTTAACCATTCCCTTACCAATACTTAGTACTTTACCTTGCCTGTAAAGCTCTCTAAGTTTAGGAGACTTGTATATGGTATATTCAGGTGCTCCCTTTATAGTCTCGTGATACTTGTCCAGGATATCTGCTGTTGAAATGACAGGGGTGTAGTAGGTAGCCACTATCCTCTTCACTGGTACCTTTATCTCCACAGCCCCTGGGACTTCTGGCGCCTTACCTTTATCTGTAACAAGTACAAACCCTTGGAGTCCTCCAGATAGCAGTATCCCTCATCCCAATGTGGCTTTAAGGTAAATTTCTCGGCAAATACCACAGGACTTCTAAACCTGTTGTAGTTCCTGAAGAGATACACTACATCTGCAATATCTACACTACCGTCACAGTTTAGATCTCCCTCTTCCACTGGCACATCCCTGTTTTTAAAGAGATACACCACATCTGCAATGTCCACATCTCCATCTTTGTTTATATCCCCCATCTGAAGTCCAGAGGATAGGGGAAGCAATGCTATTAGGGAGATAAAAATAAAGTAAGTATTTTTCATTAACATTCACCCCCTCTTTTCTTATTTTATTTATCTGCAATTAGTCTAAGTACCTCCCCAAACCTGGACTTTACCACCTTCCTCCTACCTAACACCTTTGCATGGGCATCTAACTCAATAACACTGTAGTGGTATATCTCCTTTATTGGGTGGTACAACCTGGGACCGTCACTTATACCTACAGTTATACTGTCCCCACCTATCTCCTCAACAGGTACTGCATGGGGTACTCCAGAGACCACCACCAAATCCCCCCCCACCTCCCTCAGTATATCTATAACCCTCTCCCCAGTTATAGGGTACTCATCTAAACCTCCGGTGATATAGTCTATATCTATGTTTCTCACCTTGTACTCCCTAAGTATATTTCTGGCATCCTCCCTGATCTTTTTAAGACCTACATTTGGGTCTAAGTTGGCTATGTTTATCACCTCAATTCCCCTCTTTCTCATATACCTGTTAATCTCTATCAGGGGATGGGCAAAGAGGTATCCAGTCTCCTTCTTGGCGTTAAGTACACAGACTACCCTTGCACCCTCCTCTAAATTTTTAAAAACCTCTATAACCTCCTCCAGGTCGTCCTCGTAGGTAGGTTTTAGATATACATCCTTGGCCATCCCCCTCTTCCTCTCCACCTCTGTAGCCTTCTTAAGTATATATTTCTGCCTCTCAAACTCCTCTTCATCTATTAAACCTGCATGTAGGCAGGCCTCCATAGCCTTTATGGCCCCTAGGGTGTTATCCCCCATCCCACTGTGTACCTCCACAGGTACAAGTGTAACATCCTCCTGGGAGTACCTCCTAGAGGGTAGATGGAGATCCTCCCCAATTATCATACTGGGACAGGTGCCTACAATGCCCACAATATATCTCTTCTTTTTCCTCTCCCTCCTGAGGTAGTCTATAACGTATCTTACAGTGTTTTCCAGCTTCTCACTTCCACCGAATATGAAGTCCTTCTCATCCATTCCAGAATACCCTTACACCATCTAACTCCAAAAGCCTGGCAGTTCTAAAGGAACAGCCACTAGGGCCATGGAGTATTATGGCATCCACTCCCACATCCCTTAACTGATACATAGAGGCAGCTATAGGTGAAGGTCTAGGATGTAGTATCATCGCTCTCCCCTTCTTAAGGTGCTAGGCCTCCAAACCATAGGCCCTCCCTCTCATCTAACCCCATCATTATATTCATATTCTGTACCCCCTGACCACTTGCCCCCTTTACAAGGTTGTCTATTGCAGAGATGAGAACTACCCTTCCCTCCCTATCTACCTCCAGGGTAATATCACAGAAGTTACTACCTCTAACTCCAGTTAGGGAGGGCATCTCCTCCTCAAGTATCCTTATAAAGGGTTCCCCCCTGTAGAATCTCTTATACAACCCCAGTAAGGTCTCCCTATCCATCTCCTCACAGAGGAATACATGGGCTGTTGTAAGTATCCCCCTTGTAACAGGTACCAGGTGAGGTGTGAAAAACACCTTTATATCCCTATCTGATAACTTCTTTAACTCCTTCTCTATCTCGGGAGTATGCCTGTGGGAGGTGACCTTGTAGGGTATAATATTCTCATTTACATTTGGGAAGTGGGTGGTGTCTGTAGGGGTTACTCCAGCTCCACTTACCCCGGTCTTGGCATCTATTACGATCCTCTCCTCAATCACACCCTCCTTAACTAGAGGTGCCAGGAGTAGGATAGCCCCTGTTGGGAAGCACCCAGGATTAGCCACTAATTTACTCCCCTTTATAGACTCCCTATGGAGCTCAGGTAGGCCATAGATTGCCTCAAGTTTTCCAGTATGTTTTTTACCGTACCATCTCTCGTAGACCTCTATATCCTCGAACCTGTAATCCCCACTTAGGTCGATAATTCTCACATCCTTCTCGTAGAGGACAGGTACTATCTCCATAGAGATCCCATGGGGTGTGGCACAGAAGACAACATCGGAGTCTATATCCTCAGGGGGAATGTTTTTAAAGGTTAAACCCTCCAGGGATTCCATACCCTTAAGATGTCTATGTACCTTTGTTACAGGTACCCCATCTAGACGCCTGGAGGTGATACACTCTATCTCCACCTCTGGATGGTTAGATAGGATCCTTAGAAGTTCCCCTCCTGTGTATCCAGATCCCCCAATAATAGATACTCCTATCACTTCAATCACCTAAATTTTTTATTACAGTTGTCTTTATTATTTTTAAAGTTTTAATCTGGGAGAGTATGAGGTACAGTAAGAAGTTGGGACAGTGTTTTCTAAGGGATAAGAATATAGTGAAGAAGGCTGTAGATGCCGCCCAGTTAAATGAGGAGGATAGGGTATTGGAGATAGGACTTGGGAAGGGTATACTTACAAGGGAGCTGGCGGAGAGGGCTAATAAGGTATATGTTATCGAGTTAGATAGGAGATTGGAGCCTTTCGCAAGGGAGATAACCTCTAGATACGACAACGTGGAGGTTATTTGGGGGGATGCCCTTAAAGTGGACTTTAGCACCTTGGATTTCAACAAGGTTGTGGCAAATCTACCCTATCAGATATCCTCCCCTATAACCTTTAAACTTCTAAGGCATGGCTTCGACCTTGCAGTCCTCATGTACCAGTACGAGTTTGCAAAGAGGATGGTCGCCAAGAAGGGTACTGGGAGTTATGGAAGGTTAAGTGTAGCTATACAGTACTATGCAGATGTGGAGTTTATATGTAAGGTACCTCCTCAAGCCTTCTTCCCAAGACCTAAGGTATACTCTGCCATTGTGAAGATAGTAAAGAAGAGACCTGAGGATATGTTACCCCTGGAGGATCCTAAGTTCTTCGAGGATCTACTTAGGGCCCTCTTCCAACATAAGAATAAAACTGTAAAGAGGGCACTACTTGACTCAGCCCATGAGATAGGCCTAGAGGAAAAGGAGTTAAAGGAGGTATTGGAGGGTTTAGACTTCAACCTAAAGGAGCGGGTATTTAAATTAGGTGTTGAGGATATCGTCAATTTAAGTAATCTACTTTACAGGAGGATTAAAAATAGGGTGTAATTTCCCCATAATTTGACAAAAGTTATTTGTATCAAGAGTTTTATATTAGGAAATGATCCCAGCTCTTTTCCCCTTAATCTTTCTTGAACTTTTTCTCCTTATAAAAATTTTAAAGTGATCTTTTATGGTAGTTATCTTTGGATTGTTTGGAAAGACTGGTTGTGGAAAAACTGAGATACTCCAGAGACTGAAGAAAAATCATCCTGTAATTGATATTGAAGGTATTGCAAGAACTAGGGGTAGTATCCTGGGGGATCTCTATCATTTAAACATGGCAAGTCAGGAGGAGTTTGACAGGGAGATTGAGGAAAAACTTAGGGAGGCTCAGGAGGCAGGGTACCTCATTGTGGAGTACGAGGGCAGGAAAATAGGGGGTATAAGGAAGTTGAAGATACCTGAGTTACTGGCAGATATTAAAAATTACACCTACAAGATACTTATAGAGTGTCCCCACAGGCGGCAGATAGAGACCCTTGTATCCTGGTATAAACCTAGGAAGGAAGAGGAGAAGAAACTTCTCCTTGAGAGGATCCTCCTGTTGAGGAGGAGCTTCAAAAACCCAGAGATTATAAAGAAGATAGATGAGATAGTGGAGAAGATAGAGGAGGATAGATACTACGAGGCTGCGGAGTTAATTGAGAGGGAGTTGTACAGGACCCACTATCTAAGGAATATCAAGAAGATAGTGCCAGATCTAGTGGTTTACAACAGGGATGTAGAGGAAAGTGTAAAGAAGATTGAGGAGTTTATCCAGGAGAAGTTGAAACTTCATGGGATAACATGGAGGAGGAAATCCTAGCTAGGCTAATAACCTTTAGGAGGGATGTGGTTCTTGCCATTGTACTGAACACTGGGAAAAAGATGATTACAGATGGTAGTAAGATACTTGCTGGGAAGTTAAGTGGGGATCTTGCATCCTTTATACTGAGATCCTCTAAGGAGTTCCTTGAAGGTAGAGATTTCGGTGTAAAGAGCTTTGGGGACTACAACATCTACTTCGAGAGGATAGATATAAAGAGGTACTTGAAGGCCATAGGTGGTGAACTGGTGGAGGATGTTATTACCCTGGATGAGTTCATGAAGATGGACAAGGATAATGTGATAGTTGTAGATGTGAGAAGTCCAAGGGAGTATAAAAGAGGTACCATACCCAGGGCCATAAACATACCTCTCTTCCTGGACGAGGAGCATGAGCTTATAGGAAAGACCTATAAAAAAGAGGGAAGGGAGAAGGCCATAGATCTTGCACTTAACATCCTCGAGAAAAATCTTAAGAGGATAATAGAGGAGATAAAAAAGCTAGATAGGGATAAAACAGTTGTGGTCTTCTGTGCGAGAGGTGGGTTGAGAAGTCAGATCATGGCTACAATACTTAGGTTGGCTGGGTTTAAGGTGAGGAGGCTTGTTGGGGGGTTCAAGGGATATAAGTTGGATTCCTCTTAAATTACTTGTTTCTCCTCTCCCTTTTCTTCCTTCTCAGTCTCTTCTTGTAGTGTCTCCATCTCATTCTACCCTTCTTTTTCCATCTTCTTGAACTTCTCTTTATGCTATCACGCTCCTCTATTTTTTTAATTTCCCCTGAAGTATGAGACTGTGGGGATAAAAATTTTACTCCCATCTGCTCTTTTCAACTACGATGTAACCATCCCTGGTCTTTGGCGCTATCTTGAGCACCTCCTCCCTAAAGGATGGATCTACTGAGGGTTCCTCATCCTCCCTCAGGACGTTTTTAATCTCAAGTATGTAGTACTCCTCCGCCTCCTCGAAGGTGTATTTCTCCAGGATCTGGGAAAACCTCTTTACAATCTCCTCAGCCTCCCTCTCTACCTTTTCCCTGTCTACCATCCTATCACTTTATCTATCTTTTAAGAGTCCCATATCCTCTAAGGCCTTTTTCAACTTTAGCCTGTTCTCCTGGGACATCTCACAAAGGGGAAGTCGCAACTCACCTGCAGGCATACCTAGCATATTCATGGCAGTTTTTATAGGTATGGGGTTGGTCTCCAGGGTCATAAGTTTCATAAGTCTGTAGAGTTTGTAGTGTATCTCCCTGGCCTTAAAGAAGTCACCCTCTAGGGCGTAGTTAACCATCTCAACAAACTCTCTAGGTAGGATATTGGAGAGGACACTTATTACCCCCTTCCCTCCCAGGGCCATTATTGGAAGGGTTAACTCGTCGTTCCCAGAGAGTACGTCTATATCACAGCTACTTATAATCTCAGATACACGGGAGAGATCAGGATTTGCCTCCTTTATAGCTACAATGTTGCTACACTCCTCGTAGAGGAACTTTACAGTTTCAGGTGCAATGTCCACACCTGTCCTAGAGGGTATGTTGTAGAGGACTATAGGGAGATCTACACTTTCTGCAACCTTTAAGAAATGTCTCTTTAGCCCCTCCTGGGTAGGTCTGTTGTAATAGGGGGCTACAAGAAGTAGGGCATCTGCCCCAACATCCCTGGCAGATCTGGAGAGCTCTATAGCCTCCCTTGTGGAGTTTGAACCTGTACCGGCAATAACCTCTACCCTTCCATCTACAAATTCAACGGTCTTTTCAACAACCTTGATATGTTCCTCGTAGGAGAGGGTTGGAGACTCACCTGTGGTACCCACTGTTACAATACCACTGACACCATTTTCTATTAAAAAGTCTATGTTCCTCTTTAACCCCTGGTAATCTACGGCGTTATTTTTAAACGGGGTTACTATCGCAGGAAATACCCCCTCCATAAAAAATCATCTCCAGGGTCTATTATTTTTTCAACTTTTTTATCTTGGAGGTGATATACCCTGCAATCCTGTTTCTCAACCTCTTAGTGGATATGAGGGCTACCTCCTCGACGATCTTTTTATTTGTATCGAAGTCTGTTGTAAACCTATCTCCAAACTTCTCTATAAGCTCGTTACCAGCCCTCTTTATAAAGGCCTGTCTAACTCTCCCCAATCTATCACCTACCCCTATTTTTCCAGAATGGGACAAATTAGTTATAGCCTTATTATTTAAATATTTTTTTGTTGTCAGATCAACTCCAGGAAGTTCTCTATCAACTTTAAACCTATTTTACTACTTTTCTCTGGGTGGAACTGGGTTCCATATATGTTATCCCTCTGGATAACACAGGGAAACCTATAACCGTACTCAGAAACACCTACTACAACACTGTCATCCAGGGGTTTTACATGGTAGGAGTGTACAAAGTAGAAGTACTGCTTGTTCCCAACACCCTCAAATAGAGGAGTATCCCTTAACAACTCTACGTTATTCCAACCCATATGGGGTATCTTATCCACACCTCTAAATCTTATAACCTTACCCTCTACTACACCTAAACCCTCTAGGTCTCCTCCCTCCTCACTACTCTCCATAAGTAGATGCATACCTAGACATATACCTAGGAAGGGTACCTTATTCTCAATACTTTCAAGTAGGGCCTCCCTCAGTGAGATCCCATAGTATCTTCTAGATAGATTTACTACGGCACTTTTGAAGTTTCCAACACCTGGGAATACAATCTTATCTCCACTTAGTATCTCCTCAGGATCCCTGGAGATTTTAACATTCTCCCTTCCAGCGTATATCTCAAGAGCCTTTACAATGCTTCTTAGATTACCTGCGTTGTAATCCACTACCACTATCACATCTAATCTCTTCTATCTCCTTTAACATCTTCAGGACATTCTCTAGGGCTCTGTAGGCGTCCTCCTCCCTCTTCAAACCTGTAATGACGATCTTCCCACTTCCAAATATAAGTACTACAACCTTGGGATCCTTCATCCTGTAGACTAGACCTGGAAATTGCTCAGGTTCATACTCAGCTCCATCTAGGGTGGATATCTTGTCCAAGTTAGGTTCAATACCTAACTCAGCTGTGGCAACCATATTCTGTACCTTAATCTCTGGATTCTCATCAATGTCGAAACCTGCCTCCTTCAACTGTTTTATAACCTTTTTTATAGCAACCTCAGCCTCCTCCTTACTTTTAGCCCCTGTACAGTTTAACTTCCCACTTCTGAATATCAACAGTGCTACCCTAGGTTCCTTTAACCTACATACTAGACCTGGAAATTGCTCAGGTTCATACTCAGCATTCTCTAGCACATCTGCAACACGTTCCAGGTCTATGTCATCCCCTATCTTGGTGGACACTACAACGTTTACAATGTTTATCTTAGGTTTCACAATTCCACCTGAGACAAAATTTTTAGTATATATATAAAAAGAGCACGATATATTTATATTATTTTTTGTGGTATATTTGGATATATGGATATAACAGGTGATAAAAAATAGAGGTTTTACATGAAGAGGGCTCCAAGCCCTGCAGCTGCTGCCATTGCAGCGTCCTCCTTCTTCTCCTCTTCCTTCTTCTTCTCCTCTTTCTTCTCTTCCTTCTTCTCTTCAGCCTCAGGTGCTGGAGCAGGTGCAGCAACAGGTGCTACAGTAGCCTTCTCAAGTACTTCGTCGATGTCTATACCCTCCAACGCTGTTACTAGGGCCTTGACCCTTGCTTCATCTACCTCTACTCCTGCTGCAGAGAGTATGGACTTTATACCATCCTCTGTGATCTCCTTACCTACTGAGTGAAGTATCAGGGCAGCGTATATGTATTCCATCTTTATACACCTCCAAAGATTTGTTCTCTATTTACACCAGTTTTTTTCTATATAATGTTTTCTATTAGAAGAGTAGGCCTAAACCTACTGCAGCTGGCATTTCTTCATCCTTCTTCTCCTCTTCCTTTTTCTCCTCCTCTTTCTTCTCCTCTTCTACCTTCTGGGTAGTTGAGGTTGAGGAGATTAACTCCTTTAACTCCTCATCTAGGGCATCTTCACTAAGTACTGATGCAAGGGCGAGCATATGGGAGTAGGCCCTGGCAAGTATATCTCCAATGGTCTCCTTTGTTGGGTATGCACTTTCGATGGACAGGGTTCTAGCGTTGTTAAAGGCCCTCTGGAGTATGGTTCCAATGGTCTCTGGGGTTGGAATAACTGCCTCAACTGAGAGGGTAAAGGCATTCATATAGGCCTTCTGGATATCCTCGATGATCTTCTCCTCATCAATCTTCAGTACATCAGGTGTGTATATAACCCCATCCTCATAGGCTGCCAGGAGGTCTATACCTACCTTAACTGGCTTTACACCTAGGGTGGCTAGAACCACTGCAACTTTATGGGGTACTACCTCTCCAGCCTTAACTACTACTGTATCCTCCTTTATTACTATCTTACCCTTTTCAATAGCTGCTGGTATTCCCACACTTTTCAACTCCCCCAGGAACGGCCCTGGAGGCATCCCTGTAGAACCCTTCTCTACAACTATATCACAGGGGGCGATAGCACCTCCCCTTATAGGTGCAGGGGTCTTACTCTCCTCCAGGGTCTTGTAGAGTTTAAAGGGGTTCATATCTGTAACTATGATGGCAGCCCCCCTCTCTATATAGTCAGCCAGCTTGGCAAACTCTGGATTGTTGGTCTCCTTTGCAACCTCCTTAATAGCCCTCTCTATAAGGGTGTTCCTGGACATCCTAAGTATCATCTTCCCTCTTATCTTGTCCCTGATCTCCTGGAGTTGCCTGGCAGGTACATCCATAAGATCTGCCAGGGCCACAACCTTACCCTCTTTAAGTAATTTTTTTAACCTGTTTACCTCCTCTATCTTCCAAGGGGCAACATGTTTAGCTCCCACTGCAGACATTTCTATCCCCCTATTTTTCTATTGGGACCGCCGGCCCCATGGTTAATTTAACGTAGGCACTTTTAACGTGATAGAGCCCCTTCTCGTACTTCTTAGGTAGTACACTTAAAACCGCCTCTATGTTATCGGCTAACTCCTCATCACTCATCTTTTCATTACCTACCAGGGTCTTGAAGAAGGGCTTATCCCTGGTGTTTATAACTACAGTCTTTTTAAGTTTCTCTACCAGGGGCTTTAAATTGGCAGTTGGTGGTACAGGTTGAGGCATCTTCCCCCTTGGTCCCAGGATAGGACCTAGTAACCTACCTACAAGGGGCATCATATCTGCCTGGGCTATGAAGAAGTCGTGCTCATTGGCTATCTTCTTTGCAAGTTTTTTATCCCTTCCCAGCCTCTCTAAATCCTCCTCTCTTATTACTGTGAGGCCCAGCTCCTCGGCCTGTGCAGCTAGGTCACCCTTGGCTATAACTGCTATCTTTGCCTCCTTACCTCTTCCATGGGGTAGTACAACCTGTTCCTTCAACCTGTTCTCTGGCTTTGTAAGGTCCAACTCCTTCAAATTTACTATTAGCTCTACAGACTGTGTGAAGTTACGTGGCTTGGCACGGGCACGGGCCTCCTTCACTGCCTTCAATATCTTTTCTCTGTCCATATTATAGCCTCCTCCTCTAGATAACTACTTTTAAAATAGTAGGTATAAAAAAATGAAGTGTTTAAAAATACTTTAAAAGGATAAAATTAAAGCAAACCTACTATTTGCCAACTATTATATAAAGATTACGCTAATCATGGAGGTAGAGCACCTCGCCCCTGTAGTTGATCAACTTTAAACCCTCCACTGGAAACTCACCTGAGAGGGGTCTTACTATCAGGGGTACCCTGTATTCCCTGGAGAGTCTTAGAAGTTGATACTGGAGATCCCTTGGAGGTCTTATGGAGTAAAGGAGATCGGCGTACCTGTATATTTTTAACCTGGGGTTGAAGATATCATCTAACTGTCCCTTGAGACCCTCCCTCCTCGCCCTCTCTACAACATCCCTCTTAACATCTATAACTGTAACATCTAGGCCATGGTCTCTGAGGGTCTTTGCCACCTTGAGGTAGTGTCCTACCCCCACCTCCACCACATGGGTATTTTCAAGATGGCCCTTTCTATCTTTGATGTACTCCAGGATGTATTTGGAGATGTGTTCCATACTACTCTACCTCAAAATCTATAGCACCACAGGGACAGAGATATCCACAGTAACCACAGAGGGTGCACCTCTCCATGTCAAATTTAATTCCCTCCTCCTCCACATAAATAGCTCCAAAGGGACAGTTCTTCTTACATACCAGGCACATTATACATCTCTTCCTGTTATACAGGAGTTTTTTATTTCTCCTCACCCTGTATACAATAAGGTAGTTCTTTACAACCTTCCCAAGGAGGTGGATGATCTCCACTGCATGGAGGGGGCAGGCCTCCACACACTGACCACAGTAGACACATCTGTCAACGTCTATCTCTGGATAGGGGGTGGTAGAGTCAATAACCCCCAAGGGACAGGCCTCCACACATAGTCCACAGGATACACATCTCTCAGGATCTATCACTATACTCTTTCTTACCACTTTATCCTCTAAACTTACCTCTACAGAGTCCCCCTCAAAGTACTTATTAATAATATCCTTCAGGGGTAGCATCTCAAAGGGCATTGGAATCATCCTTTTTCATTTTTTCATCTACTATTCTCTTAAGAGCCTCTTCTACCTTCCCCTGGGCAAACTCCAAGAGATCACTTTTCAACTGGACATACTTTCTGGAGATCTCGTCTAAGTCCTTACTAACCATAGACTCGAAGTAATCCCTAACCTTCCTAAGTCTGTAGAGTTTCAGGGAGCTCTCTGTATCGGTGAGGGATATGGCTTCAACTGGACACTCCCTGTAGCACACCCCACATCTAACACACCTCTCAGGATTTATATAGGGCAACCTTGTATCCCAGGAGATATCTATTGCCCCTACACTACATACCCTGTAACATATCCTACAACCTATACACCTGTCCTCCTCTATGATGTAACACCTATCCTTTATCTTGGATACCCTTGAGACCTCCCCTATCCTCATTGCACCTGTGGGGCAGACCTCTATACACCTGCCACACCTTGTACATTCCACAACCTTATAGTCCTTCAAGTCTATCTCTCCTGGACATACGTCTACACAGTTCCCACACCTTATACATAGACTTATTACAATCCTTGGAACCTCTGGAATCACCTCACCTCTCTCCTCCTCCTTAACCATCCTCTTAAACTTTATCTCGAAACATCTGTTGAACTTCTCCTTCAGTACTTCCTCGTCGTAGATCCTTATGGCGTCTAGTACAGGGCACGCCTCTACACATCTCTCACATCCTATACATCTGTTTACATCTATCCTGTAACTATCTCCATCGTAGTCAATGGCGTCCACTGGGCAGACACCTTTACAGGAGCCACAGTTTACACATAACTCCTGGTCTATTACGAAGTACCTGTACTTGGGGACGTTCCAGGGGAGGCTTAAGGTCTCCTCCCTTAAGTTTCCAATCTCCAGTACCTTAGTTGGACAGGACTCTACACAGTTCCCACAACCTATACAGGCTCCAACATCTATCCTAGGTAGTTTCTTGTTGTGATCTTGGAAGTACACCATCTCTATGGCAGAGGAGGGGCAGGAGCCCTCACAGGCTCCACAGCTTATACATCTCTCTGGGTACTCCACAACAGGGGGGATCTTCCTGAACCTCTTTGGAGGTATGGTATACTCCCTATCTGTCTTTGCCCAGAGGAACCTTTTGATAAACCTCTTCTTTGTAAGTATGTAGAGGTACCACAGTGTGGAGGCCATAATTTCACATCCTATTTGAAGTAGGGTTTTACCTCTCCAGTCCTCCTGTCCAGTAACACTATACTCCTCTCTGTACAGGAGACACAGGGGTCTATGGAGACATAGGTTGCAACAGCATCTGAGACTGTTGGACAGGTTTTCAACATGTACTTATAGGCTGAGAGGTTCATCACTGTGGGAGACCTGATAAGTATCCTCTTTATTATGCCACCATCTGTTATGGAGATCTTGTAGGTAACCTCCCCCCTGTGGGCCTCGTTTCTCCACTCCCCAGCTCCACCCTTTATATCTACCTTCTTCCTCACCATTCCACCACTCTCCTCGTAGAGTTCAAGTGCCCTCCTCAACAACTCAATACTTGTAAATATCTCCTTCAACCTCACTAAACTCCTGGCGTAGTTGTCCCCCTCCTCAGTCCATACAGGTTTAAAGTCTAACTCTTTATAGGTGGGATGTCTAAGTCTCCAGTCACTCTCAGGTAGTGCAGAGGCCCTGGCCACAGGTCCAACAGCCCTGGTCTTCATTATCTCCCTGTATCCAATAACACCTATACCCTTACTCCTTAAACTTATTAGGGGCCCCTTTTTGAAGATCTCCATTATATCTTTCACATCTTCCTCCAGGGAATCCAGGGTACTGTAGATGCTCTCCAACATCTCCCTGTTTATATCCTGTCTAACTCCACCAACTACGTTATAGCCCATGTTTATCCTGTTCCCCGTGATAGTCTCCAGGAGGTCCATCACCCTCTCCCTTATATTTAAACACCAGATACCAAGGGTCTCATGTTCAATGGCCATCCCATACATGGAGACAGCCAGTAGGTGACTTTGTAGCCTTTCAAGCTCTGTAACTATGACTCTTAGATATCTAGCCTTATCTGGCACCTCTATATCTGATATTTTCTCGATACACTCTACAAATGTCTGGGTATGGATGTAGGAGCAGATGCCACATACCCTCTCAGCCAGGTGAACCCCCTTTAGATAGTGCTTCCCCTCCATTATCCTCTCGATACCTCTATGTACATAACCCATCTCTATCTCTGCCCCAAGTACCACCTCCCCCTCCACAATGAGCTTTATACGAATAGGCTCTTTAAAGATAGGATTTATAGGTCCTATAGGTATTACGTTCATAATTATCCCAATTATAATTATTGAGAGATCTCTTCTTTAATCACCTTCTCCCTCTCGGCAATAGATGTTGGAACTACCTTGAGTATGGCCTCTATTATCTGGGCTGGTCTTGGGGGACATCCAGGTATTACCCCATCCACTGGAATAATCCTATCCACTGGACCACATACATGTCCCTCTTTAAATATACCGCAGCTGAGGGCACAGGCTCCAACAGCTATGACTACCTTAGGTTCTGGGGTTTTCTCATACAACTCCTTCAATCTATCCTTCCAGGGGAGGGTGACAGGTCCAGTTACTATCAACAGGTCGGCCTCCCTTGGATTGTTATGGATGTATATACCGTACTGTTCAATGTCGTACCTGGAAGCTATCAAGGTTAGTATCTCTATGTCACATCCGTTACATCCCCCTGTATTTACCACACATGCATGTATGGACCTCTTTCTGAAAAACTCCTTGATCATACTACCTCCTGTTCCCTACTTTTTAGTAGTTTCAGGAGCAACTCCCTCCCCCTCTTTAAAGCCTCTTTGTAGGGGACGTTGTTTAGTAGCACATCCTCCACTACCTTCTTCCTTATTAGGTCCCCCTCTTTCTTGGAGATTAACCTGTAGAAGTCACATATCCAGCACAGCCCTAGATCTATGTCCACCTTTCTACCTAGACATGCCATCCTCGCCTGCTCGGCAAATGCATGACTCTCATAGAGGTCAGCGCCGTCGTACTCCCTTACAAACAACTCTACAACCTCCTCCAGGGAGAGCCCCAACACCTTTGCAATAGGTACAATAACCTCCTCCATGACATACCTGTTTTTAACAATGTTGTACTTCTGCCTCAGGATACTCTTATAGTATACCTTCTCCATCTCTAGCTCCATACTATCTACCTATTAGGCCTCTAATTAGATAGCCCAGGATGGCGATGGATACCCCTGTAATCAATTCAATCCTCCCGTATCCTGGCCTCATGCCAAAGGGTACACCTAGGAGGAAGAGGGAGAGGGGGTAGTTTATACCGTAGGGTAGGGGGAGGGAGAAGAGCACCCCTCCAAGTATTGCCGAGAGTAGTGCCCATCTATCTATACATCTCTCCACGTAGGGCTTCAGGTATCTGTTGTAACTGTAGGTCAACCCTAGAAATCCCCCTATAACTAGAGAGGCTATACAACAGAGTAGGTGATAGGGCACCTCTTCCATGGCATCACCTTAGAGTATCCCCGGGGAGTGGATACTGTACATCCTATACCCCAGGTAGAGTATACCTAGAAGTACCAACATCATGAAGAGCAACTCCAGGGTTTCCATCAACTTAGAGAGGGATCTATATCTAAACCTTAGAAGGAGCACTGTGAGAATTATCCCTATTATAAGTACTATAAGGTGAAGTATCCTGACCTGGATTAGGTTTACAGATACTACAATCATAAGGAGGATAAGGGTAGAGATAAGGAGGTAGTCTAGATATCTCTTCTCTGTCACAATTCCACCTATTATCCCATAAAGATCCTATGTAGTAGGTCTACAAGGGCGAGGGCACTTATAAGTATCTGGATCATAACGGAGTGGTTTGGTGTTAGTAGGGGGGTGAGGGCACATATTAGGGATATGAGAGAGGTTAGAACTACCATCCCCAGTAGTGTCATCAGGGGATCGGAGACTACCAGGGGACCTATAAATACTGCTAGAAATATCCAGAGGAGGACGAACCAGGCTATCCCATCTGCTATCATTATAAGGGATTCCAGGATACCGAAGTGCTCTGTTAAGTACCCACTGACTATACTCTTATCCTTCACTATGGCAAAGGGGCTATTTGGGGCTTTTGAGAGGAGAAGTACAAAGAATGCAAAGGCTGCAAAGGGTAGTTGGAAGATAATAGGTCCATGGATCTCCTGGTATCTTATAATGTCCTCTATTATCAGGGACTTAGTTAGTAGGTATATTATACCCATTACTGTAAATAGTGGTACCTCTGCAGCGGCGGAGAATACACTTCTTACACCTCCCAACTTTCCATAGGGGGACCCACTACTGAGACCACAGCCATGCTCCACTATCTTCTGAAGTACGTAGAGACCCATAAGTATGAGAAGGGAGGTGTTAAATACCACTCCAAGGTAGAGGGCGGACATCCATACTGTGATACTCATCAGGGCTATAAGGAGGTAGAGGGGATTTCCAGCGGTAATGGGAAAGGTTATCTCCTTGAAGTAGAACTTCAGGGTGTGAAGGATATATTGGAGGATTGGGGGACCAGGTCTCCCCTGGATCCTAGCCACTATCTTCCTATGTAACCCTAAGAGGAGACCTCCCACCAGGAAGGCGTATAGGCTGTAGGCCAGGGCATCCATCACATACTTCAGGTTATACAGTTCCATATCACCACCCTCTGAAGGGAAGGAGACCTTCCTTTCTCCTTCTAGTTTTAGGGATAAACATTATCCCTATTCCATAGAGGATAAAGGGGGTAAAGAGGGCAGTACCTAGATATACCACCAGTACACTTTTAGGAAATATTAGAATATAGAGAAATCCCAGGATTCCAATGATAAGGGCCAACATCCCACTTTTTCTCTCAGGTGTCATAGAATCCCCTTTAAATGGTAAGTAGAATCTCTGCAGTTCTTATAACTATAAGTAGGGAGGATAGATGTATCATAAGGATATAGGGTGCTCCAGGAGCTCTGAACATCTCGGCCTTTGCTGCATAGAAGGGGGCAACCCCTGTCTCCCCAACCATACCTGCTGCATAGAGCATCTTCTGAAATAGTAGATCCTGGTGCTTCCCTGCCAACTCCAGTATGGAGAGGGTTCCAGTTTTAGCCAGTATGAGGGCAGCTCCTCCAAAGAGGGGGAGGGTGGATATCATGGCTATTATTCCGTAGTAATAGGCTGCATTGAGTACCCACTCCTTTTTAACTGCCGAGACAATACCTATATTGGTTATACCTATCACTGCAAGGAAGAGGGCGTAGTTGAAGAGATCCCCTGTGAGCATGGCAAAGGCTGTACATATGCCACAGAGGATAGCCATTAACCTCCTTATCTTCAACTCCTCCAGTGACACGTAGTTAAGTTTGTCAAAACCTCCTATCTGTGACTCCAACTGCTTCTCAGGTTTTGTAAAGTAGACCACTAAGGTGAAGAAGAGGGCTATTACAAAGGATATTGCAGAGAACTCTGTAACGTAGAGTACAATATCTCCAAAGGGGATGTAGCCGTAGAACTCCCCGGCCACAGAGGTAATGTTAAGGAACATCCTACCACCTAGAGCTTGAGATCTCCTATTAATCCAAGTTTGGAGCCTACCTTAAGTGCCAAGGCACCTCCAGCTATAAGGAGGAAGGTTACATAGTGCTCTGGAAAGAGGTAGAATCCAATAAATCCCAGGATGATCCATAGGGCCCACATAATACCTGAGAATCCAGCAACAGCCTCCCAGAAATCCTTTATATCCTCTGAGGATATTCCCCTACTAACTATACCCTGGGAGAGAAGGTAGAACAGTAGACCAACGGACATTACAGCCCCTCCTGTAAAACCTGTTAAGAAGGCCCCGTAGATAACCAGTATAAGACTTATAAACCTTGAGGCACTGTAGAGGATCTCCATCCTGGGATGCTCTATATCCACCTCTACCTTAGGCTCTTCCACAACTAAGAACTCCTCAAATAACTTTGGTGTCTTCTTCTCCCTTTCCTTCTTCCTTAACTTACACCTCTGTATTAAAATCTCTGAGACTGCTAAAAATTCTGCCAACCCTACAACTAGACCAGGGAGAATAAGGGCCTCGGCAAGATCTGTACCAAGGGCTGCTATAATAACCAACATGGCACACTCTACAACATCGGTTAAAATAAGGAGGTGTATATCGGAGCGCTGATAGCCTATTGCAATAAGGGAGAGTATACCCACCACAAAACCTGCAAAGACGGAGTAATTAAACATATGTTGAACAACATCCATTCATTCCACCTTAATCCCTGTGGAGGTACACCCAGCTGAAGATCATGAAGGATACCAGGAGTGTTAGGGACTCCAGTATAGTATCCAAACCCCTTGTATAGTAGAGTATCTCATCTAATATTCCCCCTGGAGTTGACACTATGGTAGTTCCAAAGTAGGGAGTCCTCTCAGAGAGCCAGATAGCTGGGGGGGTAAGGTAGGCAGTTATTCTACCTCTTATAGGCTCAAATTGGGGATACTGTGTCTTAATATCTGCAGGTATCTTCAGAGGCACTCCTCCCCTGTCATAGGGCGCGAGAGAGGATTTAAAGACCTGACTCTGAGGAGGATACTTTGGATACAACTGATCCTCGTTGTAGGAGGTAGGTACGAAGAACTCAATTATCATTATTAAACATAGAAATACTGCAAACAATCTAGGTACAATATCTGGTCTTGAGATGTAATTCCACAGTCTTCCAATATCCATAACTAGGCCTCCAACTCCTCCTTTCTAATTATAGCCCTTATAAACACCAGGACTATAAGTGAGTTTATGGCAATATAGGTCATAAGTGCCAAGGTGTGATTGTAGGCGAGGAATATCAGCATTACACCTATCGTAGGAATCTCTACATTTAGAAACCTTACAAGGGGATCCCTGGTCTCAGGCCCCAAAATAACACCTAGGGTTCCAAATATAAGCAGGAAGTATCCCAGGTAGAGGGTAGATACCACTATATCCATCCTATCCCTACTTTACAAGTATGGGCAGTTTTGAGCTATACCTCTTCTTGGACCTCTTAAGGTAGAGATACTTTAGAGATCCAAGGAGTAGTATGACGGTACTTACTGGCTCCATTATAGAGGTGAGGATTGCCACATCCAGGTAGTAGAAGGAAACTATAAGGCCAATTAAACCCCCTGTCAAAAACTCCAGCATAATTATCTTATCCAGGTAGTCTGTATTCAGGATAACACCGATACACCCCATAACTATGCAGAAGATGGAGACTAGGGGAAGTATTTCCACAGTACCACCGTCAACCTCTACCTTCAAGTCTCTGAACCTTCCCAATGGTATGGGCTATGGCGTTACTGGAGAGGGTAGATCCTATGAAGTAAACTGCCGCCGCAACCCCGCCCATGGGACTTTTAATGTAAAGGGCAATAAGTGCAGCTATGGCAAAATTTAGGCAGCAGAGGTAGAGTAACCTCTGTACCCTGTTCCTGGTCAGGAACACCCTCAACCCAACAACAAAGGATATAACACCTATCAACAGTACCAGGGTATCCATCTATATCATCCCTAACTTCCTTCCTATGTAGCCTAAAACCTTGGAGGCCCCCACATGGTAGAGACCCTGGATTGTGAAGATGGCCATTACCATGCCCCCAATGAAGTATTTAGGCTCGATAAAACTACTGAGGAGATGTATAAGTACTGTTGCACTGAAGGTTCCAAGGGTGCCTGCATAGCCAGGATCGTTACACAACCTGTTACCTATAAATATGAGAAGTGTCGCAATAAGACCTCCCTTAAACCCCAGAAGGTAGTAAAATATACTGGCCATCAAGGTGCCTGCAGAGGCATCTGGAGAGCATACAATATTACCCATAAAGTATCCCCCGTTAATATCGCCCCCCATCCTCTCCAAGGTCTTTCCAATTACCTCAGCCCCAGAGACCCCAGGCCTCCTAGGTAGTCCAAAGTAGGTATCCACCAGTACAAAGTTTGTCCAACATACTCCAGTACTTATCAACAGTTTTATAAAATCCATCCAATTAACATCCATAACTTACACCTGGGAATATAACATCCACGTACTTGGAAAATAGGGATGAGACTACACCTACCAAGATAGAAAAAACTAGGTTCAAGGTAAATAAAAAATCCGTTACAGCTGCCAGCCCCAGGGCTATAAATACAGTGGGAAAAAATAGATTGCCCTTGAAGGAGTTAATATCTACCTTTACAGGTAAGCCTATAACAAGTCCAACAACTAGGGAGGTCACCACTGAGAGGATGTAGTAGAGATACTCCAACTTACCACCTACCAACAGTTTATCACCATCCCGTCANCGTCAAGGGCATAGATCGGGGGTATCTTCTCCCTTGGGAATATCTGGATCACCACCTTCTTCCCAATAGTCTCAGATATCTTACCCTCCAACCTCTCTATATCCCTGTAGTCCAGGGAGATAGTTACCTCTCGGTTGTCAGAGTACATCCCCTCCACCACCATCCTACCCCTTAAAAACTTCACATCCTTTATAGATATTACCTTGAGGTTCCTCTTCAGGTAGTCCTGGAAGGAACTCCTGTCTACCACGAAAACAGGGTAACCCTGGATATACCTCTTATAGGTGTTGTCACCCTCGTTGATCTCCTTCACAAATTTCACAATGGTGGATTCCAACTTTGTCAGGGAGAGGACATCTAGGAGATAGTCTATGGGGTCCTCCTTATCCCAGATATCACTACACTTTAGAAGTCCCAGGGTTATTGCTGCAGCGTGGGATTTAGTTGCCTTCCTCTTCCCCTTTTCCAGCATACTTAGGTGGGACTGACTAACTCCACTCTCCTCTGCAAGTTTAGACTGGGTTATCTTCAACTTGTTACGGAATATCTTTATGTATTTAGGGTTTAGAAGGATGGCACGTTCAATCACATCTAGTTTTTTATACATCCTCTTCCCCTAGATATCCCACAGGAATAATGTTATCCTATAGGAAAGGCAATATATATAACTTTTGATAGGGGTTTTTAACTTTTTAATAATGATTTTCATAATTTTAAAGGTGGGAAGAATTTACAAGAGGAGAGGGTGATCCTTATGGGGATTGAGGAGGAGATAAGGAAGATAGAGGAGGAATTAAGGAGGACTAAGTACAACAAGGCTACCCAGAAGCACATAGGTATACTCAAGGCGAGACTTGCCAGGTTGAGGGAGTTACAGCAGAAGCCAAGGGGTGGAAGTTCTGGATACTCCTATGCGGTTAAGAAAACTGGTGATGCTACAGTGGCCTTTGTGGGGTTTCCCTCAGTTGGTAAATCCACCCTCTTAAATAAACTTACCAATGCAAAGTCAGAGGTAGGGGCCTACGCCTTTACTACCTTAACCATAGTACCAGGTATCCTGGAGTACAAGGGTGCAAGGATACAGGTGTTAGATGCCCCTGGTATTATAGCAGGGGCCTCCATGGGAAAGGGTAGGGGTAGTGAGGTACTCTCTGCCGTTAGAAGTGCAGATCTTATACTCCTGGTAGTGGATGTCTTTACCCTTGACCACCTGCCTGTACTGGAGAGGGAGCTTTACAACGTAGGTATAAGGTTAGATGAGAAACCTCCAGATGTAAAGATAGTGAAAAAGGATAGGGGAGGGATCACTATAAACGCCACTGTACCTCTGACAAAGATAGACGAGGAGACCATAAGGGCTGTACTCCAGGAGCACAAGATCCACAATGCAGATGTGGTAATAAGGGAGGACATTACAGTGGATCAACTTATAGATGTTATCAGTGGGAACAGGGTATACGTCCCCTCCATAGTAGTGGTTAACAAGATAGACCTGGCAGATGAGGAACTTATTAGGAGGATTAAGGAGAAGTTAAAGGGCAGGCGCCACGTCCTGGTATCTGGTTACAAGGGTATAAACCTGGAGGAGTTAAAGGAGATGATCTACAACACCTTGGGGTTTATCAAGGTTTATCTAAAACCTCAGGGTAAGAAGCCTGATCTCGATGAGCCTCTAGTACTTCTGAAGAACTCTACAGTTGAGGACGTATGTAACAGGCTTCACAGGGACTTTGTCAAGAACTTTAGATACGCCCAGGTCTGGGGGAGGTCTGCCAAACATCCTGGTCAGAGGGTAGGTCTCAACCACGTCCTGGAGGATGGGGATATACTGACCATAGTGGTAAAGAGGAGATAGAAGTTGGGATATCATGGATAACTTAGAGGAGAAGATGGAGAAGTTAAAGAAGGCTGGAGATATCCATGTCAAGGTGATGAAGGAGGCTGTAAAACTTGTAAAACCAGGTGTGAAACTTTTAGAGGTTGCAGAGTACGTTGAGAGTAGAATAGTGGAACTTGGGGGAGGTATCGCCTTTCCATGTAATATCTCTATAAATGAGGTTGCAGCCCACTACTCCCCATGTTATAAGGATGAGAAGGTGTTTTCAGAGGGGGATGTTGTAAAGTTGGATATTGGGGTCCATGTAGATGGTTATATTGCAGATGGTGCAGTGACTGTAGATCTCTCAGGATCCTACGGGGATCTAAAGAGGGCAGCTGAGGATGCCCTTAAATCTGCCATTAAGGAGATAGTGCCTCCCATGGAGGTAGGGGAAATTGGGGCTATTATCCAGGAGGTTATTGAGAGCTATGGGTATAAACCTATATCCAACCTCTCTGGCCATGTGATGGAGAGGTATCTACTGCACTCCGGGGTAAATATTCCCAATGTAAGGGAAAGTTCCAAAGAGTACATCGATGTTGGAGATATTGTGGCAATAGAGCCCTTCGCTACAGAGGGTGCTGGACAGGTTGTAGACGGCAGTGAGAGGTATATATTTAAATTCCTTAGGGTAAGGCCTCTTAGACTACCCCTTGCCAGGAAGTTGTTAAGAGTTATAGAGAGTAGATATCCCCATCTACCTTTTTCCGAGAGGTGGATATTGAAGGAGGATGTGAAGTACAGGTCTGCCCTTAGGAACTTAGTAATTTCAGGATGTATATACGCCTATCCAGTACTTATTGAGAAGAAGAGGGGGATAGTTACCCAGGCTGAACATACTGTGTTATTGACGGAAAATGGTGTGGAGGTTATAACTAAAGGGCTTCTGTGATACCATGGGTGATAAAAGATTCATCGAGAAGACATTCCCTATCAGGGAGGTAGGGGAGATCTCCGCCAGGGAGAAGAACATCAGGCATGGGNATATCTCTACCCTNCACATCTGGTGGGCTAGGAGGCCTCTGGCTGTCTCCAGGGCTGTAAATTACGCCTCACTT
>JAHEQA010000018.1 GCA_019561615.1 Methanothermococcus sp. SCGC AD-155-E23
CATTGGGCAAGTTCTTCAGGGGTGTAATTTCTTCTCATAACTTTCACCCTTATAATTTAGATTCTTAAAAGTGTAAGTAAAACTCCAACAAATCCAACTGCTGTAGTGTACAGGGATATAGGGTATATCTGTCTGAAGGTTAGCACCGGCGAGTAGGCTCCAAGGATACTACTTAAAATAGAGAGTATAACTGCTACCCCAAAGTTTATAACGATGGTTATAGGATTGTTCACATCAGGGTATATCCCCAGGTAGAGTGTTGCAAATAGACTACCTAGTGTTATCATCAGTAACTCCTTGAAGGAGAGGTATAGGGCCCTGTACCTTCCAGAGTACTCCAAGGTAGGACCTTCAATAACGTCAGCCTTTGTATGCATTATGGAGAAGGGGTACTCCCCTGTTAGTACAAGGTAGCCAATAAAGTATGCTATGGCTCCAAAGATACCTGGAAGGGTAAAGAGAAGTTACCTCCAACTACACTTTCCAGGAATATACTCCTCCTGGCGATAAAGGGAAGTGCTAGACCTATGTAGAGGGGGAAGGATCCCACAGTAATTAACTTATAGGCCCTAAGTGCTCCAAGTTGCTCAAGGGAGAGTCTTAACACCTCTCTAAAACCACTACCTTTACAGATATCTGGGATAGGCATCCTAACTCCCATGATGGAGTTACTAAGGGATCCCATGATAAGGTATATCATCTCCTTGACCTTCAGGAGACCTGTGATAAATACTATGTTGGAAACCACATGTATAGAGGGTACTGTAGTGGAGGCCAGGATAACCCACAGTACTAGGAAACCAAGTACTGTTAATAAGTTGTACAACCTAGGCATCTCACTGAAGGGTCTCTTTACCTCCTTTGCCAGAAATTTAAAGAGTGCCCATAGACCAGGTGTTAGGATAGAGGGGCCTATCCTCCTCTGAATCCTTGCCTGAACCTTCCTCTGTACTCCAGGGATCACTGTGGAGACTGCAAAGGCTATAAGGGGAATACCTACTACAGAGAGTATACATTCCATAAGTGTCATGGATACACCTTCTTCACTATCCTTTCAATATCTTTGGAACAGCCCTCATTATACCTCCTATAATATCCTCAGGTCTAGGTGGACATCCAGGTACCTTGACATCCACGGGAATAATCCTATCCACAGGACCCTCTATAAACTCTGAAGTACCTAGATAACCTCCTATATTTCCATAAACCCCTCCCATCAGGGCACAGCAACCTATGGAAACTACAGCCTTTGTCTCTGGAATACTTTCGTATATCTTCTTCAGGGGTTCCTTCATAACCCTGGTAACACAGCCACTTACAAGTAGTATATCTGCCTCTCTAGGATTCCAGGTGAGAAAGACGTTGTACTGCTCGGCGTCATAGTAGGGGGAGAGGAAGCAATTCACTGTCTCAATATCACAACCGTTACATCCCCCTGTATAGGCCACAGTGAGAAGAGAATAATTGAAAGGATAAAGGAACAGGCAGATAGGATATGTCACTCTACACTTCTGGGATGTGGTAACGTCCCCTCCATCCTCCTGGCAAAGAAAC
>JAHEQA010000019.1 GCA_019561615.1 Methanothermococcus sp. SCGC AD-155-E23
GAGGATGAGGGTGGTTATACCGTAGTGGATAAGATAGGCAAAAGCTATAAGGGAGGCGTCAACGAGGAGATCCTGGGATAGGATGTTTTTTCCTATCCTCCTACATATATGTGCGTTAGGTGGAAGTAAAGCCCTCTGGATATGGTAGTATAAACTCTTCAGTATTACTATAACCCTAATAAGTTTTATCCCTCCAGTTGTAGTTCCAGTGGAACCTCCCACCATCATAAGGAGTACTATGATAAAGAGGGAGAGGTCACTGAGATGGGGAATACTTACCGTGGAATAGCCAGTACTTGTTATGGCAGAGACCACTGTAAATAGGGCGTCTATAAAGTCAATACCTGAGGAGAGCATAACTACTATAGAGGCTATAAGTACTACAGTGAGGCCCACCTTAGTTTGAATATCCTCTGTCCATCTACCAGTGAGTATCCTGTGATGTACTGCAAAGGAGATGATCCCCCCTACCAGCATTATGGAGATCATTACAACCTTTGCCAGGTTGTTGTAGGGGAAACTGGCATTCTTTATACTCATCCCTCCAGTTGAGATACCACACATACATAGGTTTATGGCATCCCATATAGGTAGCCCTGCAAGGTATAGGAGACTTATTCCAATTAAGGTATAGAGGATATAGATCTGCCATATCTTTCTCGCAGTATTGACAGTACTTGGAAGGATCTTCTCCTCCCTGGCCTCGGCCCTGTAGTAGGCGGAGACTCCAGTTTTTGAAAGTATGGAGATCACCATTACAAGGACCCCGATACCCCCAATCCACTGCTCCAGACTTCTCCAGAACTGTAGTGCACGGGGAAGTGCCTCAACATCCTTCACAAGTGTAAAGCCTGTGGTGGTCCAGGCGGACATACTTTCAAATACCCCATCTAAGTAGGAGAAGTAGGGTATGCCTAAATAGAAGGGTAGGGCTCCAATGAGGGAGGCCAGGAGCCAGGCCAGGGCAGATATCACCATGGCATGTTTCAATTCAATCTCCACAGGTTCTGTAAACCTGTATATAAGGATACCACCTAAGATGGTTAAAAGGGAGGGATAGAGGAAGTACCACAGAGGTTCCCTGTAGTAGTACCCTACAACACAGGGGATGAACATCAAGATGCCCATAAGTGTTATCAGTATACCTAACTCATGGGCAATACCTAGAAGATCCCTCCCCTTGAAAACCTCCATACTTTCAACCACG